>NZ_CATKPZ010000034.1:0-15010 GCF_949767415.1 Pseudomonas sp. IT-196MI5
ACCGGCCCAGGCTTGTTGGCAGCACAGGGCAAGTAGCGCAGAGGCGGGGAGGGTAGCGGTTTTTGTCGGCATTGAAATCCCTCAGCAATTGTCCATTTCGAATACGGGTGGACTGCACCAGCCACCCGTGGATTCGGCTGTTTACTTGGCCATCTCTGCCCGAGCCGCGGCGATCTTGGCTTTGACCGAGTCGAGGTTGAAACTCGCGCCTTTTTGCATCGGCGGGTACTCGATCGCTGTTTCTGCCAGTTTGGCCACTTGCTGCTGGACGAACACGAAACGCCAGAATTGGAACTTGAACCAGTCGAAGTATTGTTGCGAACCTTGCGCGGCCTGATTTTCCGGCCAGCCCATGCGTTCGAACGGGTCGAGTCGAAGATTGGTCAGGATCGGCACGTCCACAGCAACTTTAGCCCCCAGCCAGCCACCCGGTTGGTCAATGAAGCGATATTTGTAGTCGTCTATGCGCACTGCACCCAAGGAGCTCTCTCCAAAGTAGAAGACTTCATGCCGGTTCGACGGACCTTTTCCGGTGATCATTGGAGTTTGATCATAGCCGTCCAGATGAACTTTGTAGGTGGTGTCGCCCAATTGTTTGCCTTTGAGCAGTTCGGCGGTGATGTTCGGGTTGCCCGCCGCCGCGACCAGGGTCGGGAACCAGTCCATGCCGGACATGATGCCGTTGGCGACCTGATTGGCCGGCACCTTGCCCGGCCAGCGAATGATCGCAGGCGCCCGGAAGCCACCTTCCATGACCGTGCCTTTGCCCATGGCGAACGGCGTCGTGCCGCCATCGGGCCAGGTGAAGTTTTCCGCACCGTTGTCGGTGGTGAAAACCACGATGGTGTTGTCGTCCATGCCGTCTTTTTTCAGCTTCGCCAGGACGTCGCCAACGATGTCATCGAGCTGCGCCATGCCGGCTTCCTGTTCCGACCAGCCATTTTCCGAGTTGCGCATGGCTTCGTACTTGTCGGACAGGTGCGTGACGATGTGCATGCGGGTCGGGTTGAGCCAGACGAAGAACGGTTTGTTGTCCTGCTTGGCCTTGTCGATGAAAGTGAAGGCCTTGTCGCGAATCTCCTCGTCGACGGTTTTCATCCGCTCCGGATAGAGCGTGCCGGCGTCTTCGATTTTCTGCTTGCCCACCTTGCCCCAGCGCGGCATTACGGTCGTGTCATCGGTGGTGGTGGCCCAGCTGTGGACCATGTTGCGTGGGCCGACGCGGTCCAGCAGTTCCTTCGGATAATTGGGGTGCGCCGGGTCTTCCATGGCGTCGAGGTGATAGAGGTAGCCGAAGAATTCATCGAAACCGTGGACGGTGGGCAGGAACTGGTTCAGGTCGCCCAAGTGGTTCTTGCCGAACTGGCCGGTGGCATAACCCATGGCCTTGAGTGCGGTCGCGATGGTGACGGCTTCGGCGGGAATGCCCACGGGCGAGCCGGCCTGGCCGACGGTGGTCATGCCTGTCCGAATCGGAAGCTCGCCAGTGATGAAGTTGGCGCGCCCGGCGGTGCAACTGGCTTCGGCGTAATAGTCGGTGAAACGCATGCCTTCATTCGCCAGTTGGTCGAGGTTGGGGGTTCTGCCAGCCATCATGCCCTGGTTGTAGACGCCGATATTCGACCAGCCGATATCGTCGCCCATGATCACCAGAATGTTAGGGACCTTGTCGGCGGCCAGGGTCAGGGCGGGTAACGCCATTGCAGACAACAACAGGGGTAGCGCAAACATCGTGGATAAGGATGTCCGGTTCATGTCGAGCTCCTGCGCACAAGCGTGAGTAAATCGAGACGAGCCCCCAACCGTCGTTGAAATTCGTAAGCCCCCGCGAAGAGCGTAGGTTTGAATTGCGAAATATCCAGTAATGGATAGTCAGAAGGTGAGTGTTTCAGGCACTTTGCTGCGAAATGGCGTTGCGGCAATGGCGCCATCGGTGGGGAAGGCGGACGCTTGTGTTACCAGCGAAACATCGGCAGCGGCCGCAGCGGCGAGCGGATGAGCTGCCGGGCAGATAGCTTTATCAGCGTCGAGTGAAAACCATGATCGGGAAAGGTCGCCTGCACGGTTTTGATGAAGCTTCGGGGCAAGCCGAAACGCACCAGCCCCAGGGACACATCCACCAGATCGGCCTGGCGGAAGGGTTCGACACTGTTGGCGTAAGCGCCGCGATACCGGCGCAGCTTGTGATGTTCAAGTATCAACGCGCTGACTTCATCCTTCAGTTCCGGTCGTTGCTGGCTGTCGAGGTACTCGATGGCCAGAGCAATGGACGGGGGCAGGTAGTCGAGGGTGTCATCGGTCCAGATACCCAGGTCATGAAACGCCGCCGCGATTTGTACGGCTTGCGGGGGCAGGCCCTCGGCACCGCTGAGGGCGCCATGGAAATTCAGCACCCGGTAAATGTGGTTGCGGTAGCCCTGCAGGTCGGCACCGATGGCCAGGGCGTATGTGGTGAGAATCTTGTCGGTGAGGGGGAATTCGAGGAGAGGTTTCATCAGGCGTCACGCAACAGGTCGTTGGCATTGAGCAGTTCGTAGGCAATCTGCGGGCGTTTTTCCATGGCTCGGCGAATGGCGGCGGGGATGTTGGCGCGGGTCTTGCGGCACAGCCCCGGCAGTTCGCCAACCTGGATGCCGATGCCGCGCATGGTGCGCACTTCATTGAAGCCGGGGGCGATCTTCACGCGGATACCCAACTGTTCGAACATGCGCCGTTGCACGTGCTCAAGATCGCTCAGGCTCTGCAGGTTTTCCAGGCGTTCGATCAGGCGTTTTTCTTCGTTGCGGGTCAGAAACAGGATGCGCAGGTCCGCCCCCGGTGTTTCCAGCAACGGGTCACGCCCGCAGTCGCAGGCGCCGGGCGGGCAGGGTGAGCGGATCGCAGCGGTGGTGGTCATGGGGATCAATCATAGAGCGCTGTGATCGAATTTGCCCATAGGGATTTTTGGGGGATGCAAAGCAATGTGGGAGCGAGCTTGCTCGCGATGGCGGAGTGTCAGTCGACATCATTGCTGAATGTCAGTCCGCTATCGCGAGCAAGCTCGCTCCCACAGGTTTTACGGTGTGTCTCGCTTACCTCACTTCAATACCAGCATCCGATAAACCCCGTCTTCGACTTCGATCCCGTGGGTGTCATGGGTGAAACCGGGGAAGGATTTGTCGAAGGCTTCCAGTGCCTTGAGATACGCCAGCAACGGACCGTCCGCAGGCCCTGCGTTCTCACCCGGCATGAGCAACGGGATGCCTGGCGGGTAGGGCACGATACCGGTGGCGGCGAGGCGCCCGGCGGCTTCGTTGAGCGTCACCAGTTCAATGTCGTTGCGCACCAGTTTTTCGTAGGCCTCCACCGGGCTGAACTCGGCTTTTGGCAGGGTGCCGAAAGCCTGGGACATGTTGGCGGTGGTCTTGTGTTTCTTCATGGCGGCGAAGATTTCGTCGGCCAGGTCCTTCAGGCCCATGCCGGCATAGCGTCGCTGGTTGGCGTTGTACAGATCGGGCAGGCACAGTTCGAGCTCGGCGTTGTCGTCGTAATCGCGCTTGAAGTCGAGCAGGGCATTGAGCAGCGTGCCCCACTTGCCTTTGGTGATGCCGATGGAGAACAGGAACAGGATGGTGAAGTCGGTGGTTTTCTCGACCACGATACCCTGGCGACCCAGGTACGCGGTGACCACGCAGGCGGGGATGCCGTTGGTGAGCAGGTTGCCGTCGTCGCCCATGCCCGGGGCAAGTACCGAAACCTTGATCGGGTCGAGCATGCAGTAGCCGTCTTCGATGTCGCCGAAGCCGTGCCATACCGCGTTCGGGTGCAGGACCCAGCAGTTCGGGTCGGTTTTAAGCGTAGCCGGGTCGACCTCATGGAACGGCACGGTCGCTGCGCCAACCTGTACGGTCGGCGGCTGCCAGCAGGTGAAGAACCAGTCATCCTTGCTCAGCATCTCGTTGTGCATGCGCGAGAGCACCTGGCGGAAGCTGATGGCCTCTTCAATCGACTCGTTGGTGAGGATCTGCCCGCTCGGCGCTTCCATCATCGCCGAGCTGACGTCGCAGGACGCCATGATCGCGTAGTTCGGCGAGGTCGAGGCATGCATCATGTACGACTCGTTGAAGCGCGCATGTTCGATCGGGTTACGGCCGTCGCGTACGTGGATCATCGAGGCCTGGGACAGGGCGGCCAGCAACTTGTGGGTCGACTGGGTAGCGAACACGGTCGGCTTGGATTTGTCGTGATCGGCCGGGTCGCCGTGCATGGCATGGCGTCCGCTGTACAGCGGGTTGAAACGCGCATAACCGTACCAGGCTTCGTCGAAGTGCAGACGGTCGACACTTTCGCCCAGCAGCTCTTCGACACGGGTGACGTTGTAGGTCAGGCCGTCGTAGGTGGAGTTGGTGACAATGGCGTGCACCGGTGTCGGGTCGATGCCTTGCTTGACCAGCGGGTTGTTGGCGATGGCGGTTTTCACGCCTTCAGCGCTCAGGGTTTGCGGCAGGATCGGGCCGATGATGCCGTAGCGGTTGCGGGTCGGCACCAGGTAGGTCGGAATCGCCCCGGACAGGGTCATCGCATGTTCAGCGGACTTGTGGCAATTGCGGTCGCACAGGGCGATCTGATTGCGCGTGACGCTGGCCATGAGGATGACGCGGTTGGACATCGACGAACCGTTGGTCACGTAGTACGTGCGGTGCGCGCCGAAGACCTTGGCGGCATAACGTTCGCCCTGGCCGATCGGGCCGCTGTGATCGAGCAGGGAGCCCAGTTCGCCGACCGAGATCGACAGGTCGGAACGCAGCAGGTTTTCGCCGAAGAACTCGTAGAAGGCCCGGCCTGCGGTGCTTTTCAGGAACGCGGTGCCACCGGCATGTCCTGGGGTGTGCCAGGAGTATTCATAGTTGCGGGCAAACTTCACCAGCGCGCCGAACATCGGCGGCAGGGCCGCCTGGCGATAGCGTTCGATAGCGGCCAGGATGCGCCCGCTGAGGAAGCGGGAGGTGTCCTCGGGCAGCCAGATGAAGTCGTCGGCGTGTTGCATGACCAATAACGGAATGGTCGACGCGGTGGTACGGTCGCTGATCAGAAACACCGGCACCCGGGTGTTGCGCTCGCGTAGCTTGACCAGCAATCGGGTGCAGTCGGCGTGGCCTTCGCTGGTGTCCATTTCCCATCGGATGATCACACATTGAATGGCCGGGTCCGAACGCAGGATCGATGCAGCATCGATGAGGCTTTCCGAAGCCAGTACGCTGACCCCACGGCCCTCTACGTCGTGGACCAGTTGGTCCAGGGCGCGACCGAACACCGTTCGCTTGTCCGGCGGACTGCTGACCAGTAGCGCCAGCATGCCCAGCGAGTGTTTATATTCCGTCATGCTTGAACCTCCATAATGACTGCATTCAGATTGTTCACCGGCACTGGCTCGGCAGTGAGGTGCTGCGCGCTGACGGTTTGCGTCGGTACGCTGTTGTTGAGCGCTTCGAGGCGGATCAGGCGGTTGTTGACGAAGCCGAACAGGGTGTAACCAGCGATGGTTGCCACGCCGCCCAGCATCAGCGCCTGCTCACCGGAGCTGTATAGCGCCAGGTAGCTGTAGGCCGCCGCGATCAGGGCAATGACGTTGGTCGCCAGCGCCTTGCCTTCCGGCACGTTGGAGACTTTCTGCATGGTCATCAGCGCGGCCATGGACAGGATGTAAGGCACTAGGTTGGTCACCACCGCGAGGTTGACCAGGGTGTCGAACTGCTTGCTCAGGTCGGGACTGATGGTGAGCAGGGCCAGTGCGGTCTGTGCGGCGAGCAGTACCAGCATGCCGACAATCGGCGTTCCCGCCTTGTTGGCCTTGGCGAAGATCGACAGGAAGTAACCGGTGTCCGCCGAGCTTTTGTACACCTGGGCAATGGTGAACTGCCAACCCAGCAGCGAACCGATGCAGGCGAGCACCATGGCCGCCATCACGATGTCGCCGACCATCGGGGTGAACATCTTGGCGAACACCAGGCCGAACGGTGCGGTGGACGCGACCAGTTCTTCGTTGCCGACGATACCGAAGATGACGTTGGTGGAGACGATGTAGATCACCGCCGCACCCAGGGTGCCGCCCAGCACGGCAATCGGTACGTTGCGCTCAGGGTTTTCCACCGCGTCGGTGTTGGCGCAAGCCGATTCCAGACCGAGGAAGGCCCACAGGGTGATCGCCACCGAGGCGCCGGCCGCTTCGAACCAGCCCTTGTCGTGGGGGTTCCAGCCGGCGGCGTAAACGCTGCTGTCGAACCAGAACCAGCCCACCGTGGATACCAGTACCACCGGGGCAATTACACCCCAGACCGTGATCGCACCGATCCGGCCGGTAATGCTCGCGCCGCCAAAGTTGGCGAAAGTGGTGATCCACAACAGCGCAATGGTCGCCAGGCCTACTTGCAGCGAATCAAGTTTTATCCCGAACAACACCTGGATATAGCCGACCGCGGTAATACTGATCGCGACGTTGGCAATCAACAGTGACAGACCGTAGGTGTAGTTGGTGATGTAGTTACCCGCTTTACCGAACGTGTATTCGGCATAACCGCCCATGCCGCCGGTCTTGCGGCTGAGCATCCCGCATCGCGCAAAGGCGTAGGCCAGAGCGAGGGAACCGGTGGCCGTCACCAGCCAGGAAAGGATCGAAATTGCACCGACTTCCGCGAGTTTCGTCGGTAGTAGCACAATGCCGGAGCCCAACATGTTGACGGCGGTCAACATTGTCAGTTGCCCCACACTCATTTTTTTTGCGACTGACATTCCGTTGCCTCACTTAGTTGGCGATTGAGAGACTTAGCTATAGCAAAGGATTGAAAACTCGCAAGAAATGAAATTACCCATCTCGTTTTCGCATTCATTTGCAGAAAAGGCACGATGCTGGCCCCCAAGTTTAAAAATCCTCAGCAAAATTAGTTCATTTTCAGCCAGTTAAATAGGTCAAGATGCGCAAGATATGGATCGCGTTAATCCCGCTGGTAGTTGCGGGTGTAGCCAATTCGGCTCAAGCCAAAGAACTGGCCGGCAATGATCAGTACATGTGCAGCTGGGGCGCGGGCACCGCTGCAAGGGCACAGGAACTCAAGCTTTCAGGCGTTTCTTTGTATGCCGCGCGCCAGAAAATCCAGGCTTACAAGTTCGCCAAAACCTGGATGCGCATGATGGCACTTGGCATTACAGAGCAAACTTATGACAGTCCGTCGAGATTCAAACCGACGGCTGTACGGCAGAGCTTTTATGAGGACTGCGTCAGGTACAAGTTGGCGCGTAAATAAAGAAGAAACGGGCGCTGGTCGGATCGACCACGGTGTGGGCGTGTGACGTCTATATTGATTGACCATCCCTGCGTCCGGATGGGGTGTTAATACCGGATTCTTACAACTCAATCAGGAGGTCACCATGAACCAGATCGATAAAGTGTTGTACACCGCCAAAACCCACACCACCGGCGGGCGTGACGGCGCCTCCCGCAGCTCCGACGGCATCCTCGATGTGAAGCTGTCGTCGCCAGGTGCGGGCGGTGGCGGTACTAACCCCGAGCAACTGTTCTCTGCCGGATGGTCAGCCTGTTTTATCGGCGCCATGCAGGTGGCGGCCAGGGAAATGAACGTGGCGCTGCCCAAGGATGTGGCCGTCGACGCCGAAGTCGACCTGGGCACCAATGAAGGCGGCTACCTGCTCCAGGCGCGGCTCAATGTCAGCCTGCCAGGGCTGGATCGCGAAACCGCGCAGAAAATCGTCGACACCGGGCACCAGTACTGCCCGTACTCGAAAGCCACGCGCAACAACATCAACGTCGTGCTCAAGCTGGTTTGAGCTGACATGAAAGGGTCTTGGCGAACGACAGGGGGTTGTCGTCAAGACCTGAAAGGCTCGCTCCCACAGGTTCTGTGTTTTAACTGACAGAGCAATCAATTCATCTTGCTGTGATCATGCATCATCGAGCCGTGATCCATGGTGCCAATCGCCTTGGCAACGACTTCAACCTGAATCGACTCTTTCTCACCCTTGGCGTCTTCGACGGTCAGGGTCAGCGGCACCTTGTCGCCTTCCTTGATCTGGCCCGTCAGGTTCATGAGCATGATGTGGTAGCCGTGGGGATCGAAGCTCACCGCTTTACCGGCGGGCAGTGCGACGGCGCCCACCTGCTGCATTTTCATCACGTCGTCTTTCATGCTCATTTCATGGATCTGCACCAGCCCGGCAACCGGCGTTTGCACGCTCAGCAACTTGCTGTCGCTGCTCGCGGTGACGGTCATGAAGGCGCCGCTCGACGGCTGGCCGGCCACGGTGGCGCGGACCCAGGCGTCTTTGACCTCGGTTTGTGCCGATGCCTGAAAGGCCAGGCCAACCAGGGACAATCCCAGTGCCATTTGCCTGCAGCGTTGTGCAAAACGGGTTTTAGCCTGCGGGGCATTCATTTCAGCAAACCTCCATCACGGTGAGCAGGTCTTCTGCGCACTCTTGGGCCGTCAGGGACGTGGACAGTCCCAGGCGCAGCGTGCCCCGGGAGTCGAAGACATAGCTGGTCGCGGTATGGGAGAGGGTATAGGTATCGCCGCTCGGGACCTTTTCAAAGAACACGCCGAATTCCTTGGCGGTGGCGGCGGTTTCTTCCAGGGTGCCGTACAGCGCTTCGAAACTCGGGTCGAAGGCTTTTACGTATTTATCGATCATCTCTGGCGTGTCGCGCTCGGGGTCCAGGGTGATGAAGATCACCTGCAGCCTTTCGCCATCGCGCCCCATCAGTTTCTTGGCCTGTGCCGCGCGGGCCAGCGTGGTCGGGCACACAGCCGGGCACTGGGTGAAACCGAAGAACACCATCGGCATCAGGCCGCGATAGCTGCCCAGCATCCGGGTTTCGCCCTGAGCGTTCTTGAGTTTGAAGTTACGCCCCATGATCTTGTCGCTGAGGTCTTTGCCGTACTTGAACGCCAGCTTGCTGCTGTCGTCGCAACCGGCGAGCAGGCCCAGGCTCAACAGGCCCATGCCTTGCAGGACCGTTCGGCGGGTATACACAGTACTCATGAAAAAAAGCATCCTGTTGAACAGGCTGAAATGACAGCGTGATGACTGTACAGACGAAAAAATCGTGGGGATGTTAACAAACTGTGCCGGTGCCGGAGGGGCGGATACGACCATTGGACCGATGCACAGGCGTGACATAGTGTCGCGCCGGAGTGGGGGATGACTTAGAGATTCCAGGCAGATTGAAACCTGTGGCGAGGGAGCTTGCTCCCGCTGGACTGCGCAGCAGGCCCTCTTTTTGGGGTCGCTTCGCAACCCAGCGGGAGCAAGCTCCCTCGCCACAGGCAAGCCCCCTCGCCACAGGTTAGCCCCCCTCACCACAATGTTTCGCCTGTGTTCAGCGACGCAGCTGCGCGCAATGATCCTCTTCCGGTTGCGCGGCGGTGTACCACACAAAATCTGCACTCTCGGCCGTCACGGTCTTGCCCGCTTCGGCCAGGATCAGCACCGCATTGCCTTCACCGGCACCCAGGTCCTTCAGGTGCAGCGGCACCCCCAGATCCTTGCGCACATGGAAGGCGCCGGCCAGCAACAGCGCAGGTAGAGGCGCTTCCATCAGGCGCTCCGCCATGTGCCGGTCACGCTGTTGCTGCACCGCGAGCATCGCCGGCATCTGTGCTTCGGGCAGCAGGCCGCAATGGGATTCGCGGATGTCTTCGAGCAAGGTCGCCTGCACTTGTTGGGTGGTGGAGGCTGCCCCCGTGAGTACCGGGCGCTGTTTGTAGATCTGTATGATCTGCGCGCGGTCCAGATTCGCCGCCAGCAGTGGATACGGTTGTCGCAGCGCGTAGGTGACCAGTGCGCCATAGACGCTCCAGTCCCAATTGGCCTGCCAGGCCAGCGCCGTGAACGCATCGGCCGGTGGCTGGCCGGCGCGGGTCGCGGCTTGGGCGGCATCGACCCTGGCCTGTTGATCGGGATTGAGCATTTCCATCAGCAGGCTGCCCTGGGCCCGTTGTGCCGCCAGTTCGCGCAGCAGCCACAATTGCAGGGCGTGGTGATCCGGGTTGTCGTGCTGCTCTCCGACCAGAACCCGCGGCGCAACGGCCAGGCGTTCGACCAGTTCTTGCGGCGTCAGCGTGCGGCCCGTGGCGAGTTCACGGATGACCCCAAGGTCAGTGTGATCACGCCCTTGCGGGGCGATCGGCGCCGGCAGTGGTGTGACTTGATGGGTTTGGCAGCCTGCCAACAGGCTGAATGCACAGAGCAACACAAAACGCATCGGTTTTCCTTATCGGACAGGTGCCCCCTCGATGACAGAGGAGGGAGCGGTATCAGCGCGCGATGATCAACGGGTGGCCGCGTTCCGGGTGTTGGTGAATCAGCACTTCCAACCCATAGACTGCCGCCAGCGCTTCGACGGTCAGCACCTCTGCCGGTGGACCATAGGCGTGGGGCAGCCCCTGTTGCAACAACAGCAGTTGATCGCAGTAACGTGCGGCCAGGTTGAGGTCGTGCAGGATCACCAGCACGGCGGCCCCGCGCTCGGCGAAGTCACGCACGGCTTGCAAAATGGTGTGCTGGTGCAGCGGATCGAGCATCGACGTCGGTTCATCGAGCAGCAGGATTTGCCCTGCCGCACCCGGCCACAGTTGAGCGAGCACCCGCGCCAGATGCACGCGCTGGCGTTCGCCGCCGGACAGGGCCAGATAGCTGCGTCCGGCAAGATGCAGCGCATCGGCCGCTTTAAGCGCTTCGGCGACGATTTCGGCATCGCGCACGCGGCCGCTGGCGTGGGGTAAGCGACCCATGCCGACGACTTGATTGACCGAGAACGCAAAGTTCAGGCTCGAACTCTGCGGCAGCACGGCCAGACGTTTGGCCCGTTCCTGACCCGGCCAGTCGGCGAGTGGACGCTCGTCGAGGCTGACCGTGCCTTCGCTGCTCGCCAGTTCGCCGCATAAAGCGGTGAGCAGGGTGCTTTTGCCGGCGCCATTGGGCCCCAGCACACCGAGCACTTCACCGGGGCGCAACTCGATATCGATGTTCGCCAGTACCGTGCGGTTGCCACGACGTACCAGCAAGTTGTTTGCCCGCAGCATCAGGAACGCCCTCGTACCAACAGATAAAGAAAGAACGGAGCGCCGATCAGTGCCGTCACGATGCCGATGGGTAATTCCGCCGGCGCCAACAACAAACGCGCCGCCAGATCGGCCAGCAACAGCAGGCTGGCACCGGCCAGCAACGACGCAGGCAGTAACACCCGGTGATCCGGGCCGACCAGCAGACGCATCAGATGCGGTACCACCAGGCCGATAAAACCGATCAGGCCCGCCGCGGCGACGGCCGCGCCGACGCCGAGCGCCGTGCACAGCACCAGCTCAAGCTTGATCCGCTCGATGTCGAAGCCCAGGTGACGGGCCTCCGACTCACCCAGCAGCATGGCATTGAGCGCCGCCGCCCGACGTGGCAACCACAACGCCACGCCCAGGGTAACGATCAGCAACGGCCATAAGCGCGAGTAGCTGGCACCGTTGAGGCTGCCCAGGTTCCAGAACGTCAGGGTACGCAAGGTCGCATCGTCGGCCAGGTAGGTGAACAGCCCCACGCCGGCACCGGCCATGGCCGTCATCGCCACACCCGCCAAGAGCAGGGTGGCAACGTCGGTTTGCCCGTCGCGGCGGCCGAAGCGATACACCACCGCCGTGACAATCGAACCACCGGCGAAGGCGCTGACCGACAGCAGATAAGGTTCGATGGCCGCTGGCATGCCACCGAGCAGGCTGCCGCCGACGATGGCGAGGGCGGCACCGAGTGCCGCGCCACCGGAAACACCGACCAGACCCGGGTCCGCCAAGGGGTTGCGGAACAACCCCTGCATCGCCACGCCGGACAACGCCAGTACCGAACCCACGGCGATGCCGAGCAAGCTGCGCGGCAGGCGAATCTGCCCAAGGATCAACTCCGCCTGCTGTGTATCGCCACCGTCGAGCGGCAACCCCAGAAGACGCATCCCGGCCAGCAAGGTATCGCCCAGCGGCAGGCTGACCGGCCCGAGGGCCAGGGACAGCCAGAACACCAGCACCAGCAACAGCAACAAAAAGATCAACGTCGGACGCGGCCGAAAAATGGCCGTCATGGGTTGATTCCGGCGGTCTGCGCTTTGGCGTTCGGGTAGAACGCCGTGGCCTGGGCCGGCAGTGTCTTGATACGCATCGGGACTATTCCTTGGCCGATCAGAGGGGGTGGCGATCATCGCAATCTTCGTAGCGGGTGATGATGCCATCGACGCCCGGCTTACGCACACGCCACGGTACGGTCACGCCAGTGGTTTTCAGATGCAGGTTGAACATGGGGGCGAGCACGCTGAACCAGGTGTCCATCCAGCACAGGCTGTGGAGCGTCATTGATCATGAGAATAACTTGTGATCATCACGATTAAAATGAGTTTGTCTCACTCGCCGGCACTGTCGACAATGGCCCCATTGAACGCATTGGAGTTATTTGACATGGCTGTGGCCCATTCTCTTGGATTTCCGCGCATTGGTCGCGACCGCGAACTGAAAAAGGCTCAAGAGGCGTTCTGGAAGGGCGAGCTCGACGAAGCCGGCCTGCGCGCCGTGGGCCGTGACCTGCGCAAGACCCACTGGGACTTGCAGAAGAAAGCCGGGATCGAGCTATTGCCGGTCGGCGACTTCGCCTGGTCCGACCAGGTCCTGACCCACTCGTTGATGTTCGGTGTGATCCCCGAGCGCTTCCGCCCGCACGATGGCAAGGCCAGTCTGCAAACCCTGTTCGGCATGGCTCGCGGTGTGAGCGACAGTTGCTGCGGCGGCGCGCACGCCCAGGAAATGACCAAGTGGTTCGACACCAACTATCACTACCTCGTGCCTGAATTCAGCGCCGATCAACAATTCCAGCTCGGTTGGGATCAGCTGTTCGAAGAAGTCGAAGAGGCCCGCGCACTGGGGCACAACGTCAAGCCGGTGATCATCGGCCCGCTGACTTACCTGTGGCTGGGCAAGGCCAAGGGCGCCGAGTTCGACAAGCTCGAACTGCTCGATCGCCTGCTGCCACTGTACGGTCAAATCTTCCAGCGTCTGGCGGCACAAGGCGTTGAATGGGTTCAAATCGACGAGCCGATCCTGGTCCTCGATTTGCCGCAGGACTGGAAAAACGCCTTTGAGCGCGCCTACAACCTGATTCAGCGTGACCCGTTGAAGAAGCTGGTCGCCACGTACTTCGGCGGTCTCGAAGAGAACCTGGGCCTGGCCGCCAACCTGCCGGTGGACGGCCTGCACATCGATCTGGTGCGCGCGCCTGAGCAGTTCCCGACCATCCTCGACCGCCTGCCGGCCTACAAAGTGCTGTCGCTGGGCGTGGTCAACGGCCGTAACGTCTGGCGCTGCGATCTGGAAAACGCTTTGGCCACGTTGCAGTATGCTCACGAGCGTCTGGGTGATCGCCTGTGGGTCGCGCCATCCTGCTCGCTGCTGCACAGCCCGGTTGACCTGGGGCGTGAAGACAAGCTTGATGCCGAACTGAAAAGCTGGCTGGCGTTTGCCGTACAGAAGTGTGAAGAAGTGGCGCTGCTGGCTCAGGCGGTGAATGAACCGGAAGCGCCGAAGGTGCTTGAGGCGCTGACTCGAAGCCGTGCCGTGCAGGCCAGCCGTGCCGCGTCGCCGCGCATTCACAAACCGGCCGTGCAGGCACGTGTTGCCGCGATCACCGCCAAGGACAGCCAGCGTCATTCGCTGTTTGCCCAGCGTATCGAGAAACAGCGTGCCGGCCTGAACCTGCCGTTGTTCCCGACCACCACCATCGGTTCGTTCCCACAAACCGCGTCGATCCGCCTGGCTCGCCAGTCGTTCAAGCAAGGCAAGTTGACTGAAGCCGAATACACCGAAGCCATGCACAGCGAGATCCGTCACGCTGTGCAAGTGCAGGAACACCTGGGCCTGGACGTGCTGGTGCACGGTGAAGCCGAGCGTAACGACATGGTCGAGTACTTCGCCGAGCAACTCGACGGCTACGTGTTCACCCGTTTCGGCTGGGTCCAGAGCTACGGTTCGCGCTGCGTGAAACCAGCGGTGATCTTCGGCGACCTGAGCCGTCCGAAAGCCATGACTGTGGAGTGGATCCGCTACGCTCAAGGCCTCACCGACAAAGTGATGAAGGGCATGCTGACCGGTCCCGTGACCATGCTGATGTGGTCGTTCCCGCGCGAAGACGTGAGTCGCGAAGTGCAGGCCCGTCAACTGGCGCTGGCCATTCGCGATGAAGTGGTCGACCTGGAAGCCGCCGGGATCAAGATCGTGCAGATCGACGAAGCCGCATTCCGCGAAGGCCTGCCGTTGCGCCGGGCGCAGTGGCAGCACTACCTGGACTGGGCGACCGAAGTGTTCCGCCTGTGCGCCTGCGGCGTGCGCGACGAAACCCAGATCCACACCCATATGTGCTACAGCGAGTTCAACGATGTGATCGAGTCCATCGCGGCGATGGATGCCGACGTGATCACCATCGAAACCTCACGCTCGGACATGGAGCTGCTGGACGCGTTCGAAGCCTTTGCCTACCCGAACGAAATCGGTCCCGGCGTGTATGACATCCACTCGCCACGGGTGCCGGACTCCGCGGAAATGGCCAACCTGCTGCGCAAGGCCGCCAAGCGCATTCCCGCCCACCGCCTGTGGGTCAACCCGGACTGCGGCCTGAAAACCCGCGGGTGGCCGGAAACCGAAGCGGCGCTGGTGCACATGGTCAATGCCGCGCGCCAGCTGCGTAAAGAATGGGCCTGACGCTGTATTGGGTGCACCACTGAACCCTGTGGGAGCGGGCTTGCCCGCGCAGGCGGTGTGTCAGGCGACATCGATGTCGAATGTACCGGCCTCATCGCGAGCAGGCTCGCTCCCACAATGATTTGGGTGGTTCGCAGATTGTGCGTACAGCCACTGGACCTGTGGGAACGAGCTTGCTCGCGATGGCGGTGTGTCAGGCGACATCGATGTTGAATGTACCGGCCTCATCGCGAGCAAGC
>NZ_CATKPZ010000035.1:0-14031 GCF_949767415.1 Pseudomonas sp. IT-196MI5
AGTAGAAGTCACCAATTTTCACTGGCGCGTTGATGTTCTAACGAGCTGGTCACAGAATTTCTTGACGACCATAGAGCATTGGAACCACCTGATCCCATCCCGAACTCAGCAGTGAAACGATGCATCGCCGATGGTAGTGTGGGGTTTCCCCATGTGAGAGTAGGTCATCGTCAAGATTGAATTCCGAAACCCCTGTCTGCTAACGCAGACAGGGGTTTCGTCGTTTCAGGGGTACTGAAAAGCCCGTTGCGGAGCCTCTCCACAACGGGCTTTTTCACATTTTAGGCAAACAGTTTCAGCACATTGTTCATTGCATCATCGGCAAAGCCCTGCACGAAATCCTTGAAGCCCGGTAGCGCCTCGGCGGCGCCCTGCGCCGGTTCGGCGATGATGGTCCAGATGGCTCGGGACCTGCCCGCACCCAGTGGTTCAACGCTCATCGCTGCCCACAGATTGGCCACACCCAGGGTGTTGTAGATAGTGGTCCAGGTCATGTGCCGTGCCTGGTCGTCCCGGGAGTTGAGTTGCTCGACCACCAGGTTGCCGTCCTTGAAAAACTTTTTACGCAGCGATGACACGCCTTCACCAGTCACTTCGATGTGCGACAGTGCCGGGATGAAGCGATCGAAGCCGGCAAAGTTACCGACTACGGCCCATACCTGCGCAGCGTCAGCGGGAACGTCCACCGAGGACACCACGTGGCAGCCTTGAGGGTTTTTGATCAGGGTATCGGGTTGCAGAGTGCTCATGGTTTTGCTCCGTTGGGGGTTGAGTTAGATGAAGTTGATTTCTTTGAGGTAGTCGCAGCCGAGACGCAGCAGCGCCGGGGATTTTTGCGGGTAGTGGGCACCCATCAGCCGAACACCCGCCTGGGCGTTGTCGTGCCCGATCATCGAGATGTCGCCGATGTCCTCCTCAAAGCCGTTGAGGTAGAACCCCAGCACGCCGAACAAGGCGTTGTCGCTGTCGACCCGACCCAGTTGCTGTTGCCAGTCGGCGACGCTGACCATCGCGAATTCACGCCCCGCCTCACGGAAGGACGCCACATAGTTGTCCCAGCTCAGGGGCTCGGGGTTGTGCAGGTTGAACACCGCTTGTTCCGGTTGATAACGACTGGCGTGGAAGGCGATGAATCGGGCGAGGAAGTCCACCGGCATCAAGTCGAAGTTCAAGGCGAATTCCGGCACCTGGCCAAGCTGGATCGAGCCCTTGAGCATCAGCATCAGGCGATTCTTGTGCGGCTGGCACACGCCCGTGAGGCTGTTGAAACTGATGTTGCCGGGGCGGTAGAGATTGACCCGCACCCCAAGCTCCCGCGCCCGTTCGAGGATCCGCTCGCCGACCCATTTGGACAGGTTGTAGCCGTTCTTGATGTAGATGGGTGGTGTCGGTGCGGCCGGCATCTCAAGCACTCGGCCGTCGGCGGATATCGTGCTGGAGGCCGAGAGCGTCGAGACGAAGTTGAAGATTTTTTTGCTGCGTCCTTCGCACAGGCGCAAACATTCGAAAATCGGCTCGACGTTGTCACGGGCCAGCGACTCGTAATCGAGAACGTGATTGACGTTGGCCGCGTTGTGCACCAGTGCGCCAAATTCTCGATCCAGTCGCTGGAAAGCCTCGGGCGCCAAACCGAGTTCCGGCTGCGTGATGTCCGCCGCGTAAACTTTCACCCGGCTCATATCCAGATGCTCCAGACGGTTCTCCCGCAACGCCTGGGCAAAGCGCTCGTCCGCCGATTGCCCGTTGCCATCGCGAACCAGGCAAGCGACTTCGCTGGCACCCCAAGCCAGCAACGCATCGACGATGTGTACACCGACAAAACTGTTGGCACCGGTGACGATCACCTTATGCACATCGCCCATGCGGCTGACGGGCAGCGGCTGAACATCCAGCTCGCGGAAGGCATCGCGCATGGCCTGTTCGCTCAGCACTTCTTCGCTGCCGGAACCGCGCACCAAAGTCGCCAGTTTCTCGAGAGTGGGGAGTTCGATGAAACGGTTGATCGAGATGCTGCGCCCGAACTCCTCGCGCAGTCGCAGGAGCATGCGCGACAGCAGGATCGAGTGCCCGCCCAGATTGAAGAAGCTTTCGTCGGTGGAAATGTCGCTCGCCGGCAGCTCCAGCAACTCGGCCCAGATTTCCAGCAGCAAGGCCTCATCGGCGTTGACGGGCAGGCGCCGTGAAGGGTTATCGGTGACGCTCACAGGCAGTTCCAGCAACGCCTTGCGGTCGACCTTGCCGTTGCTGGCGTAAGGCATGCTTGCCAGCTCGGTCCATGCGGCGGGGTGCATGTAGTCCGGCAGGTGCTGTGTCGCGTGGGCCTTCAACGCTTGGCGAGCGGTGCCGGGGAGGTCTTCCCGAGGTTGGGCAAGGAAGGCCAGGATCCGTCGCTGGCTATCGATGACCACGGCAACCTGGCGGTACAGCAGGCTGTCGCGCAGACAGCGCTCAATCTCTTCCGGCTCGACCCGGAACCCGCGGATCTTCACCTGATTATCACGCCGACCGCACAGCTCGATCCCTTCAGCCGTCCACTTCGCCATGTCCCCGGTGCGATAGACACGCAGGCTCCGGCCATCAGGCAGACTCAGGTCCAGATAGCGCTCGGCGGTTTGCTGCGGGTTGTTCAGGTAACCCAGGCACACACCCGGGCCGGCGATGTACAACTCACCGACGGTCTGTTCGGCCACCGGTTGAAAGTCATCATCGAGAATCAACACCTGGCTGTTGGCGATTGGAGCGCCCAGCGAGCGGTTGTTGTCGCCTGCCTGGAGTTTGCGCGCGGTAATCAGCACCGTGGCTTCGGTGGGCCCGTAGAGGTTGTAGAGCTTGCCCTGACGGCTCAGTTGCTCAATGACCCACGGCTCGCAGACATCGCCGCCGGTCATCACATGATCCAGGCACTGCAACTGCTCCAGTGGCAGGATGCTCAACAAGGCGGGCGGCAAAAAGGCGTGGGTCAGTTGTCGACGACAAATCAGTTCCGCAAGTTGCAGCGGATCGCGGCGTTGGTCATCACCGGGCACGATCAGCTCGGCGCCTTGTAACAGGGTCGGGAAGATGTCGATCAGCGATGAGTCGAAACTCAACGAAGAAAACTGCAACACCCGGCTCTCGCGGGTCAGCTGCACATAGCCGGCGTACCAGTGTGTGAAGTGCGCGAGGTTGGCATGGCTGAGCAGCACGCCCTTCGGATGGCCGGTGGTGCCCGAAGTGTAGAGCGCCATGCATGGCGCATCGAGGTCGGGGCGTTGACGCATCAACGGTTGAGTGAGGTCTGCGTCAAGGACATCGATGCGGCTGATGTCCAGCCCCGGCATCTGGCTCGCCAGGGGATGCTCGCCGTCATGCAGCAACAATACCGCACCAGCATTCGACAGAATGTATTGCTGACGCTGCAACGGATGGCTCGGCTCCAGCGGCAAGTACACCGCGCCACTGCCCAGGATTGCCAGAATGCCCGCATACAGCGCTCTGCATTTGGGCAAGCAGATCCCGATGACTACCGGACCTTGATGCTGATCCAGCAGCGGTCGCAAACGTTGCTCGATGGCACGGCTGAGCGCGTGCAACTGGCGGTACTCGAGGGTGTCGCCAGCGATGCTCAAGGCCGGATGGTCGGCGCTCTGGATGAATTGCTGTTCCAGCCTTTCGATCATCGGCGTTTGCGCGAGTTGCTGCAGCTGTGGGTCGGCGGTGCTATTGAGGCGATGCACGAACGCAAGGCTGTCCAGGAACCACAGGCTCTCGATGCGCTCGAAGCGGACGGGGACGGCGGGTACGGCATGTCGAAAATAGTCGGCATCGCGCGAGTAGCGGCTGACCAGCAGCGCCACGTGGTCAACCAGTGCTGTCAGGGCCTGCATACGCAAAACCTGACCGTTACCCGACGGTTCATCGGCAATGGGTACACGGGTCAGCAGCGTTGAGCCGAGGCAGCACAACACGTCCAGCGATGGCAGGCCGGACGCCTGCGGCAGGCCGAGACCCAATTGAATTGTCAGTCGTGGCGCATCCCCGATGTACTGAAACGGTGTGCCGTCATCGATCAGCAGATCAGCCTGTCCAGGCATATCGTCGAGCGCGCAGATCCGCGTCAGTGAGTGACCGTGTTGTTCGAGTTCCAGTGCCAGGTCGGTCAGGGCCTGGCTTTTTCCGGTGAGCAAAATGTCGAGACGTCTCATGATGGGCTCCTCGTCAAACCAGGTAGTCGCTGAGGGCGGTTTGAACGCACGGCGAATCGAGCAGCGAACTGCTGTGGAAAAACCGCACAATGTTGGCCACCAGCGGGTGATGGCGATTGATCGGGAAGGCCATTGCCGACACTTCGCTCTTGAGTGCGTGACGCGCCGTGTCGTTGATCTGCAGTGCGTCGATCAAGCGGAAGTCGAAGGATTTCTGTATGTCGTTGGTCAGGTAATGAGCAATGAACACCGGCAGGATCTGCGCGATGCACTGGCGCTCGCCTGCACTTGCGGTATGCCAGTAGATGCGTACCAGCCGTGCCCAAAAACCGGAATGTCGCCCCTCGTCCAGCAGGTGATCGGCCATCAGACCCTTGATCGATTGCTTGACCGTGTCGTCCTTGGCGAACGCGGCGACATCTCCGGTCACCGTGTTTTCGGCGATGGCCACGCAGATCAGTTCTACAGCGCTGCGCAGGTGCTCCGGTGCCAGCGCCACGGCCGCCGGTATCGCCCGGCTCAGCTCGATCTCATCCGGCAATTCGATGGGGGTGATGCCGGTCAACGCGATGGTCTGTTGCATGAAATCCATGGCCACCAGCGCGTGGTAATCCTCGTCCACCACGACCGTCATGGCGTCGTAGCGGCAGGCGAACGGGAACTCGAACGCGAAGCGATTCTTGGCGATGCTGCGGGCGGTTTTGTCGACGATCTCGGTTTCGAAAATCACCACATCGTTGATGAACTTGTAGAGCGTCTGCACCAGGGCGAAGTCGCGCTGTTCCGGGCATTCGCGCAGAAAGGTTTCGCTCAGCACCAACGGTTGGCGGCTCAAGGGGTAGATCAGTTTGTCGTCGTTCTCCAGCACGCGGCGCGGACGTGTGCGGATGGTCGCGCGACCTTCCCAGGCTTCGGCGAAGGATTGGTAGTCGGCGGCGTTCATGCGCTCACCTCCGTGACGGATTCGTTCATGCTCAGGCGCAACCCGTCCCACAGGGCGATACGACTTTCCACGGCAGCGATGGCGCTGGCGTACACGTCTTCCTGCCGTTGCGGGTCGCTATCGACCAATCGCGACAGGAGCTTTTCCGCTGCCGGGCCGTGGTCTTCGGAGTCGACTTCAATGTGTCGTTCGAGGTAGTAACGGAAGGTCGGCGCCTGCTCGATGCCGATGCCCCAATCGTCGAGGATGCGCTGGAACATCCGCGGGATAACGCTCTCGCGACCGTGCAAAAACGCCGCCGCCACACTGTGACTCGGCGCATGCAGGGCTGTGTGTAGCGTATGGCGAACGAAATGTGCGGCCGCCGGATCGACGTTGACACTCTGCAAGGCCACGTCGTAGCTCACGCCTTCTTGCTGCAGGGTCACGAAGCGTTCGATGGCAACGGTGCAGGCGCCGACTTCGCGCATTGCATCCAGGTACAACTCGAAGTGGCTGTAATGACCTTGGGCCGGGCGGTCATCCGACTCCTCACCCAGCACGATCTCGTTGATCAGCCGCGCTGCCTGGGGATCCTTTGGCGGCAACCAGGGCAGTTGCACACAAGTCAGCTCCTGTTGCAGGCGCTTGGTCAGCGACATGAAGTCCCATACGGCAAACACGTGGGTTTCCATGAAGCGTCGCAGGACCGCAAGCGAATGTATTTCAGCGAAAATCGGATGTTCGCTAAGTTCGGCTTTTTTTTGAATCAGACGTTCTTTAGTTGGTTTCATGGATGAGCCTGTCAGTGATCTTGGTTGAGAAGTAATCAAACATTGAAGTTCGCTGGAGGTTTTCTCCTGGCGAACGGGTACCTCAAACGAATTGATCTTTTTCAGTGCTATAGATGCCGAGTAATTGAGGCGTCTCTGCCGCTTGTGGATGGCGGCGAAGAAAAATTAATACATATATAAAGTGTCGATCAAGTTGTTTTTATATTATTTTAATATTCAACTTTTTTAAGGGTGATAAGTTCCAATAAAACTTTTTATATTGGTTTTATTTTGGCGTAGTTACTCCTTCCGGCCTATATAAGTCAGAATTGAATAAAGAGTGAATGCCTCACTCGAAGTAACTTTTTATCGGGTGTCGTTGGGGGTGTCTGAGGGGGTGGAAGCAGGTCGCGAGTGATGCCGATCCTTCCGTTCCCGTAATGAGGCTCCTTCCTTCGCTTCTTGGGGCGGGGGCGACGCCATTCGCACGGCGAGTCCCCCGTTTTATTGTGTCTTGGTTACCCAGAGTGGGCGCAAATCAAGGCGGCCGCCATTACTGAGGCATCACGCTATCGTTGCGATGGTCAGGTTTGAAGGTGGCAAGGCGCTGGGTTGCGGTATGGCGTCGCGAGGGTGGTGTGGTATGGGCGCAGGGGGGATGTAATCAAATTACTCGCGGTGCACATTCGGGAGGAGTGTGCGGGCAGCGAGGCGAACCTTTCGGTGTGCCTCCCCGGACTTGCCGCTGCAGGTTACTTCGACGTGTTTTTGGTCTGTACTTCAGGGCTGTTGAGGTAGCGCGTAATGACCTCGACCCCTCGGTTCAGGTGATGTTCGAGCAGTTTCACCGAGCGTTCGACGTCCCGGTCTTCGGCGGCCTGCAACAGTGCCCGGTGGTCGTCCTGGGACAATTTGCCCAGGCCCATGGCTTCCAGGTTGAAACGCAGGAACCGCTCTTCTTCAATCAGGCCGTCTTCGACCAGTTTCAACAGTCGGCGATTGGGCGCCCGGCTGTAAAGCGTCATGTGGAACAGGCGATTGAGCCGTCCGATTTCGGTGTAGTCGATTTGCGTTTCGAGTTCGTCGATGTAACGGGCAGCCTGTTCGAGATCTCCGTCCTGCAGCAGTGGCACCGAGAGACGCAGGGCTTCGGATTCCAGCAGGATACGTAGCGCATAGGTTTCCACAGCGTCGCCCTGGACCAGCGGCGCGACCACGGCGCCCTTATGGGCAACCACGTTGAGCAACGATTGTGCTTCGAGTTGGCGCAAGGCTTCGCGTACTGGCATGCGGCTGACGCCAAACAGATCGGCGAGGTCTTGCTGGCGCAGGGCCGCACCGCAAGGAATGCGCCCGTCAAGTATCGCCGCGCGCAGGGTTTCTTCTATCACCGAGCGTGCCAGATGTGCGGGAATTGGCCCGTTGACCTTGATACTGCTGAGAGGGTTGGGCTTTTGTGTCACTAAACGCACCCTGATTGATGGAATATTTTTGGATCCAAATGACACTAGTAACTGACTGACAGCTTGTCAAACAAGCTCACGAGTGCCTTTCTTGCAGTCTAGCGCGCCGCCAGTGATCTCACTGTGCCATTGTTTTTTTCCGGTCTAACCTTCACCATTCAAACGACTCCCTCCTGCCTATCCAGGATGCCTCGCATTGGTGGCAAGTTTAACGATCCCGCGGATTTTACGCTGGCTGTGCAGCGCATTGCTGCTGGCGGGCGTAATGCTGGGCAGCTTGAGCGCCGATTGGGATTTTTCCCTGATCAGCCGACGGGCGCAGGTATTGTACGGACCTTTGGGAGAAGGTCAGCAGCGCATTGATGATTGGCAGTACTTGTTGGCCAGCCAGAAGCAGCTCGGCGAGCTGGAACAACTCGATGTGGTCAATCGCTTCTTCAATAAACAACTGCGATACGTCGAAGACATCGACCTGTGGCACGCAGTCGATTACTGGGAAACCCCGATCGAAGCCTTTTGGAAAGGCGCCGGAGACTGTGAAGACTACGCTATTGCCAAGTACTTCAGCCTGCGTCACCTCGGTGTAGCCAGTGAAAAGCTGCGTATTACCTATGTCAAGGCACTGACTCAGAATCGCGCGCACATGGTGCTGACCTACTACTCGAGTCCCGAAGCCGAGCCCTTGGTGCTCGACAGCTTGATTGATGCGATCAAGCCGGCCAGCCAGCGAAAGGATTTGCTGCCGGTCTACTCTTTCAATGCGGAAGGGTTGTGGCTGCCGGGCGCCAAGGGCAATAACAAGGTCGGCGATACCAAAGGCCTTTCGCGTTGGCAGGATGTGCTGAAAAAAATGCAGGCCGAAGGATTCCCGGTCGAGACGACTAACTAGGAGCACACGCTCAGATGTCTTTGTTCAAACAGCTGTTGATTGCTATCTGTCTGTTCCTGGTGGTCGCCTTCACCGGCAGTTTCATGGTCAGTCTGGAGAGCTCGCGCACTCAGTACGTCAACCAGCTGCGCTCCCATGCCCAGGACGCCGCGACGGCGCTGGCGCTTTCCCTGACACCGAACATCGACGACCCGGCGATGGTCGAGTTGCTGGTCAGCTCGATTTTCGACAGCGGTTACTACGCGAGCATCCGCGTGGTCGATCTCAAGACCGACCAGACCCTGGTTGAGCGCACAGGTATCCCGGCGGTGAACAACGTTCCGGACTGGTTCGTCAAACTGATCGGCCTGGAGCCCGCTGGTGGTGATGCGATCGTCAGCCGCGGCTGGGAGCAGGCTGCCCGGGTCGAGGTGGTCAGTCACCCGATGTTCGCGCTGGCCAAGTTGTGGCAAAGCGCTTTGGGCAGCCTGGGCTGGTTGCTTCTATGTGGCGCGGTCAGTGCGGTACTCGGCGCGCTGTTGCTGCGCCAGCAATTGAGGCCGCTGGATTACATGGTCCAACAATCCCACGCCATCGCCCGGAGGGAATTCCTCAGCCTGCCGGAACTGCCGCGCACCCCCGAACTTCGCCGGGTCGTGCAGGCCATGAACCAGATGGTCGAGAAGCTCAAGGCGCTGTTCCAGGAGCAGGCCGAGCGCAGTGAAAAACTACGGGTCGAGTCCTATCAGGACTCATTGACCGGGTTGGCCAACCGGCGTTATTTCGAGATGCAATTGAATGCGCGGGTGAGCAACCCGGAGCAGGCCAGTTCGGGGTACCTGCTGCTGTTGCGGGTCAAGGATCTGGCCGGTCTCAACCAGCGCCTCGGCGGCCAGCGCACCGATGAAGTGCTCAAGGCCGTCGGTGAGCAACTGTCTCGCGAGTGCGCCAAATATCCGGAAACCCAAAACCTGGTGACCCGTATCCGCGGTGGCGAATTTGCCGTGCTGGCGCCGGGACTGGTACGTGCGGAAGCGCTGCAACTGGCACAGAGCCTCGACAGTGCCTTGGCTAGTCTGCACGCTACCGGCGCCACCGATGTGGCAGCCGTGGCGTCTATCGGCCTGGCGCCTTTTGCTCACGGCGACTCGCCGCAAACCGTGCTCAGTCTTGGCGATCAGGCGCTGGCGCAGGCCGAAGGCCAGGGCGAACAGAACTGGGCCTGTATCGAACACAGCCTCTCGGCCAATGTCGGCGACGATCACCACGCCTGGCATCTGATGCTCGACCAGGCGCTGACACAGCGGCGTTTCGAGCTGTATTTCCAACCGGTAGTCGCCGCCCAGGACACGCAACTGGTACTGCATTACAAAGTGTTGTCGCGACTGCTCGATGAACACGGCCAGACCATCCTCGCCGGGCGTTTTCTGCCTTGGCTGGAGCGCTTCGGCTGGACCGCGCGTCTGGATCGGCTGATGCTCGAGCGGGTGTTGGAACAAATGAGCGAGCATGAGGAGTCGCTGGCGCTGAATCTGTCGTCGGCGACCCTGGGCGACCCGCAGGCGCAAAACAAAATCTTCGAAATACTGCGCGCACACTCCAACCTGGGCTCGCGCCTGACCCTGGAGATTGGCGAAGAGCAACTGCCTGACCAGGCGGTGCTGGAGCAGCTGACCCGGCGCCTGCGCGAACTTGGCTTCTCCCTGAGCCTGCAACGTTTTGGTGGCCGCTTCAGCATGATCGGCAACCTGGCACGGCTGGGGCTGGCGTACCTGAAGATCGATGGCAGCTACATCCGGTCGATTGATCTGGAGAGTGACAAACGCCTGTTCATCGAGGCGATCCAGCGCGCTGCGCACAGCATTGATCTGCCGCTGATTGCCGAGCGGGTCGAGACAGAAGGGGAGTTGTCGGTGATTCGCGAGATGGGGCTATACGGTGTGCAGGGCCAGCTGTTCGGCGAACCCAAGCCCTGGGGTTGATGTGATCGCTCCCACGCCGTGCGTGGGAATGATCGCAGGGGCGCGTCAGATCAGCCCGGTCTCTTCATCATCGATCAATTGGCTCAAGCCACCCAAGGCTTCACGGGCCTGGTTTCGGTCCATGAGCTTGGCCTGGGCCGCCGTTGGCAGGTCGGTGACGCGGATCACGCCTTTCTGGGTCAGCACCTGAATCAAGTCATCGAGTACCCGGATCATTTCCAGGTCACTTTGCTTGAGCTGCTTGAGGCTGTTTTCCACCGCCGCGTTGGCAAACCAGGCCTGGATCTCATGATTGTCGGCCGCCAGCGTTTCCGTGGCCTCGGCATAGGCGGCGGGTTCCACGCGTACCAACAGACCCTGCGCATCGCGTTGCACGTAAAACATTGAGCATCCCTCAGAATTAACCGGTGTCGTGCTGTCAGCAGCATAGGTCAACCGCACGCCAGTATGTGGCGCGGTGACGAAATCGTCACCGGGCAGTGGGCCTAAACGTGACGGCCACCCCATAAGGTGCGGCCGTTTTCGTGCATCAGCTGTTGTTGTGATCGACTTTGATGGTCGGGTCGCTACCGGCAATCAGGTTGTGCAGGTTGGCGCTCGACCAGTTGTTGCCTTCCAGTTTGATCGTCACGTCCGGCGTGGCCGCCGCCGCATTGCCCGAGTTGAACTGGCCGGTCGAGCTGACTTGCAGCGACGACACGCCATCGACCGTGGTGATCTTCAGGAAGTTGTCGATCGTGCTGCCGGTTTCGCCCTGCAACAGATCGCGCAGGTCGATCCGGTCGCCTTCGCTGGCCTTGAAGTCCTTGATCACGTCGTTACCGGTATCGCCTGCTTTCCAGACGAAGGTGTCACCACCGGAACCACCAGTCAGGGTGTCATTGCCCTTTGCGCCCAAGAGAATGTCATTGCCGTCGCCACCGTCCAGCAGGTCATTTCCGGTCCCGCCAAGCAGGATGTCATTGCCTGCGCCGCCGTAGAGTTTGTCGTCGCCGCCCTGGCCGAAGATGATGTCATTGCCGGCATTGCCCAGCAGTGTATCGGCACCATCTTGAGCGCCAGACACATCGAACACGCTGTAGTGCTCGGTGATGTACTGGTGCACATTGCTTGGAGTGACCAGGTTGGTTTCGACCCCGGTTTGCAGTCCGACAAAAGCTTGCAACGAGGCGTAACCCTCGCCGGTGACGCTGTTGAAGCTCACCAGGTCGCCAAAGATGATGTCATTGCCATCACCGCTGTTGACGGTGTCTTGGCCCGGTAGCGTGGCCTCGCTGTGGCCGAGGATCGCGTTGGCCAGATCCGCAGGGTTGATATTGGCCAGCGGCTTGCCGTCGGTGGTGTTGTAGGGGGCCAGATCGCTTTCTTTGACTTCGTTGTTCAGGCCGATGGCCTGCACAGTGGAGTTGGCAGCCGCCAGCAGGGCAAATGCCGCTGCGGCATTCGAGGCACTGGTGTTGTCGACGTAACCATCGCCATCGTTGGCCGACAGCTCATAAGTGCCGTCACCTTGCGCATGAAGTGTCAGGCCACTGTATTTGGAAGAGCTCCAGTTGCCCTTGTTGTCCTCACTCCATTTGTACACGGAGCCACTGGCATCGACCAACGTACGAGACACACCGCCGATCACTGTGTTGAACGCATAGCCAGGCTTGTAGTCACCCAGTTTCAACAGGCTGTCCAGGGTCACGTCCGTGGCGCTGTTCGACCTGAAGTCAACGACGACCGGGTTGGTCTGCTCAGAGCTGGTGTAAGCGGTTGGTTCACCGTCGGTAATGAAGTAGGTGAGATTGATCGCGTTCGGGTTGCTCTTCGCATCAGCGCTGTAGAACCAGTTGGCGGTGGTCTTGAACACGTCCTCGTAGTTGGTGTATCCACCCGATTTTATGCTGTCGAGAACCGACTTCAAGTTCGCCAGAGCATCCTTGCTGGACAGGTCGATCGAAATCGATTGTTTGACCGTCGTGTCGAAGTCCACGAGGAACACTTTCACAGTGCCCGGATTCGCGTCTTTCGAAGTCGCACTGGCGATCAGCGAAGTGAATACCGCTTCCAGAGACTTCTTCGCCGCCGCCATGGAGCTATCGCCCATACTGCCCGAGCTGTCGACCATGAACGCGATGTTGTAGTTCTGGCCTGGTACGACCGTCAGCCCGCCAATATCGGACACCACGATGTCATTGCCACTGGTGCCGGTGACCGTGTCGTTACCTGCGGTGGCAGTGAGCGGGTTATAGACTGCAGGGTTGATCGTGATCGGAATCTGCGTCGTATTACTGGCCGAATCACCCTGGCCCTCGGTCGAGACTGCCGTAACGGTCAGCGTGTTGGTGCCGGTAGCGTACGGTGCCGGGGTGTAGCTCAACTTGCTCACATCCCACCCGCTGAGGTCGACGACGCCGTTACCGGTTGTGCCAGTAAAGGTGTGCGTGCCATCGGTCAGGGTCGCGCCCGCCGGGATGCCGGCGATTGAGGTAATGGTCTGGGTTTCAGAGCCATCAGTGTCCACCGACGTTACCTTCAGGCCCAGCGCAATGCTGCTGTTCTCGGCCACCTGAGTCGCGGTGGCGGTCACGATCGGTGTATCCGCTACCGCGGTCACACTGATGTCCAGCGTGGTGCTAGAGCCGGTGTTGGTGGTGTAGGCCACAGTCGGAACCTTGCCACTCCAATTGTCGGCCGGGGTAAAGCTGTAGTCGCCGTTTGCGCCGAGAGTCAGCTTGCCCACGTTTGCGATGGTGGCAGTGCTCCCCGCGCTGTACTCGGTGCCCCCAATTGTGAACTTGGTCACGGTGAGGACGTTATCCACATCGCGGTCGTTGGTCAGTACGTTACCGGTGGCGACCGTGTCCTCAAGGGTGGTTTTGAGGTCGGCAGCCAGCACGCTCGGGTCGTCGACCGGGGTGACGCTGATGTTCAGGGTCGAAGTGTCGTTGGGTCCCGAGCCGTCGGTGACGGTGTAGCTGACGGTCGGCACCACGCCGTTGTAGTTGGCGGCCGGGGTGAAGGTGTAGGCGCCGTTGGCCGCGATCAGCAGGGTGCCGACGTTGGCGATGGTCGCGGTGCTGCCAGCGGTGTAAGTGGTCGCACCGACGGTGAAACTGACCACGCTGACCGGGCCGTCGACGCTGCTCGTGCCGGTGAGGACGCTGCCGGTGACGGCGGTGTTTTCCTGAGTGGAGACCGTTTCGCTGAGGTCGGTGAAGTTGTCGTTGACCGGCGTGACGCTGATGTTCAGGGTCGAAGTGTCGTCTGTGCCGGAACCGTCGGTCACGGTGTAGCTGACGGTTGGCACGTTGCCGCTGTAGTTGGCATCCGGGGTGAAGGTGTAGGCGCCGTTCGCCGCGATCAGCAGGGTGCCGACGTTGGCGATGGTCGCGGTGCTGCCGGCGGCGTAGGTGGTGTCACCGATGGTGAAACTGACCACGCTGACCGGGCCATCGACGCTCGAAGTTCCAGTAAGGACGCTGCCGGTCAGGGCGGTGTCTTCCGGAGTCGAGACCGTTTCGCTGGCATCGGCGAAGTTGTCGTTGACCGGCGTGACGTCGATGTTCAGGGTCGAGGTGACGTTGCTGCCGGAACCATCAGTCACGGTATAGCTGACGGTCGGCACCGCGCCGTTGTAGTTAGCGTCCGGGGTGAAGGTGTAAGCGCCGTTGGTGCCGATGACCAGGGTACCGACATTGGCGATGGTCGCGGTCTGGCCCGCTGTGAAAGTGCCAGTCACACCGTCGATGCTGAAGTTGACCACGCTGACCGGGCCATCGACGCTTGAGGCCCCAGTAAGGACGCTGCCGCTCACCGGGGCATCTTCAGCAGTGGTCACACGTTCGCTGGCA
>NZ_CATKPZ010000036.1:0-7172 GCF_949767415.1 Pseudomonas sp. IT-196MI5
CTGGTTAAGATCTTTCGTCTCAACCGAGGTGCGCATCTTACAGCGCATCTTTTCAAATTGCAACCTTAAAAGTTTCTGATTTTTCAACAAAATCAACTACTTAAGCCAAGAGCAACATCAAGCTGCTCGTTAGCGGGAGGCGAATAGTACAGTATTAAAATACGTGGTCAACCCCCGCCTGAAAATTCTTTCCCCTGCCAAAGCGCTCGGGCTGCCACCATGAAAACCCCCAGCATCTATATAAAGCATCGAGGCAGCCTATGCGCGGGGAGATCTTTTCGATAAGCGTCGGGTCATGATGGAGCATTGGGGCAGGTATTTAAGTGAGAAATCAGAATGCGCTTAAGCCCATGCTCGCAACGCAGACTTGGGTATTCTGCTGCGCCGATCATCATGCAGCTACTGTTCGAGCTGCTTCCCAAGCAAAGTGCTCTCCCCCACAACACACGTCTAGCCACCGGAAACCATGGGTGTGATGGAGTACTCTTTCTCCACCTGCCCAACCGCCGCCGCAGCCCCAGCATTAACCATCGCCGGCCGTACCCACACAGTCCGCTCCTCCAACCTTCGAACATGCCCACGCCGCAGATGCGCGCGCGGCGACGCATGCTGTCCACCGCCACTTGAAGTGCCGGTTGCACGTGGGGAGCTGACCTGAAGTACGCGATAGCTGAAGAACGGCGGCTTGCCTTTTCCCTGACGCTTGCGATTGATCAACTTCGGTGCGGCGATCTCTGCTGTGGTGACATTGGCGCAGTTGAGCACCACGCCTGTCTGCAACAGCATTGAGACTTCATCGCGGGTATCGGACAGGACTCTCGCGGCCACTTCTGCTCCGCAAGCGTGTTCCAGCGCTTCTGCTGCAATCTCCGGCAGCAGCAGGAACGGCGATACGCGAAACTGGCGCAGTTTGCCTAGCGGCAACCCGGCGGCGATGTAGGGTTCGGTCAATAGCTGATTGGTCAGGCCGGCCTCGCCAGGGGAGTAGTCACTGACTTCGTTGTCATGGGGCACAAAGGCACCGCCCATGGGCAACTTCCAAAGCCCGGTACGATCCTCCCAGTACAGCGGGATAACGATCACCCCGCCGCGCTCTTCCTGTAGGAAGCGCCGGGTATCCGGCAGCCAATTGGCGACTTCCGGGGACATGGTCAAGCACAGGGCGATGCGCTTGGATGAGCGGATGCCACCGTGTTTGTCACCACCGGCTCCGTCCGGCCAGACCCAGGGGGCTTCAAGGGCTACCACTGGATACGGCAGGCGAGCCATGTCGACATGCACCTGGCGCAGCTCGCTCATGTCGACCAACTCGGCACAGTTGGGCAGCAGGAATTTCACGCTGTCACGCAGTTGCTTCGTAACAAACGTGTGGGCCGTGCGAATACCGGGAAGGTTCTGGCCCAGCAACGGCAGGCACACTTCCAGTTGCTCCAGGGCCTGAGTCGAATAGTTCAAGCTGCGGACTCGATCGGTCTTATCCATCATGCGGAACTCCTCACCGCTGCGTAACGTCGTCACTGCGTCCTCTCCCCCGTCGCTCTTCCAGCAACGTCCTCGGCAACACAAACCCTTCAAAACTGCGCTGTGTAATCGGGTTGTTAGCCTTCTCCGCCCCAATCCGATAACGCATCAGCCCATCGGCAACGGCAAAGGTCAGGTCCACGCTGGTGTCGGTTCTTCCATTGAGGTGCCCGCGGCTAAGCAGGCGGAACAACGACCACGGCCCGCGATAGCTCAGGCTGGCGGTGTTGCCGGTGCTGTGCACCAGGGTCAGTTGGCTGCCGTTGGTGTTGCCCAAACTGTTGGGCCACACCAGTCCCGTGCGTTGCGGTGCGCCGTGTTGGTAAGGGATGAGTTGGCCGTCGACGCTGAGCATGCTGCTCAGGCGGGTGGCGCTCAGGGCCAGGGGTTCGATGGTGAGTTGCACGGCCAAGTGGCCGCGATGGTTGAAGAAGGTGTCGCGGATGCGCTCGACCTTTTTCAGCTGTTCCAGCACGTCGCTGCGCACCAGGTAGCCGCCGAGGCTGTCGGAGTACAGCACATCGAGGTTGTCTTTGAGGAACACGTTCAGGTACTGATCGTGGAATTGCTGCAGGCGTCCTTGTGGGCCAAAGAACGCTTCAAAGTCCTCCAGCGAGGCGTCCTCGCCGCTGGCCTTGAACGGATAGCGGCCTGCCAGGCGGTCGCGGTAGAAACTGTAGATTTCACTGTCCCAGCGTTTTTCCAACTCACGCAGGGCGGCAATTACCAGCACCTGCGAGGTTTGGTCGGCGAGCTTTTTGACCTGTTGGTTCAGCGGTTCGGGCAGACCCACGGCGACGCGTTGCAGGTTGGCGATCGGGTCGGCACCGCCCAGGGAGAAGCGATTGAGCACGGTTTTAAGGGCGGCTTTACCGGGGTCGGGATTGTCGTGCACGGCTTTGGCATAGTCGTAGACGGCGCTGACTGAGCGCAGGGTTTCTTCGTAATAGGACGGCTGTTCGCCTTGCGCGGTGATCAGTTCGGCCAGGCTGGAGAACGCGCGCCGAATACCAGCGGCCTGCTGTTGGCCGTCCGATACCTTGTCCAGCGCCAGCGGTGCTTGTCCTTCGGCCAAAGGCACGGCCGGGTAAATCACACTGTTGTCACGCAAGGTTTCCAGTAGGCGCCGCAGCGGTGCGGCCGGGCCGGTGACTTGTTCCAACACGGCCACACCGTGGCTGAGGTCGTCGAAATCGGTGACCGCGAACTGATTCAGTGCCCGCCGCCAGCTGTCCACATAGTCGGCGCTGTACAGGGCGCGAATGCGCTGGGTCAGAATTTTGCGGTCTTCATCGGAGTAGTCCAGGCGCTGCCGTTCGCCGAGCACCCATTGGTCGATCATGGCCAGTTCGATGATGCCGTCGGTGCCGGGCTCGAAGTAGTCCTTGAAGCCCTTGGCGGTAAGCAGCGGTGGCAACTGCAGGCCGCTGCCCTCTTGATCGGTGTTCAGCGGACGGTAGACGATATCGAACGCTGGGCCGACCTCATTGCGCAGGTCCAGCGGGCGATGCAAGCGCTCCAGAGCGTCCTGTTTCAGGCTCATGTAGACCCGTTCGGCCATGGGCAACTGGCGCAATTGCTGTTGCACCTGGGCAATGCGTTCACGGTAGTGCGGCAGGTCCGCATCGGCGTATTTCAAAGCGTAACCCAGGTGGCCCATCAGATCGGCCTGCAACTGGCCCTGGCCTGGATAGGCGCGCTGCCACTGCTTGGCGACCCACTCTTCGACGATGGCTGGGCGGCGGTTTTGCCGCTCTTCAAGCATGCGGTAGACGCGCAAGGCCGCCAGTTGCTGATTGCTGCCCGCAGGCGCGGTGTTGATCGCATCCAGCACACCGCTGGCAATCGCCGGCAGGAAGCGCTTGGACAGCAGATTCAGGTACGCCTTATCCACGGTGGGGCCGATCGCCCTCCCCTGATACAGCCCCATATCCGACAACAACGGCCACGCTTGGCGATAGTCGCCGTAGACCAGCACTGCATCGCGAATCTGGTCCAGCGGCACCAGCAAGTTGCGGCCGGTGGTGTCGACCTTGGCGTCGATGTCCCGCTCACTGAACTCCTGGCTCTTGGCCAATACGGTGGCCGCTTTGTCGCGGTTGATGTTGAAGTAAAACTGCCAGGTGCCGATGGTCACTAAACACCCGAGGGACGCGACGCTGAACCCTGCGATCAGCAGCCGCCGTTTGCTGCGGGCCACCTTGATGTTGTCGCCCGCCAGCCCCGCTTCGGGGTAAATCACTCGCTGGAACAGTTGCTGGGCAAAGTAAATCGCCGTGCCTCCGGCCGGTTTGACCTCGAGTGGCGGTGGCGGCAGTTGATAGGCTTGCCCCGCTTCTTTGACGAAAGCGTTGCTCAGGGTGCCCTTCTGAAGCACTGAGGAGAAATACAGCCCGCGTACCAACGCCGGGGTGGTGAAGCGATCGCTGCCAAGCATTTCGCTCAAGAAGCCAAACAGCGCCGGGCGCAGGCCCGCCACCTGGTGCGCCAGCGCCTGCAAGCGATCGCGCTCAATCAATGTGCGCGACTCCCTGGCGCCGTCGAAAACTTGCTCGCTCAGGCAGACGACAAAGGCCTGGTATTGGCGTGTCAGTTCCGCCAGCCAAGCATCGAAATCATCCACCGCGTCCAGGCTGAAGGTGAAGCCCAACAGGTCTTCGCGCCCACTGCGCGACAAGCGGGCGAAGAACTCTTCGAAACCTTCCAGCAGGTCGAACTTGCTCAGCGTCACGTACACCGGCAAGCGCGTGCCCAACTGCCGCGTCAGCTCAAACAGCCGGGTGCGCAGCAGGTTGGCGTGGGCCTTGCGCTGCTCGGGACGTTGCGCCAACAAGGCCTGCACATCGATCACCAGCACCACGCCGTTCAATGCCCGACGGCTGCGGTTGCGCGTCAGCCAGTCGAGCAGGTGCGACCAGAGGCGCGCATGGGCGCCAGTGGGCAGTACCGGTTTGACCTTGCCCTCCGCGCCCGACGGCTCCTCATCACTGGCCGTCGACTCCGGGTGGCTGAGAAATTCACCCGGAGGATCGATCAACACCGCCTCGTCACCAATCCACCAATCCACCGGATAGGCCAGTTGCTCCTCCTGATGAGCCCTGACCCCGGCCTTGGTCACATGGGACAAGGCAAAGCTCTGGTTGGAGCGGGTGATCAGGCTGGTCTTGCCGGCATTTTCCTCGCCCAGCACCAGATACCACGGCAGTTGATAGAGCGAACGGCGGCGCTCCATATTGTTCAGCAGGTTGCCCAGGCTGCGATCCAGAGCCCGCTCCTGCGCTTCGACATAAGGCAGACAGGGGTCGGCTTGTAGGGCAACCTCATGTTGGCGTTCGACCTGCAAACGCTGGTAACGCTCCCGCACACGCCACGCCCAGACCAGCAGCGGCGCTACGATCACCACCACACTGACCGAGACCCGCATCGCCAAGTCGGCCAGCGGCTGGTGCTCACGCCAGGTCCACTGTGGCCCCAGCCACCAGATGGCGATCAGCAAGAACACCACGCCCAGCAGCACCAGCACCGGTAGCGCCTGATTGAACTGGCGCAGTAGCGGCAGGCCCCAGCGTTTGAGGTAACTCCAGACCGTTTTCATGAATCGCTCCTAGCGTATTTATAAAATTCGTTGCCTACAGACGGCATGAACGCGTTCCTTTTTGCTCCCGCTAACGCCACGCCCATGGTCATGGCTTGCGCTTTTCAAAGCTGGCGATGAACTCATCGAGGATGCGTTTGTTTTCGGCCGCCTCCTCGGCCGTTGGGCCGCGGTCGTTCGCCCAAGGGTCCGGCTTGGGCGCGACTGAACTGGGACGCATGCGCACGGACCTGAGGATGGCGTCCCAGACGGCCATGGCTTCGTAGTCGGTGAGGGAGGGGTTGACGGGTTCTGGTGAAGCGGGTTGTTGCCAGAGCGGGAGGTCGTAGCCATTGTTGGCGAATTCGGGCAGGGTCCAGCGCACCAGATCCTCTGGTTCATCAGGATCAATCGGGTCTGCTTTCATGCCTCCCGCCGACAGGCGGAAGTTCATGCTTGGACGATTCAGGGCGGGGTTTTCACGATAGTTTTCGGCCCCGAATAGGATTTGACGGTGAGTGTCGTCACTGAAGCCGATCAGGGATTCTTCCGCCGGCATTCCCGCGAGGGTGATCTTCTTCGTGCGCAGGTTTTCATAATCACCCGCGAGGAAAACCCTTGCGCCCTCCTCGGTCCGGGTCTTTATGCTTTTCGTTTGGCTAGGCGATAGCGCGTTGACATAAACCTCCAGCGTGACATCAGAAGCAGGCGGACTGAACTCGAAGCTGGCGATCTCATGATCGTGATGACTACGAATCACAATCGGCCCAAGTGCAAACCCCGCGCCGGCATTTTCGGGGGTGACTTTGAAGATTTCCTTCGACAGCTTTAACAGTTGGGCTTGAACGGGATCCGTATCGCCGTCGTAGGATTGAGCTCTGAGCATGACGTAGACGTCATCGATCAGCAGATGAGACTCATGAACGAATGTTTGGCGGCGTGTTGCTTGCTTGTAGTATTGCAGCAACTTTTCCCTGGGTGAGGCCATTTTCGCCGACACCAGCATCGACACATCCGAATTCTTATAGTTCTTAACCGCCGAAATCCGACGCGCCCGCTCATTCAAGGCCGCATCAAATCGCTCCTGCGTCACGCCCTCCCCCAAGATCAAGACCTCAACGCTGGAGTGATCAGCTCCCAATCCGTAGTACAGCTTCACATCCCCGCCACCCGTCCAGTTGGCGGGCAAGTCGATCAGGCCTCGACCCAGAGCCCAGGTGCGCATGTTGCTGGTCAATTCGTGCACGGTTTGTTTCTCCTGTTCTGTGGGGTGTTTGAAGGCGGTGCACCCGGCGACCGCCCCCAACAGCAGGCCTGTCAAAAAAACGGTCAACCGGCGCATAGCGGCCTCTTGGCTTTCGCCGCGATCTTGATGAGGGAGTAAAGGGTGAATTGCTGGGTTAACGGATTGGCGTACGACGCCTCATGATCGAAGCCGGGCGCCTGGACTTGCTGACGGATCGAATCCTTGCGTGCCTGCCTGATCGGCGCACGACCAGAACTCACCGGAACGGTGCCATCGCCCGCACCGTCCTGCATGCGGCAGTGCAGCTCCCAATAGCTGGTCTGCACGGTTCTGAGCGGCGCGTCGGGATCACCGCGCAGGGGTGGCACGGCCTCGGCTTGCCCGCCGACGTACAACGGGCTGCGTCCGTCGTCACGCACCTCATGCATCTGCAGGCTGGACACCGTGAAGGCATCGGGGCTTGAGGCATGGGGGCCATTGAGGCGAGACCCGCGTCGCATTTCCCAGGTGATGGATTCGAAGCTGGGGTGTTTGTCGTCGTTGCCGTAGTAGACGTAGGTTTGAGGGTGGTATGACCCTGCGATGTCCTGGTGAAAGTCCTTTGCGCTCCGGATGTTATCCGCGAAATCTTTCCAGGTGATCGGATCCCCGTCCTTCGGCGCCAACCACTCTTCACGCAGCAATCCCCACCAACGGTCGCGCCGCAGATAAATCTCCTCATATGGGTCTTTTTCCGGCTGGCGCGGCATGGCCGGCCCGCCTCGCTCGTCGATCAGCCGCAGCCAACCCGGGGCGTAATCCTGGGTGGGCAGCAATTGCAAGGCGCCCGGT
>NZ_CATKPZ010000037.1:0-4116 GCF_949767415.1 Pseudomonas sp. IT-196MI5
TGCTGTCAACACCTCTTTTTCAACTTCCTTTCGGCTTCGATGAACTGAAGCAACCTGCTGCCGAAAACTGCGTAACCCATTGTTTACCAAGGAGTTTTCCGTTTCGACTGCGCCGGAAGTGGGGCGAATTATAGACATCTGAAATGTGCCGTCAAGCATTGATTCAGGTTTTCTATCAATAACCTGCAGAATGCAGTAAAAACCCCAAAGGACGCCTATATAGAGGAGCCGAAACGCCCCTCTATATAGAAGAGACCTATCAGAGAACGCCCGAAGCCTTGAATGCGGACACCGCCCCCGCATCCAGGCCCAACACCCGCTGTAAAACCTCGAACGTGTGCTCACCCAGCAAAGGAGGCGCAAAACGGTATTCCACCGGCGTCTCCGACAGTCGAATCGGGCTCGCTACCTGAGGCACCATCCCGGCCAGCGCATGCGGCAGCTCGATAGCCAACCCACGCGCCTTGACCTGAGGATCGGCAAACATCTGCGCCAGGTCATTTATAGGCCCGCATGGCACGCCAGCCTGTTCCAGCTGCACCACCCATTCAGCGGTCGTCTTGAACACCGTTGCCTGGCGGATCAGCGGAATCAGTACCGCCCTGTTTGCCACCCGCAGCTTGTTGGTGGCAAAACGCGGATCGTCCGCCCACTGCGGCTGCCCGGCCACTTCCGCGAACTTGCGGAACTGTCCATCGTTCCCGACGGTAAGGATGAAATCGCCATCCGCCGTAGGAAAATCCTGATAGGGCACGATGTTCGGATGAGCATTGCCCAGACGTTTAGGCGCATTGCCTGTCGTCAGGTAGTTCATCGCCTGGTTGGCCAGACAAGCTACCTGTACGTCCAGTAGTGCCATATCGATATGCTGACCACCGCCGTCGTGATCCCGATGCGCAAGCGCCGCCAGGATCGCGACCGTCGAATACAGCCCGGTCAGGATGTCCGTCAGCGCCACGCCCACCTTCACCGGGCCCGCGCCGTCCTCACCTTCAGGTCTCCCCGTCAGGCTCATGAGGCCGCCGAGCCCCTGGATCATGAAGTCATAACCCGCACGTTTGGCATAAGGACCAGTCTGGCCAAACCCGGTGATCGAGCAATAGATCAGATCCGGATTGATCGCCTTTAGCGATTCATAGTCCAGGCCATAAGCCGCCAGACCGCCGACCTTGAAGTTCTCGATCAGGATGTCCGACTTGGCCGCCAGTTCACGCACCAGCTTCTGCCCTTCAGGGCGAGTGAAGTCGATGGTGACCGATTGCTTGTTGCGATTGGCCGACAAGTAATAGGCGGCCTCGCTGGTGTTCTCGCCATAGGCGTCTTTAAGGAACGGCGGCCCCCAGGCGCGCGTGTCATCGCCGTTACCCGGGCGCTCGACCTTGATCACTTCGGCGCCAAGGTCGGCCAGGATCTGCCCGGCCCAAGGCCCGGCCAGCACCCGCGATAAATCCAGTACCCGTAGATGCGATAGCGCGCCCATGGACGTTCTCCTTAATAGAACGCCTGGAGGCCGGTTTGCGCACGACCGAGGATCAGTGCATGGACGTCGTGCGTACCTTCATAGGTGTTCACCACTTCCAGGTTGACCAGGTGACGCGCGACACCAAACTCATCGGAGATGCCGTTGCCGCCCAACATATCGCGAGCCATGCGCGCGATGTCCAGGGACTTGCCGCAAGAGTTGCGCTTCATCATCGAAGTGATTTCGACCGCCGCGGTGCCTTCATCCTTCATGCGACCCAGACGCAGGCAGCCTTGCAGCGCCATGGTGATTTCAGTCTGCATATCGGCAAGCTTCTTCTGGATCAACTGGGTAGCGGCCAGCGGGCGACCGAACTGTTGACGATCCAGGGTGTACTGGCGAGCGGTGTGCCAGCAGAACTCGGCCGCACCCAGCGCCCCCCAGGAGATGCCGTAACGTGCCGAGTTGAGGCAAGTGAAAGGACCTTTCAGGCCACGGACATCCGGGAAAATGTTCTCTTCCGGGACGAACACGTTGTCCATCACGATTTCACCGGTGATCGATGCGCGCAGGCCCACCTTGCCGTGAATCGCCGGAGCGCTCAGACCTTTCCAGCCTTTCTCCAGAACGAAGCCGCGGATGTCGCCGGCATCGTCCTTGGCCCAGACCACGAACACATCGGCGATCGGGCTGTTGGTGATCCACATCTTGTTGCCGGTGAGGCTGTAGCCACCCTCCACTTTGCGCGCACGAGAAATCATCGCGCCCGGGTCGGAGCCATGGTTAGGCTCGGTCAGGCCGAAGCAGCCGATCCACTCGCCCGACGCCAGTTTCGGCAGGTACTTCTGCTTCTGCGCTTCGGTACCGAACTCATTGATTGGCACCATCACCAGCGAGGACTGCACGCTCATCATCGAGCGATAGCCCGAGTCGATACGCTCGACTTCACGGGCGATCAAGCCATAGCTGACGTAGTTCAGGCCACTGCCACCGTACTGCTCGGGAATGGTTGCGCCCAACAGACCGATCTCGCCCATTTCGCGGAAGATCGCCGGATCGGTCTTCTCATGACGGAAAGCTTCAAGAATGCGCGGCGCAAGGCTCTGCTGAGCAAACTGCGCAGCCGTGTCGCGAATCATGCGTTCTTCTTCAGTGAGCTGTTGATCCAGCAGCAGAGGATCGATCCAGTTGAAGCTAGCTTTACCGCCCATGAGTGTGTCCTCTCGAATCGGGTCAAATAACGTGGACTGATCCTAGGCCCGGATCGGCGCCACGGCAAACGAGGATTTTGCATACTGTTGTGCTAATTTCTCACTCCGTAACATCGCAAAAGAGCGCTTATGCGATCCATTAGTGAGGTTGACGTACATGCGCAGAAAAATACCCAGCACCACCGCCCTGATCAGCTTCGAGGCTGCAGCGCGCCATGAGAGCTTCACCAAGGCCGCCCAGGAACTTTCGCTGACCCAAGGAGCGATTTGCCGACAGATCGCCAGCCTTGAAGAGTTCCTCAGTGTGGAACTGTTCCGACGCTCGCGGCGTGGAGTGAAGCTGACGGAGGCCGGGCTTTCCTATAGCCGTCGGGTTGCCACACAGCTCGATGCGGTCGAACGGGACACCCTGTCGGTGATGGGTCAGCAGGGCGCCAACGTGATCGAATTGGCGGTGGTTCCGACCTTCGGTACCCAATGGCTGCTGCCGCGTCTCAAGGACTTTCAGCAAAAGCACCCGGAAGTGACGGTCAACCTGACCAACCGCACACGGCCGTTCCTGTTCGCCGACACTGACTTTGATGCCGCTATCTACTTCGGCGATGCGGATTGGTCGGGTACAGAGTCCCACAGACTGATGGGTGAAAATCCGATGCCGGTTTGCAGCCCCAACCTGCTCGGAAACAAGACCAGTCTGACGCCCAGTGAAATCGCCGACTTGCCTCTTCTGCAACAAACCACCCGCCCCTATGCCTGGCGCCAATGGTTCGATTCCCAACACCTGAATGTCCCGCGAGACATGACAGGCCCCCGCTACGAGCTATTCTCCATGCTCGCCCAGGCAGCCATGCACGACATGGGCATTGCCCTGATCCCGCCGTTCCTGATTCAACGTGAGCTGAAAGAGAAACGCCTGGTGATCGCCAACCCGCAAGCACTGTCCAGCATCAAGGCTTATTACCTGATGATTCCTGAGCGAAAGGTCGAATCCGCGTCTTTGAAGGCATTTCGCGACTGGCTGGTAAATCAGGCGCACAGCTACAGCCTAGAAGGATAAAGGCCTCGCAGCGTTACTTGACCTCGTAGTCAGCAAATGCAAAGCCCTACAGATATACGTATTTGTCGCATGTCAGCAAACTGTATCGAGAAGCTGTACAAACGTCCCACAAGCGCCTGAGCACGCGGCTTTGCGCCACTATTTCGAAGCGATACCGCATCATTCATACGGCCGATGTGTAAATTCTTCAATTTCGGCCAGAATCCTTGCAAAGCACGGTCTGCAAGGGATGGAGCCGGTTGGTTGCGACATTCGGTCACGGGGTGACTTGTAGTTAATTTTCCGTCACCCGTCATAATCCCTTGAAGGGCACAAAGTTCGCCTGCAAAATGCCGCGCCCCGCCCTGATTTGGCGGGATCGTGCTGATCGGCCGCCCCAGCCGCAC
>NZ_CATKPZ010000038.1:0-2828 GCF_949767415.1 Pseudomonas sp. IT-196MI5
ATTGCCGTCGTAGGCGAAGGATTCGGTCTGCCATTCCAGGCCGTCCTTGTGCCCGGCATGACGGGCGATCAGGCGGCCGAGCGCGTCGTATTCGAATTCGGTAACGCGGTCGCCATCGAGGCGGCGGGTCGGCTGATTGCTGCCGTGGTCGTACAGGTAGTGGGTGGTCTGCTGGTCGAAGCCGGTTTCCTTGAGCAGGCGCCCGGCCGGGTCGTATTTGAAGCTGGCGCTGCTGTTGTTTTCGTTGCGCAGTTCGATCAGTTGGCCGAGACGGTCCCAGCGGTAGTCGAGGGTTGTGTCGTTGGCGTCCTGGCGCTGCCGGATCAGCCCGGCTTCGTTGTAGTGCCAGGTGGTGCGTTGGCGCAGGGCATCGGTGTGGGTGAGCAGGCGGCCCTCGGCGTTGTAGGCCAGTTGCTTGGCACCGCCGTTGGCATCGGTGATGACCACGGGCAGGTTGTCGCTGTTGTAGGTGTACTGGGTTTTGTTCTCCAGCGGGTCGATGGTTTCGATGATGTTGCCGCGTTGATCGTAGTCGTACCGCCACAGGCCGCCTTCGTCGTCGCGGGTTTTGAAATTGGCATAGGCATTAGCGCGATCAAGCTAATGCCGGGGTCGTCCATTGTTAAAGAGCGGGGGCGGTCAGCGATGCACGGAGCCGCGCGAGCCGCTGGCGATCAGGGTCGCGCCACATCCGGTTTTCATGCCGTCCAGAGCTACCGGAATGCCGTTGGCGGAGTAAGTGCTGCTGCCCTCCGTGATCGGGAAGTCGCCTTTACACAACGGGCAGCTCACCATGTTGCCTTTGCCGGCCATCGGTTTGCCGTTGAGGTTGGTGTGGGGGATGGATTCAGTGACAACACCGCCGTGGTCGGTGGTGTCGTCGAGGCGGATGATCAGCATCATTTTACAGCTCTTGCTCTGTACTAGCGGCTGTTTTGGTCCATTGGCAGGTATATGAGGTCGGGTAATTATTCATACTGGCTCATCTCGTTTTTCAGATCAGAAAGAAGGGCGTGCGGAGTCTTGCTAAGTCCTTTGTTTCCAAGTGTTGGAAATGCAAGGAATGTTCTATTGTCTTTTTCCATTCCAGGTATCCAGCTTTCAATAAACGTCTTCATCTCAATGTATTTTTCCGTTAAATCGCTCCATTCATCGGTGGCGCACATTTGTGCGAAGCACTCTTCGGGCCAAAGTGGAACTGAAAATATCTTTCCATTGGCGGTTGCCCAGCCTTCATTGAAGAGTCCCCATAGGAGCATAGAGTCCGCAGTTTTCCGCAAAAAATAGTCGTATCGCTCCTGCTGAGTTAGAGATATGATATTTTGAATTTTCTTTGGGTGAATGCTCATCAGTAATCACCTACTCTAGGTTCGGCTTCTTGTTTCAATGCGACGCATCTCGTTAATACTGCCGATAACATCTGTGTCCTACCGCTAATTTGTGTGGGACGTGAAATGGTCGATCATTATAGTGATCGCCCTATCCGTATCTGCATTCATGGAGTCGAGGAGTTCAATAAACCAAGATAGATCCTCGCCAAGACTCAATGTGTCATTTTCGTCTATTGATAATAAGCAAATGGCCATTCTTGCCATTAATATGCGCGGATTTTGAAAGTCCCTAATGGAGTCTTCAGTATCAACTATTTCCCACCATCGCATTGACTCTGCCCGACACATATCGCCTGTAATGGCTCCGTTAATATAGCCCTTGGCAATCTCGATAGGGTCTCTAGAGTCGTTCGGGAATGCAATGTGTAGCTCTTCTAGTGTCTTGGTTATGTACTTGAGATATAAGCATATTGCCTCGCGATGGTCCGCTGGCCAGTTAATTGATCCGATTGTAAAATTCATATATTAACTCCAAAGTATTTCTGAATGTCGCGACAGGATGAGCATGCAGGTTTGGGTGTATTGTGCCCGGATCCTGAAATTCCGATATTCACTGCTCGACTGGTGCCGCCTGCGGGATCTACTCCCGCATTTAATGCTTTGTCGAGGCAAACAATTTCAGCGCATCCTCCGTGCCAATTCGCTCGGTTTGCTCCGGGCGTCCCCATTAAAGCGCCAGTTACTTTCGGATTGTGAGGTGCGCTTTCTCCGCTTATCCCTGTAAATACTTGGTTCCCAACTCGCAATTCTGCCGCTGCTCCAGATTTTTTACCTGCAGAAAGTGCGGCATTGGCAGCTGCCTCTGCAAATGACAATCCGAGCGGATCAACCCATCCGGCCGGATTTGGCGCATATGCATAGACATTCAACCCACCCGCAAAGCCAATCGGATCCTTGCCAATAAATCGCCCTACCTGAGGATCATAGTACCGATAGCGGTTGTAGTGCAGCCCGGTTTCCACATCGAAGTACTGGCCTTGAAAGCGCAATGGATTGCGGATATCCGCCCGCTTGGCAGTCTCGCTGCGTTGCTCCTTGGCCAAGCCCCAGACCTTGTAGACCCCACTCCAGGCGATGTCGCCGTGCTCGTCGGTCAGCTCCATCGGCGTGCCGAGGTGATCGCACTGGTACCAGGCCAGTGCATTGAAGTTTATTGGCGTTGGCTTGTGCTGCCACACCGGGTCATGGTCGATGTCGTAAGCGCCCTCATAGACCGGCTCGGCCACCAATTGGATGCTGCGTTGCTCCACCGCCTGCGCCACCGGCACAAAACTGCCCGGTTCAAAAAAGTAGTGGGTCAGGCGTTCGCGCTTGTCGTTGTTGCGGCTTTCGAAAGCCAGCAGATCACCGTCCCAGCCATAGATCGTGTAGCCGCAGCCGTATTGTTCATCGAGCTTGGCCCGCTCCAGCTTGTTCCACATCGGCCCGGCTTCGCGG
>NZ_CATKPZ010000039.1:0-1900 GCF_949767415.1 Pseudomonas sp. IT-196MI5
CTGACCGACGAACAGGGTGATATCGCCTGGAGTGGGGTCTACAAGGTCTGGGGCCTGGCCAAGGAGCAACGCAGTGAGACCGCCAAACATGCGGATATCCGCAATCCATTGCGCTTTCAGGGGCAGTACTTCGATGTCGAAACCGGGCTGCACTACAACCGCTATCGGTACTATGATCCTCAGGTAGGGCGATTTATTGGCAAGGATCCGATTGGGTTTGCGGGTGGGCTGAATATCTATGCCTATGCGCCGAATCCGGTGGACTGGATTGATCCATTTGGACTTGCCAGAAACGACACCTTGACGCCTGGAAAAAACGCCCCAGAGTCCATACCCGCAAGGGGCCCTGAACGAAATTTCAACAGAGAAGAGCGAACAAATATAAACGTTATTGGGTACAGAGATGGCTGTCACACGTGTGGTACGCATAACCCCGGAACCAAAAGCGGCGACTTTATCCCCGATCACCAACCAGCAAATGCGCTTAATACTGAAAATGGGCCACAGCGGCTATATGCACACTGCAGACCTTGCAGTCTGAGACAGGCCGGACAAGTTACGCAAGAAAAACGAAGGATGAACCAACGATGAAAATTTATGAATTCTCAGACTGGATAGAAAGCTCCGGTGGCCCACTAGTCGCTATTGAAAAGCACCTCGCCCCTTTATGGGGCGGCACTAATGGCCGCCCATCAGATTTCGATCTAGCCTGCAACACCGTTAACTACATCGAATTAGTATCGACGCGAAATGTCACCGCTCTGGTCATAGGGGATGAACCGTTGCGTACGCTTGTGGCCCATTCAGATGATCACACCCTCATTGTTAGATGGAAGTGGGCGACAAGTGAGCAGAGTGCATTGAAGGAAATTCAAAATATTCGATTCCCAAGTACGTACGAGGAGCATCTTGACATAATCTTGCCCTCTGGGGCTTTGACGATTTTCGACTCAGCAACTCATTACTCAGAAACCGAGGCCATCAGTTTGAAAATCCACCCCGGCAAAAACACAATCCAAACTTTTACTTACTCTCCAAACTCTGAGACAAGTTTATTAATACACAAAATATCAAAACCATCAGGAAATCTCCGAGCAGTCAAATCCAATCAATAGAACCCATCAAGCTGATGCTCACGCAACCAGCACGCAATGCATAGGCGCGTATGAATAATATAATTCGCCTCGGCGACACCACCGACCACGGTGGCGTTGTCACCGAATCCATCCCCCACACCAACCTCAACGGCAAACCGATGGCCGGCAAAGGCCACATGGTGATGTGCCCCTTATGCAAGGGGCCCTTCCCGATTGCCGAAGGCAGCAGCACCTATTCCGTCAACGGAATATCCGTGGCGCTGGCCGGCATGAAAACCACCTGCGGCGCCACCCTGATTGCCAGCGGCTCGCGCGGTGCCGTGCATCGCTGACCGGCACCCCGCTCTTTAACAACCGGACGTTAGCGGCATTGGCTTAGTCGCGCCAATGCCCCTGCCTGCGTCAAAACCCGCGACGCCGAAGGTGGCCTGTGGCGGTACGATTACGATCAACGCGGCAACATCATCGAAACCATCGACCTGCTGGAAAACACCACCCAGTACAGCTACAACAGCGACAACCTGCCCATCCTCATCACCGACGCCAACGGCGGCAGCAAGCAACTGGCCTACAACGCTGACGGCCAACTGGGCCGCTACATCGACTGTTCGGGAAAGATCAACCAGTGGCAGTACGATTCTTTGGGGCAGCTCACCAGCTTTACCGATGCCGAAGGGAACACTACTGCCTATGAGTACCGCACCGGGCAACGGGTGCGACTGATCCACCCGGACAAGACCGAAGAACTTTTCGAACGCGACGCCGAGGGCCGCCTGCTCACCCACACCGATGCCCTGCGCCAA
>NZ_CATKPZ010000040.1:0-1714 GCF_949767415.1 Pseudomonas sp. IT-196MI5
GCAGATGGCCGCTGCCATAGGTCAGCCAGCTGACCCGATGCCCGTCCGGGCGGGTGGTGGCGATACGCTGGTTGAGGGCATCGTGTTCATGCTTCCACACCGCTACATGCGGTTCTTGAAGGTAACGCAGGTATTGATGCTCACGGGTGTTGTTACCCGCACGGTCGTAGAACCATTGCAGTTTGCAGGCGGCGTTTTCGGCCAGCAGCAGGTTGCCATTGCCGTCGTAGGCGAAGGATTCGGTCTGCCACTCTTCGCAGGCAAAGGCCTTAGCGCGATCAAGCTAATGCCGGGGTCGTCCAGTTGTTAAAGAGCGGGGCGCCGGTCAGCGATGCACGGCACCACGCGAGCCGCTGGCGATCAGGGTGGCACCGCAGGTAGTCTTCATGCCATCTAAAGCCACGGGTATTCCGTTGACGGAATAGGTGCTGCTGCCTTCGGCAATCGGGAAGGGCCCCTTGCACAAGGGGCACATCACCATGTGGCCTTTACCGGCCATCGGTTTGCCGTTGAGGTTGGTGTGGGGGATGGATTCGGTGACAACGCCGCCGTGGTCGGTGGTATCGCCGAGTCGAACTATTGGCATCATTTCATAGCACTCGCTCTGGCTGCTGGTTGAAGACGGCTGTCTCGTTCTGCTGGAGGGAATATGGAGATGGGAGGTTATTCATACTGACTCGTCTCGTTTTTTAGATTGAAGGATTGTGGTGGTTACTGACGATTAGGCTAGTGTGTGGCCAGTGTCGATAGAGAATGACCAATTTAAGTGGTAAGTGTGTTGAGCCATTTAGATATTTCATTTTTAATTGAGATGAGGTCTTTTTGAGCGGAAATAATGGATGTTTCATACCCTAGTCCTGATTTTTTAGTGGTAAGAATGGTTTTGCCGAGGTCTTCATCCAGAACTATTTTTAATATGTTTCCTGTTTTTTTGTGTTTGACCGAAAATATGGGGTTGGCGTCCATAAAGGGAGTTCCGTTGGAAAAGCTTGTGTTATAAAAAGGAGTAATAAAGCTCTCAATGTCTATGTTGTATGAAAATGCAAGTTCGATAAAGGTTTCTTTGATGTGTTTTTCAAGTTTTTTGTATGTGCTTGGAGTGGATAGGTAGTCGTTAAACATATTATTTATCCGTAAATGCTGTTCCAGAGGTGACTTCTATATCCACACGTTCGTGTGCGGTATCTCTCACCATAAATGTCTTGCTCACGGGGGCGCTAACACCACCACAGGCGCAAGCATTATCAATAAAACGCTCGGTTTTGCCGAAGGCTTCTTCCCGAGCTCTCAAATCTTGACGGCCTAGTTTTCCCTTGAGTTCATCCAGTTTTAGTTTTGCATCAGCAGCGGTAAGTGGTGAGTCTTGGTTCCAACTTACCGACTGTTCAAGTTTTGTCCCTTGAGCTTGGATTCTTCCTCTGTTGGCTGCCAGCCCGAGCGGGTCAATCCACCCAACTGGATTCGGCGCATAGGCATAGACATTCAGCCCACCCGCAAACCCAATCGGGTCCTTGCCAATAAACCGCCCGGTCTGCGGATCATAGTACCGATAGCGGTTGTAGTGCAGCCCGGTTTCCACGTCGAAGTACTGCCCCTGAAAGCGCAGTGGATTGCGGATATCTGTGCGCTTGGCAGTCTCGCTGCGCTGTTCCTTGGCTAAACCCCAAGCTTTGTAGACGCCGGCCCAGGCGATGTCGCCGTGTTCGTCGGTCAA
>NZ_CATKPZ010000041.1:0-1554 GCF_949767415.1 Pseudomonas sp. IT-196MI5
AGGGTAACTCGTCATCAGCTCTCGGCCTTAGAATCCCGGATTTACCTAAGATTCCAGCCTACCACCTTAAACTTGGACAACCAACGCCAAGCTGGCCTAGCCTTCTCCGTCCCTCCATCGCAATAACCAGAAGTACAGGAATATTAACCTGTTTTCCATCGACTACGCTTTTCAGCCTCGCCTTAGGGACCGACTAACCCTGCGTCGATTAACGTTGCGCAGGAAACCTTGGTCTTTCGGCGTGGGTGTTTTTCACACCCATTGTCGTTACTCATGTCAGCATTCGCACTTCTGATACCTCCAGCAAGCTTCTCAACTCACCTTCACAGGCTTACAGAACGCTCCTCTACCGCATCACCCGAAGGTGATACCCGTAGCTTCGGTGTATGGTTTGAGCCCCGTTACATCTTCCGCGCAGGCCGACTCGACTAGTGAGCTATTACGCTTTCTTTAAAGGGTGGCTGCTTCTAAGCCAACCTCCTAGCTGTCTAAGCCTTCCCACATCGTTTCCCACTTAACCATAACTTTGGGACCTTAGCTGACGGTCTGGGTTGTTTCCCTTTTCACGACGGACGTTAGCACCCGCCGTGTGTCTCCCATGCTCGGCACTTGTAGGTATTCGGAGTTTGCATCGGTTTGGTAAGTCGGGATGACCCCCTAGCCGAAACAGTGCTCTACCCCCTACAGTGATACATGAGGCGCTACCTAAATAGCTTTCGAGGAGAACCAGCTATCTCCGAGCTTGATTAGCCTTTCACTCCGATCCACAGGTCATCCGCTAACTTTTCAACGGTAGTCGGTTCGGTCCTCCAGTCAGTGTTACCTAACCTTCAACCTGCCCATGGATAGATCGCCCGGTTTCGGGTCTATTCCCAGCGACTAGACGCCCTATTAAGACTCGCTTTCGCTACGCCTCCCCTATTCGGTTAAGCTCGCCACTGAAAATAAGTCGCTGACCCATTATACAAAAGGTACGCAGTCACCCAACAAAGTGGGCTCCCACTGCTTGTACGCATACGGTTTCAGGATCTATTTCACTCCCCTCTCCGGGGTTCTTTTCGCCTTTCCCTCACGGTACTAGTTCACTATCGGTCAGTCAGTAGTATTTAGCCTTGGAGGATGGTCCCCCCATATTCAGACAAAGTTTCTCGTGCTCCGTCCTACTCGATTTCATGACCAAGAGATTTTCGCGTACAGGGCTATCACCCACTATGGCCGCACTTTCCAGAGCGTTCCGCTAATCTCAAAGCCACTTAAGGGCTGGTCCCCGTTCGCTCGCCACTACTAAGGGAATCTCGGTTGATTTCTTTTCCTCAGGGTACTTAGATGTTTCAGTTCCCCTGGTTCGCCTCTTGCACCTATGTATTCAGTACAAGATAACCATCTTATGATGGCTGGGTTCCCCCATTCAGACATCTCCGGATCAAAGTCTGTTTGCCGACTCCCCGAAGCTTTTCGCAGGCTACCACGTCTTTCATCGCCTCTGACTGCCAAGGCATCCACCGTATGCGCTTCTTCACTTGACCATATAACCCCAAGCAATCTGGTTATACT
>NZ_CATKPZ010000042.1:0-1455 GCF_949767415.1 Pseudomonas sp. IT-196MI5
CAAGCCAGCTCCTATGTATGGACTCGCCCCCACTGTCTACCCGCTTTTGAAAAACCGCTGCCCCGTTGCATCTATGTATCAGGCCTATTCGTGGAAGCCGTCTTCGGCTTCTGGCCAAAATTGGAAAAGCTCGTGGTATGCCGATTACAGTCAGGCCTCGAAGGCCAGTAGGAGCTTAGGCATCAACCCACGCCGGTCTTACCTGGGGTCAATTTTTTTCAGCAGAGGGTCAGACGGTTAGTACCTCGGTGGCAGAACTCTGTCGCTCAGTGGCCCATCGTCGCTGGCTGGCCATCACCAGCGTGGCGACGATAAGTCTGGTCATTCTGTAGAAGCACCCAGACGATTCGCAGGTTGCGGTTGGCTAGCCTGATCGCGGCCTCCTTACGGCCCAACCGGCTCATCCAGTGCAACAAGCGGCGGTCATCGGGTTGCTGGGAATCAGGTCGTAGTTGTTGCAGCACCGCATGGGCTCCCTGGATCATCAGGCTGCGTAAATAAGCATCACCTCGCTTGGTCATGTCCCCCAGCCGGACCGTCTCCCCGCTGCTGTGCTGGTCAGGCACCATGCCAAAGTACGCGGCAAACTTGCGGGCATTGGGAAATCGCTCAGGCTTGGTTTCCTTGGCCACCAGTGCCGTGGCAGTGACCGGGCCGATGCCGCGCACAGTCATTAGCCGCTTCGCCGTCATGTCGGCGTTGGCGGCCACTTCCAGGCGTCCCGTCAGTACGCTGATGCGCTCGCCCAAATGGCGCCACTCGGCCAACAGTTCGTCGATCAGTTCACGCAGCAGGCCCGGCACCGGCTGGGTGGCATCTTCCAGCACCCGCGGGATTTTCTGGCTGATCGCAACATCGCCCTGCGCCAAGGCTACGCCGTGCTCAAGCAGCAGACCGCGCATCTGATTACTGAGGGCCGTGCGTCGACGCACATAGCCCTGGCGGGCGCGATGCAACGCCTGCATTGCTAGCGCCGCAACGCTTTTTACCGGTACTGCGCAGATTTTTTCATCGCGATTAGCCCGCAGAATCGCCAGCGCATCGTTGCGATCATTTTTAGGCCCGCTGCGATGTGTGGCCACCAGACCGGCTGGAAGAATCCGCACCGGGTTGCCTTGGTCTTGCAGCTGCCGGGCCCAGGCCTGGGCACCCGGACCGGTCTCCATCAAAACCACGACATGAGGCGGCAACTGTCGGAGAAAATCATAAAACGCCTCGCGCGACTTGATCCGCTGCTCGTAGAGCACCTGGCCGAGCACATCTTCACCGGCGACCTGAAAGACCTGTTTGGCCAGATCGACCGCCAAGGTTGTGCAGGCCGACAAATCGGAAGAAGACACGGATTGATCAATCGAACTATGATTTTTCATGGGCTCGCCCTCGCTGTCGTTGGCTGTTTAGACTGCCACCGTGGCGCATTGACGCCTCGGCTTGGGCGAGTCCATCCAATTACAG
>NZ_CATKPZ010000043.1:0-1446 GCF_949767415.1 Pseudomonas sp. IT-196MI5
TGAACCGCCGTATACGGAACCGTACGTACGGTGGTAATGGAATGGACGCTCCCTGTCCTAACGGCATCGATGTGCCAAAGTGAAAGTGTTAATAGCACTTAACGGAAGGGAGCGTCCTCATGAAGCTTACGACTGTTGGTATCGATTTGGCAAAAAACGTGTTTCAAGTACACGGAGTTGACGAGCGAGGGAAACCAGTACTGAAGAAGCAGCTCAAACGTGACCAGCTTGCCCCTTTCTTTGCAGTATTGGCGCCGTGCTTGATTGGCATGGAGGCTTGCGGCAGCGCCCATCACTGGGCAAGAAAGCTGCAAGCATTTGGACATACGGTCAAGTTGATGGCTCCACAATTTGTTAAGCCCTATGTGAAAACGAACAAGAACGACGTAGCCGATGCAGAGGCCATTTGTGAAGCGGTCGCTCGACCCAATATGCGCTTCGTACCGATCAAGACGACAGAGCAACAAGGGATATTGGCCATGCATCGGGCGCGGCAGGGTTTTGTGAAGGCTCGTACTGCGCAAGCTAACGCAATTCGTGGGCTGCTCGGTGAGTTCGGCATTGTCATCGCGCAAGGGATCAGGCATATCGCCGAGCGTTTGCCAGGCATCCTGGAAGATGGCGAAAACGGTCTGCCCGGTTCATTCCGGCAGTTGATGCAGCGCCTGGGCGATCATTTGAAGGAGTTGGACCGGCAGGTGGGTCAACTTGAACGGGAAATTCAACAATGGCATCGAGAGAATGAGGCCAGTTGCAAGCTTGCAGAAATACCGGGTATTGGACCGATCACCGCAAGCGCTCTGGTCGCTTCGGTAGGTGATGCGAAGAGTTTTGCCAACGGTCGGCAGATGGCGGCATGGTTGGGATTAGTACCGCGACAGCATTCGAGCGGAGGCAAGTCCACGCTGTTAGGTATCAGCAAGCGAGGCGATAGCTATTTGCGCACATTGCTGGTTCATGGTGCGCGAGCGGTGGTTCGTTACGCCGAAGGTAAAACCGACCCCTCATCGGATTGGCTGAAGGGTTTGTTGGCGCGTCGCAACACGAATGTGGCAGTCATCGCGCAGGCCAACAAGAATGCCCGGATTGCCTGGGCGCTGCTGGCCCACGACCGCAGATTCCGGTCTGGTTACACCCCTGCTGTCGCAGGCGCGTAACCAGACCGGTGGAGTCAAGCAATGAAGCGTTAGAAAGGAGTACTACCAAGGTTGCCCAGGCAATCATGACGTGATGGCAAGACAGGTCGGACCGGGATCGGGTAACTCTGCCCTCTCACAGGCGCTTCGAGCGCGTGGTGGTGATAAGAGCCCGATCAGCGAATTTCCATCAGGGACAGAGGCAGAGCCTCACATAAAGTCCGGATGTATGGCTGCAATCTCAACCCCGTCTGTGTTGTCACCAATTGAAAGCTCGGCAAACGGGGGGCGTCCATGTATGTGAGAGGAC
>NZ_CATKPZ010000044.1:0-382367 GCF_949767415.1 Pseudomonas sp. IT-196MI5
GAAATGTGCCGTCAACCTCTATTTACGCCTTTTTGGCAGAAGAGCCCTTTTTAGCCATTAGACGCGGGATTCGACGAGCCAAAGGCGGTAGCCGCACCGCTAACAGCAATGCACCTATAGATGCATAGATCACCCACTCTTTGAGGTCGGCGCGCACAATCCAGAGCATATGCAGTAATCCAAGCCCGAGAATGACATACGCCAGGCGATGCAACTTCTTCCAGCTCGCCCCCAATCGCCGCTGACTGTATCGATTGGAAGTCACCGCCAAGGCCAGCAAACCAAGAAAACCCAGCACCCCGACAATAATGTAAGGCCGCTTGCGCAGCTCGACACCCAGCTGCGACCAGTCAAAACCAAGTATGAATGCGCAATAACTACCGAGGTGGAGCAGCACATAGGCAAAACACCACAATCCCAACTGTCGCCGCACGGCATTCCAGCCCGCCCAACCGGTGAGTTTCTGCAAAGGCGTCAAGCTCAAGATTACAAGCAGCAGAACAAGCGCCCCCAAACCCAGCCGATCGACCAGTACCTTGCCCGGATCCGGACCGAGGACATCCTCCCAGGCCTGGTACAACCACAACAGCGGCCACACCAGCACCACAACAAAGACACCGATACGCCAAACCGGATAGCGCATCAGTAGTTCTTCCTCAGGTCGAGCCCCGCATATAAAGAAGCGACTTCCTCTGAATAGCCGTTGAACATTTGCGTGTCGCGCACATTGGGCTTGAACAAGCCGCTGGGCAGGCGACGCTCACGGGCCTGAGTCCAGCGAGGATGATCAACCGTGGGGTTCACGTTCGCATAAAAGCCATATTCATCCGCAGCAATGCTCTGCCAGGTGGTTTTCGGCTGCTCGCTGACCAGACTGATGCGCACGATGGACTTGATGCTCTTGAAGCCATATTTCCAGGGCACCACCAAACGCAACGGCGCACCGTTTTGATTAGGCAACTCACGCCCGTACATGCCTACCGCAAGAATCGCCAACGGGCTCATCGCTTCATCCAGACGCAACCCTTCTATATACGGCCAGTCGATCAAGGCAAAACCGGAGCGCTGACCCAGCATGCTTTTGGGATCCTGCAGGGTTTCGAAGCGGATGAATCTGGCTTTCGAGGTCGGCTCGACTTCCTTGAGCAAAGCCGAGAGCGGGAAACCGATCCAGGGAATGACCATCGACCAGGCTTCCACGCAGCGCAGCCGGTAGATTCGCTCCTCCAGCTGATACGGCTTCATGAAGTCTTCCAGCGCATACCGACCGGGCTTGCCCACCTCCCCGTCCACGACCACCGACCACGGCTCCGTCTTCAGCGTGCCGGCGTTGGCGGCCGGATCACCTTTGTCGGTGCCGAACTCGTAGAAGTTGTTGTAGTGGGTCGCATCCTTGAACGGCGTGATCACCTCATCCTTGACGTTGACCGCCCCCCACTTGGTGGCCGGGAGCTTTTCGCCGAACCAGGAAGGCGCCTTGCCAGGCTCGACATCCGGGTAACGCGGACCATCGCCAGCGCTGGCCCATAGCGGCAGGCTGCCCAGGGCGAAGCCGGCAACCGTGGCACCCAGCACATTGCGTCGAGACAGATAGAGGGATTCTGGCGTGACGTCCGACTCATGGCAGTCGGACGCTTTGGAGACTTTGATCAGCATGGCTACTCCGCAGCTTTGGAGAACAGATGCACCAACAGACTGCGGAGTATGAGGGAAATTACATCACTCGGCGCTTTTACGCCGACGAAGATGCAACAAGTACTGCACCGGGCCGGATGCCGCATAGGCGAGGAAAACCAGCAGCAGAATGCGCGGCGGATCACTGAACACCACTGCGAACACCAGCACTACCGCGAGGATCGCCACGAACGGCACACGGCCTTTCAAATCCAGCTCCTTGAAGCTGTTGTACTTGATGTTGCTGACCATCAGCATGCCCGCCGCAGCAACCATCAGCGCAACCAGGAAGGACATCTTCGACCCCTGGATGCCGTAATCGCTGAACGCCCAGACGATGCCTGCAACTACACCCGCAGCGGCGGGACTGGCCAGACCGATGAAGTAGCGCTTGTCCGCGGTACCGACCTGGGTGTTGAAGCGCGCGAGACGCAAAGCCGCTCCCGCCACATAGATGAAGGCAACCATCCAGCCGACCTTGCCCATGTCGCCCAGGGCCCAGCCGAAGGCCAGCAATGCCGGCGCCACACCGAAGGCAACCATGTCCGACAGTGAGTCGTACTCGGCACCAAAGGCGCTCTGGGTATTGGTCATGCGGGCCACGCGCCCATCGAGGCCGTCGAGTACCATCGCGACGAAAATGGCGATGGCCGCAAACGCAAAGTACTTGCTCGCGTTGGCCGAGTCACCGGCACTCAGAGCCGCCTGGGCGCTCATTGAGTTGATGATGGAATAGAACCCTGCGAACAGGTTCGCAGTGGTGAACAGATTCGGCAGAAGATAGATACCACGATGCCGGACTTTACGACCTTCAGCGTCATGCCCTTCCTCGACATGTTCATCGATGGGCAGCAGGCTTTCGGCGTCAGAAGCCTGGTTTGGCTCTTCGGGGCGTTCGCTCATGGACATTACCTTGCAACGGGGTGGAAAGTCTGGACAGGTGTCTGGGACGACGGTTCGGCCGCAAACGATGCAGCTTTATACCAGAACCGGCCTCCCAAACGAAAAAACGCGGCCTAAGCCGCGTTTTTCGTACAAGGGCGTGACTTAGTTTTTAGCTTTGTCGACGATCTTGTTGGCACCGATCCACGGCATCATGGAGCGCAGTTGCTCGCCGATGATTTCGATACCGTGAGCGGCGTTGTTACGACGCTTGGCGGTCATCGAAGGATAGCCGGTAGCGCCTTCGCTGATGAACATCTTGGCATATTCGCCGTCCTGAATACGTTTCAGGGCGTTGCGCATGGCCTGACGGGATTCGGCGTTGATGACTTCAGGGCCGGTCACGTACTCGCCGTATTCGGCGTTGTTGGAGATCGAGTAGTTCATGTTGGCGATACCGCCTTCGTACATGAGGTCAACGATCAGCTTCAGTTCGTGCAGGCACTCGAAGTAGGCCATTTCCGGCGCGTAGCCAGCTTCAACCAGGGTTTCGAAACCGGCTTTGACCAGTTCAACGGTACCGCCGCACAGAACGGCTTGTTCGCCGAACAGGTCGGTTTCGGTCTCGTCCTTGAAGGTGGTTTCGATGATGCCGGTACGACCGCCACCGACGCCGGCAGCGTAGGACAGAGCGACGTTCTTGGCGTTGCCCGAGGCGTCCTGGTAGATCGCGATCAGGTCAGGGATACCGCCACCCTTCACGAACTCGGAACGTACGGTGTGGCCTGGAGCCTTCGGCGCGATCATGATCACGTCGAGGTCAGCGCGCGGCACAACCTGGTTGTAGTGAATCGCGAAGCCGTGGGAGAAGGCCAGGGTGGCGCCTTTCTTGATGTTCGGCTCGATTTCGTTCTTGTACAGGGCAGACTGGAACTCGTCCGGGGTCAGGATCATGACCAGGTCGGCAGCAGCAACGGCAGAAGCAACGTCAGTCACTTTCAGGCCATGAGCTTCAGCCTTGGCGACAGTAGCCGAACCTTTACGCAGGCCAACGGTAACGTCAACGCCGGAGTCTTTCAGGTTGCACGCTTGGGCGTGGCCCTGGGAACCGTAACCGATGATGGCAACTTTCTTGCCCTGGATGATCGACAGGTCGCAGTCTTTTTCGTAATAAACTTTCATGAAATTCCCCTATATATCCAGGCCGTTCAGGCCATTCGCTAATTTGGTTTAGATGCTGAGTACTTTGTCGCCGCGGGCAATACCGGTTACGCCGCTGCGGACGGTTTCCAGAATCGAGGCGGTGCCAATGGACTGAATGAAGCTGTCGAGCTTGTCGCTGGTACCGGTCAGTTGAACGGTATACACGCTAGCGCTGACGTCAACGATCTGCCCACGATAAATATCGGTAGTGCGTTTGATCTCGGCGCGCTGGGCACCGGTGGCCTTGACTTTGACCAGCATCAGTTCGCGCTCGATGTGAGCACTCTCCGACAGGTCGACCAGCTTGACCACTTCGATCAGCTTGTTCAGGTTCTTGGTGATCTGCTCGATAACTTCATCGTGGCCAACCGTGGTCAGCGTCAGACGCGACAGGGTCGGGTCTTCGGTAGGTGCCACAGTCAGGCTTTCGATGTTGTAGTTGCGCTGCGAGAACAGGCCAACCACACGAGACAGAGCGCCGGGTTCGTTTTCCAGAAGCAAGGAAATAATGTGCCGCATGATTAGGTACGCTCCGTCTTGCTCAGCCACATATCGCGCATGGAGCCGTCTTTGATCTGCATCGGGTAGACGTGCTCGCTGGTATCGACCGAAATATCGATCACCACCAGCCGATCTTTCATGGCGAACGCTTCTTCCATCTTCGACTTCAAATCTTTCGAATCGGTGATGCGCACACCAACGTGACCATAAGCCTCCGCCAGCTTGACGAAATCAGGCAGCGATTCCATGTAGGAATGAGAGTGACGGCTGCCGTAGCTCATGTCCTGCCACTGGCGAACCATGCCCAACACACCGTTGTTCAGGATGACGATTTTTACCGGCAAATCGTATTGCAGGCAGGTCGACAGCTCCTGAATGTTCATCTGGATGCTGCCTTCGCCCGTAACGCAGACGACCTCATCATCCGGAAAGCTCAATTTGATGCCCATGGCCGCCGGGAAACCGAAGCCCATGGTGCCCAGGCCACCGGAGTTGATCCAGCGGTTCGGCTTGTTGAACTTGTAGTACTGCGCCGCGAACATTTGATGCTGACCCACATCGGAAGCTACAAAAGCATCCCCCTTGGTCACTTCGCACAGGGTTTCGATCACGGTCTGCGGCTTGATGACGCTGCCGTCGCCCTTGTCATAAGGGAACAGGCCGCGATCACCACGCCACTCATCAACCTGCTTCCACCAGCTGGCAACGGACTCCTTGTTCGGGGTCTCGCCGATTTCCTTGAGGATCGCGACCATTTCGGTCAGGACACTCTCGACCGGACCAACGATAGGCACATCGGCCTTGATGGTCTTGGAGATCGAAGCCGGGTCGATGTCGATGTGAATGATCTTGGCATTCGGGCAGAACTTCGAGGCACCGTTGATGACACGGTCGTCGAAACGTGCGCCGACAGCAAGGATCACGTCAGCATGGTGCATCGCCAGGTTGGCGGTGTAGCTGCCGTGCATGCCGAGCATGCCGATGAACTGACGGTCGGTGCCAGGGTAGCCACCGAGGCCCATCAGGGTATTGGTCACTGGCAGGTTGAGCATCTTCGCCAGTTCGGTCAGTGGAGCAGAACCACCGCCGAGGATCACGCCGCCGCCCGAGTACAAGACTGGGCGCTTGGCCGCCAGGAGCATTTCTGCCGCCTTGCGGATTTGACCGGAGTGACCACGAACAGCCGGGCTGTAGGAGCGCAGCTTGGCTTTTTTCGGGAAGACGTATTCGAACTTCTCGGCCGGGTTGGTCATGTCTTTCGGGATATCGACAACGACCGGACCAGGACGACCGGATTGCGCCAGGTAGAAGGCCTTCTTCATGACTTCCGGGATTTCCGACGCGTGCTTGATCATGAAGCTGTGTTTCACGATCGGCCGGGAGATACCGATCATGTCGGTTTCCTGGAATGCGTCGGTGCCAACCATGGTGCTCGGCACCTGGCCGGAAATGACCACCATCGGAATGGAGTCCATGTACGCCGTGGCAATACCGGTGATGGCATTTGTCGCGCCCGGCCCGGAAGTCACCAGTACCACACCGGCTTTTCCGGTGGCACGGGCATAGCCGTCAGCCATATGGGTAGCCGCTTGCTCGTGACGAACCAGGATGTGGGTCACTTCCGGTTCTTTGAACAGGGCATCGTAGACATGAAGAAGAGCACCACCCGGGTACCCGTAGATATATTTGACGCCTTCGTCGCGCAAAAAGCGGACGAGCATCTCACCGCCAGATAAAAGCTCCACGTTGCTCACCTCTAAAACGCCAGAATACCGCCCACGAAAAATGGAACGGGTCTTAATAGGTTTACTTCTCGGCAGAGCATGAGCGACGGTGGTCGCCGACTACGTCAGCACTGACTGAGCAAGTATTGGGATCGTCCCAAGTGTTGCGGGCCTTTCCCACCCAGCGCGAGGTAACGCGTTGCGGGTGTAACAGGTCGACGCGGATAGGCGCCTCATGATCTGCCGAGAGGGTCTGCTTCTGGCAGTCCCTGTACAGCGGACTTTGGATTCTTCTGTTTCGCCCTTCGCAAGTCAAGTCGTCTATGTGCTTTATTCTAGTAAGCACATGAGAACGCAAGAAAAAACCTGTAAATCAGCCCTGTGTTAGCTTCGATTGCGCAACTTTTGGCAAAAAATTGGCACGCGCATGCACTTACCCTGCAACGGCCGACAAAATAGAGAGGGATTGTGGACAACTGCCAGCGGACGCTGGCAGCTTCTGGCTCAGCGAGTTGCTGTGATCAACTGATCAAACTGTTTGAGCAATACCTGCAACTGCCGATCCTTGCCCTGGACATTGCGTCCGGCAAAGACCATTTCAGCCATTTCCTGAATGCCCGAAGCATTGGGTAGCGGCAAATCCTGCTCGAGGATCATCTTCATGCGTGGCAGGAAGATCCATTGCAGCCACTGCTCGAAATCCAGTGTATCGACCGAAAACGGCTCGACACTGCAAAGCGCTTCGGCAGATGGCGAGACTTCATCCCACCACCCTTGCACCCGCAACTCGCGCTCGATCAACAACAGTTGATCAGCGACTTTCAGAAAGCGTGCATCCATCACAGCGTTACCTTGGCCTTTTGACGAGCCAATGCCGCGCCTTGGGAGTCACTCTGCTTTTCACGCGCCTGGGCAATCAGCTCCCACAAGTTGGCCTGAAGGGCTGGACGGCCATTGGCCAAGGTCAACCCACGGCGAGCGAACTGCTCGGCCTGGGCTGCATCGCCTTGAGCCATGCGCACCTGCGCCAGACGGTAAAGCACCTGCGGTTCACGCGGGGCAACACGCTGGGCGCGTTCGAGGCTGGAGGAGGCACCGTTGAGATCACCGCTCGCCTGTTGCTGTTGGGCGGTTGTCAGCAAGGCCAACACCGGGCCGTCCAATTGCTCGTCGGCAGACAGTCCGCCCGCACTGGCCGACGGAATCCCGCTTGGTGACGACGGCATGCTGTAGTTGCCCTGATTGATCGGTGCCGATTGGACAGGCGACGTGTCAATCGGCCCTGGTGTGATCGGACCCGGGGTAATCGGCGTGGTACTGATCGGCGTCGAAGTCGTTGCCCCGCCTGGCACCATCACCACGACGCCGCTATCACCTTGCGGTATTGCCTGGACCTGCGACTGACCTTGCGCAGGGCGCTTGACGGTCGTCTGGCGGAAGCCGCCATTGGCCGAGATCCGTTCACTGTTGGACACGGCGGTGCCGGAATCCACGACCGGAATCGAGCCACGTTGTACGCTGGAACAACCGCTGAGCAACGCTACGGCGGCAACCGCTGGAATCAACCACTTGTTCACTTGAAACCCTCTTTGCTTAATTCATCCAGCCCTTGACCCAATCCATCACCGACTCGGCAGGGTTTTCACCACCGCAAGCGGCACCGGGAGGCGGTTCGCTGCCGCGAATATACGGCATCTGCACGGCACCAGGGCAACCAGCGTCAGAACCTTGCCCGGTTCGCGAATCAACCCAGGCCTGAACGATATTATCCGGCTGCGGCATGTCCAGCGGCAACGGGTCGGCCTTGCGCATGAAACTGGTCCAGACCTGCAAGGCCCCGGTGGCACCAGTGAATGGCGTCTTGCCGTTGTCGTCGCGACCCAGCCAGACCACCGCCAGCAAGTCCTGACTGAAACCGGCAAACCAACTGTCCCGCGAGTCATTACTGGTGCCGGTTTTACCCGCCAGAGTCAGGGTCCTTGGCAACACGCTGTAAACCGAGCTACCGGTACCTTCACGCATCACGCGCTGCATGGCGCTCTGGATCAGGTAAATGGAGGCCGGATCGAAACGTTGCTGAATCTGGAACGGATAACGCTTGAGCGGCTCGCCCTCGGCAGTCAGCACGCTTCGAATCCCGCGCATCGGCGTATTGAAGCCGCCGTTGGCGAGGGTCTGGTACATGGTCGCCACTTCGATGGGCGTCATGCCGCCAGCCCCGAGCAACATCGACGGGAAGGCCGGAAACTCACGAGACACACCCAGGCGCTCCACCGTCTTCAGCACGTTCGGCACACCGACCGCCAAGCCGAGCCGCGCGGTCGACAGGTTGTAGGAATGCGCCAGGCCTTGATAGAGAAAGACCGTACCGTGGGAGCGACGATCGTAGTTCTGCGGCTTCCAGACCTGACCGTCCGCCCCCTTGACCGAGAAGGATTCATCCGACAGCCAGCTGGTCAATGTGTACTGGCTCGGTTTCTCCAACGCAGTCAGATACACCGCCGGCTTGATCAGCGAGCCGATCGGCCGCACAGCGTCCAGCGCCCGGTTGAACCCGGCAAAACTGGCCTGGCGACTGCCGATCATGGCCTGCACTTCACCGGTCTCCGGGTTGGTCACGACCATTGCCGCTTCGACGTCATCGGAACCCTTGCGCCCCGCCAGACGCTTGAAGGTGTCGTTGACCGACGCTTCAGCCTTCATCTGCAGGATCGGGTCGAAACTGGTGAAGATGCGCAGACCTTCTTCGGTCAAGTCTTCGTCGCGATAGTCTTCGCGCAGCTGACGCTTGACCAGATCGAGGAAGCCGGGGAACGAACTGTCTGCCAGACTGCCGCGCTTGGTCACGCCCAGCGGCATTTTCTTCGCTGCCTCAACCTGCTCGGCAGTCGCGACGCCCTGCTCTTGCAGTACATCGAGCACCAGGTTGCGCCGCTCAAGGGCACGCTCCGGATAACGACGCGGGTTATAGGAAGAAGGCCCTTTGACCATGCCCACCAGCAGTGCGACTTGATGCAGTTTGAGTTCGGCCAGCGGCTGGCTGAAGAAGAACTGGCTGGCCAGACCGAAACCGTGCACCGCGCGCTGACCGTCCTGCCCGATAAACACCTCGTTGAGGTAAGCCTCAAGGATTTCGCGCTTGTCGTAATGCACCTCGAGCAGCAGCGCCATCATCGCTTCGGTGAGCTTGCGGCTCAGGCTGCGCTCGTTGGTCAGGTAGAAGTTTTTCACCAACTGTTGAGTCAGGGTACTGCCACCCTGACGCATGTGACCGGACGAGCCGTTGACCCAGATAGCACGGGCGATCGACTTCGGCGAAACACCAAAGTGATGATAAAAGTCGCGATCCTCGACCGCCACCAGCGTTTCCAGCAAGTACGGTGGCACCTGATCGATCTTGATCAGAATCCGGTCTTCGAGGTTTTTCGGGTACAGGCCGCCGATCAGCAGCGGCTCCAGGCGCACTACCGACAGTTTCGAGCCTTTTGCCCCCGCCAACTCGGCCACGTAATCGCCAGAGAACCGCACCCGTACCGGTTGCGCTTGCTCCATGCCTTCATAGAACTGGAAGCCACGGGTATTCAGATCAACGGTATTGCCGTTGACCGACGCCGCCCCCGGACCATTGGCCACGCTTTCACGGCGATAGCCCAGGGCATCGAGCTCGGTCAGAAAATCATCCCTGCTCAGCTTTTGTCCGACGAACAGCTCGAGCGGACGCGCGTAAACCTTGGCCGGAATGGTCCAGCGCTTGCCGGAGAACTTCTCCTGGACGATTGCATCAAGGTAAACGGCGAATCCGGCCAGCACTACCAGGCCGACCAGACTGAGTTTAATGGCCCAGCCCAGCCACGGGCGCAGGCCCCTGGAGGGTGGTTTCTTTGGGGTGCGGGGAGTTTGAGTACGAGTCATGGCGGCGGATTATACGCACTTTATTCATCCTCAACAGGAGCGCTCCGAGGTTTGCGTCAAGCGGACTTACCGCCATAATGGCCGCCTTGATTTTCCAGACTCTGAAGGATCGCCTGTGAGCCAGTCCCTGATCGCTGCCCTGCAAAACCCTGCCCTCTACCCGCATCCTGTAGAGGGATTCCAGGTCATCGAGACCCATATTTCCTGGGTACTGCTCACCGGCCCCTATGCCTATAAAGTGAAGAAGCCGGTCAATTTCGGTTTTCTCGACTTCACCAGCCTTGAGGCTCGCGAACACTTTTGCGCCGAAGAACTGCGGCTGAACCAGCGCCTGACCGACGATTTGTACCTCGAAGTGCTGCCCGTCACCGGCAGTGCCGAGGCTCCGCAACTGGGTGGTGAAGGCCCGGCCATCGAATATGTACTGAAGATGCGCCAGTTCCCGCAAAACGGCTTGCTCAGCACCCTTCAAGCCAATGGCGAACTGACCACCGCGCACATCGACGAGATGGCCGAGCAAATCGCCCGCTTCCACCTCAGCGCACCGAAAGTGCCAGCCGGGCACGAAGCCGGCACCCCGGACAGCGTCATGGCACCGGTGCGGCAGAACTTCGAACAGATCCATCCGTTCCTCAGCGATAAAGCCGACCTGCTGCAACTCGACGCCCTGCAAGCCTGGGCCGAAAGCAGCTTCGAGCGCCTCAAACCACTGTTCGCCCAGCGCAAGGCCGAAGGCTTCATTCGTGAATGCCACGGTGATATCCACTTGGGTAACGCAACCGTGATCGACGGCAAGGTCGTGATCTTCGACTGCATCGAATTCAACGAACCGTTTCGCTTTACCGACGTTTATGCCGACACCGGCTTCCTGGCGATGGACCTGGAAGATCGTGGCCTGAAGTGCCTGGCGCGTCGTTTCATCAGCCAGTACCTGGAGTTGACCGGTGACTATCGCGGCCTCGAACTGCTGAACTTCTATAAAGCCTACCGCGCACTGGTTCGCGCCAAGGTTGCCCTGTTCAGCATGCCGGCCGAAGCCACTGCCGTGCAGCGCGCCACGACCCTGCGCCAGTACCGCAACTACGCCAACCTGGCGGAAAGCTACAGCACTATTCCTTCACGCTTCATGGCCATTACCCACGGCGTTTCCGCCGTCGGCAAGAGCCATGTCGCCATGCGTCTGGTCGAAGCCCTGGGCGCGATCCGCCTGCGCTCCGATGTCGAGCGCAAGCGCCTGTTCGGCGAGCAAACCGTCGAGAATGACGTACAGGCCGGCATCTATAGCGCCGACGCCAGCGCGGCAACCTATGCCCGCCTGCATGAAATCGCCGATGTCGTCCTGCGCGCGGGCTTCCCGGTGGTGGTCGACGCCACTTACCTCAAGCGTGATCAGCGTGACAGTGCCGCGAAGGTGGCCGAAGCCACAGGCACCCCCTTCCTGATCCTCGACTGCAATGCACCACAGGCCGTGATCGAAAGCTGGCTGACCATGCGTCAGGCAGACAAGAAAGACCCGTCCGACGCCACGCTGGCTGTTATCGCCGCCCAGCAAGCCAGCCGTGAAGCGCTGACGCCCGCGGAAATCCTCTGCAGCAAGCGCGTCCAGACCAATGAAAGCGGGACGCTCGATACAGTCGTGGAACAGATTCGCCAGCGCCTGCCAGGCCTGTAAGAAACTATTTCAGTCGTGAGGCCCGCACAGGCTTCACGACTGCAAAATAGTGGCACTATACTGGCGTCATAAAAACATCAGGTGATGCGACATGAGCCAGCCGAAACTTCTCGATACACCGCTTTATGCCCTGCTGCACAAAGACGACATCCGAGGCTTCAACAGTGAACGCCCCAAGGATGGCCCCATCGACATGGCAGGTGGAGACTTCCGGGGGCTGGACCTGCGCGAGCTGAATGCCGACGGTATGGATTTCAGCAACGCCTACTTCCGTTCCGCCGACTTGCGCGGCATTGATTTCAGCAACGCGAACCTGGAAGGCGCGAGCCTGGCCCATGCGCAAATTTCCGGCGCCTACTTTCCCGTGGAGCTCAGCGCTGACGAAATCCTGATGTCGATGAACTTCGGCACGCGATTGCGTTACCACACTCGCTGACCAACGTCGCTGACTGACACGTCCAGCGCCCCTCGCTGCGCTGGACCGAGGGTTGCTCACCCGTAATTCCTGATTATTCCCCGCCTCTTCCTCCCGCGTTCGCGGACTTTTCACACTCTGCCAATACTCGCTTCTTAGAAGCGTTTGCGTCGAAAACGAGCAAACAAGCACGCTTTTCCTACTGATGGCTACACTCCTCAGAAGATTGCCCACGCTCTCCATTCGGCCATCGCAAGGAGGCTTGATGAATGATGAACTGCAACACCTGAAGAATCTTGGCAAGACGTCAGCGCAATGGCTGCATGCCGTGGGCATCCATAGCGCGTCGGACTTGCGTCGCCTCGGGGCGGTGGATGCTTATCGGGCCGTGCGCACGCGCGGTTTTCGGGCGTCCAAGGTGTTGTTGTACGCAATTGAAGGCGCCCTGATGGACGTTCACTGGAACGACATCCCTGCCGAGCGCAAGGAAGCGCTGAACAAACAACTGGAAGCCATCTCTACACGCCACAAAATTTGATCCGACCAATACTTCTGAAGCTTTGCAGCCTGAAACCCAATGATTACGAGGCCTGCAGACGCAAATCCGGAAAATCGCAAAGAAATCAAAAAACAGCGGTTGACTTGGTAATGAGAATCGATATGATTATCACAACTGGTCGCGAGACTGGTCGATATTCTGAAAAGCCCTTGGTTCGGACTCTCGGATTATCTCCTCATCAGGCTAATCACGGTTATTTGACCCGGCTCTTGCCGGGTCTTTTTTTTGCCTGTGGAAAAGTACTGACAGGGCCAGGCGTAGCTTCCTTCAAAGGATTCCACGGGCGAGGCAGCCATTTGATAGCATTCAACCCTCAAGCTCGGACATATCCGGTCACGAGCTGCGGGACTGAGGACAGACATGAAGTTGCTTTGCGCAGGTGCCGAGCTGGTCAACGACAGCAGCCGCGGGTTTGACATCGATGGCCAAAAGTTTTTTGCGGTGCGCCGCAGCGGACAGGTTTATGTCTACATCAATCGCTGCCCGCACCGGGGTGTCGCCCTTGAGTGGCATCCCGACCAGTTTCTCGACCCCAGCAACAGCCTGATCCAGTGCGCCACCCATGGCGCACTGTTCCTGATCGAAGACGGTGAATGCGTCGCCGGCCCTTGCGCGGGGCAAGCCTTGACCGGCGTGGCCTGCCGCGAGGATGAACAGGGGGTCTGGATCAGCCTTTAACCACCCGGCAACACGTCCAGACGCCGGTCGACCAACATTTCTTCGTGGCTCAACCGCACACCGTAAGCCAATACCTCGACCCCGCAGGCGATAGCCTCACGCAAGGCCTGAGCATAAGCCGCATCGATTTCCTGCGCCGGGCGCACGGCCTCGATGTCGGTCAGGCAAACACAGTACAACTGCACCGCACGAATACCGTCCCTGGCCAAATGCGCCAGCTCCCGCAGATGCTTGGCGCCACGCTGGGTGACCGCATCGGGAAACGCCGCCACCGCCGTACCGTCGAAGCCCAGGGTCACGCTTTTGACTTCGACGTAGGCTGGCCCGTCGGGGTAAGCGAGGCGGAAATCGATGCGACTGTTTTCCTGACCATAAGCCACTTCGCGCTTGAGTTCGGTAAAGCCGTTCAGTTCGGTGATGACGCCCGCTCGCAGCGCCTCTTCGATCAAACCATTGGCGCGGGCAGTGTTCACGCAAAACAGCCGCCCTTGCGGGGTTTCACCAATCTCCCAAGTACCAGGCAACTTGCGTTTCGGGTCGTTGGAGCGGCTGAACCAGACCTGCCCGCCTTCAACCTGACAATTGAGCATCGAGCCGGTGTTCGGACAGTGAATGGTCAGCAATTCGCCGCCATCGGTTTCGATATCGGCGAGAAAACGCTTGTAACGTCGGATCAGGCGCCCTTCTTCAAGGGGAGGATGAAAACGCATCAGCCTTGCCAGCTCCGCAACCCACGGGCAATACGCTCGACCGCCTCCTGCAAACGCTGGAGATTTTGCGTATAGGCGAACCGCACATGATGCCCGGCCTGATAACGCCCGAAATCCAGCCCCGGGGTGAATGCCACATGTTCGGTTTCGAGAAAATGCTTACAGAACGCGAAGGCATCGCCGCCGAACTTGCTTATATCGGCGTACAAGTAGAAAGCCCCTTCCGGCTCCACGGCAATGCCGAAGCCCAATTCACGCAAGGCCGGCAGCAGGTAATCCCGACGCCGGCCAAACTCGGCGCGACGCTCTTCGAGAATGCTGATGGTTGCCGGCTCGAAACAGGCCAGAGCAGCGTGCTGCGCCATGCTTGGTGCACTGATGTAGAGATTCTGGGCGAGCTTTTCCAGCTCACCGACGGCCGCGTCGGGGGCCACCAGCCATCCGAGCCGCCAGCCGGTCATCCCGAAGTACTTCGAAAAACTGTTCAGAACGAATGCACTGTCGTCGACTTCCAGCACGCTGGCCGCATCGGTGCCGTAGGTCAGGCCGTGATAAATCTCGTCGACCACCAGATGACCGTGGCGCTCCTTGATCGCGACAGACAGCTTCGCCAGCTCGTCGCGGGTCAGGATCGTGCCGGTCGGATTGGCCGGCGACGCGACCAATGCGCCGACGCTGTCGTGGTCCCAATGACGCTCGATCAGGCCTGGCGTCAATTGATAACGCACATCCGGACCGACCGGCACCAGTTGTGCCGCGCCTTCGACCAGTCGCAGGAAGTGCCGGTTACATGGGTAGCCCGGGTCCGCCAGCAGCCAGTGTTTACCGGGGTCTACCAGCAAAGCGCTGGCCAGCAGCAACGCGCCGGACCCTCCTGGCGTGATGAGGATGCGCCGAGGGTCGATATTCAACCCATAACGCTGCTGATAAAAACCCGAAATGGCCTCGCGCAGCTCCGGAATGCCGCGCGCGGCGGTGTAACGGGTTTTCCCCGCTGTCAGCGCAGCCTGGCCGGCCTGAATGATCGGTTCGGCGGTGGTGAAGTCCGGTTCACCGATTTCCAGGTGGATCACGTCATGGCCGGCTGCCTGCAATTCATTGGCCCGCGCCAACAGCGCCATGACATGGAAAGGTTCGATTGCGCGACTGCGGGCACTGTAGGGCTGAGCCATTGGCCTTCCTTCAACGGAGAAAAAACCGATTCTACCCAAGCGCAGGAACGAGCGAGAACCTAAAGCGGTCAGAGGCCTTGCAACCCCCGATCACAAACGACTCAAGCACGCGCGCAAGGTTTGACTAAAATCAATAATTGAGCAGGGTTCCAGAGCCACCAGACAACGGTTTGTCATCATTTGCAAGCAGCATGTGCCGCGAGCTCGACATCCGGGAGTAGCGCGGCCCGAGTTGATCTGGTAAGTTCGCCCGCTTGCAGCCGCAGGGCCGGCAGTTGTCGGTGATGGAGCAATCCTGCGCAGATGGATTACAAGAGTAGAGGCGGTCTATTTCATGTCCACCCAAGCAAAGCAGCAAAATCAGGCGATCAGCGGCTTCGAGCCCTATGTTCAGAAAGCCGGCGAAGAATACATGGGCGAGCCCATGCGCAAGCACTTCACCAAGGTCCTGAATCAGTGGAAAAAAGAGCTGATGGAAGGTGTCGACAAGACCGTGGACCACATGAAGGACGAAGCGGCCAACTTTCCTGATCCGGCAGACCGTGCCAGCCAGGAAGAGGAATTCGCCCTCGAACTGCGCGCCCGCGACCGTGAACGCAAGTTGATCAAGAAGATCGACAAGACACTTCAGCTGATCGAAGACGAAGAGTACGGCTGGTGTGAATCCTGCGGCATCGAGATCGGCGTCAAGCGCCTCGAAGCGCGTCCTACCGCCGACCTGTGCATCGACTGCAAGACTCTGGCGGAAATCAAGGAAAAGCAAGTCGGCAAATAATTGCGACTTGAACGAAGAACGGAGCGTGCGAACGCTCCGTTTTTGTTTCCAGGATTCGCCTCGGCTAAACACTGTGCGAGCCTGCTCGCGAAGGGGCCATCAACTTCAACATCGATGCTGGCTGATACACTGCTTTCGCGAGCAGGCTCGCTCCCACAGGTGCCTGGCGCAAGCCCGGAACAAGTGACATTGCATTCATGACCGCCACCTCCCCCACCTACATCGGGCGCTTCGCCCCCACCCCCAGCGGCCATCTGCACTTCGGCTCGCTGGTCGCCGCGCTGGCCTCCTACCTTGACGCGCGCTCGGTGGGCGGACGCTGGCTGATGCGCATGGAAGACCTTGATCCGCCCCGTGAAGTACCCGGCGCCCAGACGGCCATTCTCAAAGCCCTGGAAAGCTATGGCTTCGAGTGGGATGGCGATCTGGTTCGCCAAAGCGAGCGGCACGATGCCTACGCCGAGGTGCTCAATCGCCTGTTCAATCATGGCTTGGCCTATGCCTGCACCTGTTCGCGTAAACAACTGGAGCCGTATCACGGGCTTTATCCGGGGCTGTGCCGCAATGCCGGCCATGGCACCGACGATGCCGCCATCCGCCTGCGTGTTCCGGAGCTGGAATACCACTTCATCGACCGGGTGCAAGGCGAATACCGCCAGCATCTGGGCCGGGAAGTCGGCGACTTCGTGATTCGCCGCCGCGACGGCCTCTACGCCTATCAATTGGCCGTGGTCCTGGACGATGCCTGGCAGGGCATCACCGATATCGTTCGAGGTGCCGACCTGCTGGACTCCACGCCCCGCCAGCTCTACCTGCAAGAGTTGCTCGGTCTGCCGCAGCCGCGTTATCTGCATATTCCGCTGATTACCCAGCCCGATGGCAATAAACTTGGTAAGTCCTACCGCTCGCCACCGCTGACCGAGGGTCAGGCAACCCCCCTGTTGCTGCGGGCGCTACGGGCGCTGGGACAGAACCCGGGTACCGAACTGACTGATGCCACGCCACGGGAAGTGCTGAACTGGGGCATTGCCCACTGGGATGCCTCGTTGATCCCGCGCACACTGAGCCTGCCCGAGGCGCAGCTGTTGTGATCGCACTTGCAGTGGCGCGCCCATCCGTTACCATCGCCGCACGTTTTCGGGCACGCGCATAAAAAAGAGAGGCCGGGATGTACATCTATCGCTTGGTCCTGCTTTTGGTAGTGGGGATTTACCTGTTTTCCCCGGCCATCATGGATTGGTGGATCGACGCCACTGGCGCCTGGTATCGCCCGTATCTGCTCTGGCTGATTCTGATCGTCGTGACTTTCATCCTGCAGAGCCAAAAAGATGCCGATGAGCTTTAGCCTGACCCAGATGATCCTGATCAGTGCCGCGTACCTGGCGGTGCTGTTCGGTGTGGCCTGGATCAGTGAACGGGGCATGATTCCCCGGGCGATCATTCGCCACCCGCTGACCTACACCCTGTCACTGGGCGTCTACGCCAGCGCCTGGGCGTTTTATGGCACCGTGGGCCTGGCCTATCAGTACGGCTACGGTTTTCTGTCCAGCTACCTGGGGGTTTCCGGGGCATTTCTGCTGGCGCCGGTGCTGCTCTACCCGATCCTGAAGATCACCCGCACCTATCAACTGTCGTCGCTGGCGGACCTGTTTGCCTTCCGCTTCCGCAGCACCTGGGCCGGAGCACTGACCACAATTTTCATGCTGATCGGTGTATTGCCGTTGCTGGCCTTGCAGATTCAGGCGGTCGCTGACTCCATCGGTATCCTCACTCGCGAGCCGGTACAGCATCGCGTGGCCCTGAGCTTCTGCGCATTGATTACGCTGTTCACGATTTTCTTCGGCTCCCGCCACATCGCCACCCGCGAAAAGCATGAAGGCCTGGTGTTCGCGATTGCGTTCGAATCGGTGATCAAGCTGATCGCCCTCGGCGGTGTCGGGCTGTATGCGCTTTACGGCGTGTTCGACGGCCCGCAACAGCTTGAGCTTTGGCTGCTGCAAAACCAGACTGCGCTCGCTGCCCTGCACACGCCGTTGCAGGAAGGCCCGTGGCGCACGCTGTTGCTGGTGTTCTTCGCCTCGGCCATCGTGATGCCGCACATGTACCACATGACCTTTACCGAGAACCTCAACCCGCGTTCGCTGGTCAGTGCGAGCTGGGGCCTGCCGTTGTTCCTGCTGCTGATGAGCCTGGCGGTGCCGCTGATTCTCTGGGCCGGACTGAAGCTCGGCGCTACCACCAATCCGGAATACTTCACCCTGGGCATCGGTATCGCCGCCAACAACAAGGCGCTGGCGTTGCTCGCGTATGTCGGCGGGCTGTCCGCAGCCAGCGGCCTGATCATCGTCACCACGCTGGCGCTGTCCGGGATGGCCTTGAACCACCTGGTGCTGCCGCTGTATCAACCACCGGCCGAAGGCAACATCTACCGCTGGCTGAAGTGGACCCGCCGGGCGTTGATAGTCGCGATCATCATGGCCGGCTACGGCTTCTACCTGATGCTCGGTGCCGATCAGGACCTGGCCAACCTCGGCATTGTCGCGTTCGTCGCCACGTTGCAGTTCCTGCCGGGCGTGCTCTCGGTCCTGTATTGGCCGACCGCCAACCGTCGCGGCTTCATCGCCGGATTGCTGGCGGGGATCCTGGTGTGGCTGGTGACCATGTTGCTGCCGCTGGTCGGCAACCTGCAAGGTTTCTACATTCCGCTGCTGAACATGATCTACGTGCTGGACGACACCAGCTGGCACATGGCGGCGATTGCCTCGCTGGCGGCCAACGTGCTGATGTTCACCCTGATCTCGCTGTTCACTAACGCCAGCACCGAAGAGGCCAGCGCTGCCGAAGCCTGCGCCGTGGATAACGTGCGCCGCCCGCAACGCCGGGAGCTGCACGCCGCCTCGCCCCAGGAGTTCGCTACTCAGCTGGCAAAACCCTTGGGCGCCAAGGCTGCGCAGAAAGAAGTCGAGCAAGCGCTGCGCGATCTCTACCTGCCTTTTGATGAACGCCGCCCATACGCCCTGCGCCGCCTGCGCGACCGCATCGAGGCCAACCTCTCCGGCCTGATGGGCCCGAGTGTGGCCCAGGACATGGTCGAAACCTTCCTGCCCTACAAGGCCGGCGGCGAAAACTACGTCACCGAAGACATTCACTTCATCGAAAGCCGTCTTGAGGATTACCACTCGCGCCTGACCGGCCTGGCCGCCGAACTCGATGCCCTGCGCCGCTATCACCGCCAGACCTTGCAGGAATTGCCGATGGGGGTGTGCTCGCTGGCCAAGGATCAGGAAATCCTCATGTGGAACAAGGCCATGGAAGAGCTCACCGGCATCGCCGCGCAACGCGTGGTCGGTTCGCGCCTGAGCACCATTGCCGACCCCTGGAAAGAACTGTTGCAAGGCTTCATCAATCTGCCGGACGAACACTTGCACAAGCAGCACCTGGCCCTCGACGGCCAGACACGCTGGTTGAACCTGCACAAAGCGGCGATCGACGAACCCCTCGCGCCGGGCAACAGCGGCCTGGTGCTGCTGGTGGAAGACTTGACCGAAACCCAGATGCTCGAGGACAAACTGGTGCATTCCGAGCGCCTGGCCAGCATCGGTCGCCTGGCGGCAGGTGTGGCCCATGAAATCGGCAACCCGATCACCGGCATCGCGTGCCTGGCGCAGAACCTGCGCGAAGAACGTGAAGAAGACGGCGAGCTGAAGGAAATCAGCGGCCAGATCCTCGAGCAGACCAAACGCGTATCGCGCATTGTCCAATCGCTGATGAGTTTCGCCCATGCCGGCGGCCATCAGCACAGCGACGAGCCCGTCTGTCTGGCCGAAGTGGCTCAGGATGCCATCGGCCTGCTGGCCCTGAACCGACGCAATTTCGAAGTGCAGTTCTACAACCTGTGCGACCCCGAGCACTGGGTCGAAGGCGACCCGCAACGGCTGGCCCAGGTATTGATCAACCTGCTTTCAAACGCCCGTGACGCCTCGCCTCCCGGCAGTGCGGTAAGGGTCAAGAGTGAAGCCGGCGAACACACGGTCGATCTGATCGTGGAAGACGAAGGCAGCGGTATTCCGTCGAGCATCATGGACCGATTGTTCGAACCTTTCTTCACCACCAAGGACCCTGGCGAAGGCACCGGTCTGGGCCTTGCACTGGTCTATTCCATCGTTGAAGAGCATTATGGACAAATCACCATCGACAGCCCGGCTGATGTTCAAAGCCAACGCGGCACCCGAATCAGGGTTACTTTGCCGCGTCATGTCGAAGCGACGTCCGCTGTGAACTGAGACCGTCGAGAGTATCGAATCAATGCCGCACATTTTGATCGTCGAAGACGAAACCATTATCCGCTCCGCCTTGCGCCGCCTGCTGGAACGTAACCAGTACCAGGTCAGCGAAGCCGGATCAGTGCAGGAAGCACAAGAACGCTTCACCATTCCCTCGTTCGATCTGATCATCAGTGACCTGCGCCTGCCCGGCGCGCCCGGCACGGAGTTGATCAAGCTCGCCCAAGGCACGCCGGTGCTGATCATGACCAGCTATGCCAGCCTGCGCTCGGCAGTCGACTCGATGAAAATGGGTGCGGTGGATTACATTGCCAAGCCATTCGACCACGACGAAATGCTGCAAGCGGCCGCACGAATCCTGCGTGACCGACAAACGGTACAAGCCGGTGGTGAGGCAGTTGCCGGCAAAGCCGCCAACGGTGCGGCGAAATCCGGTACCGACAACAGCAACGGTGAAATCGGCATTATCGGCTCGTGCCCGCCGATGCAGGACCTGTACGGCAAGATCCGCAAAGTGGCACCGACCGATTCCAACGTTCTGATCCAGGGCGAATCGGGCACCGGTAAAGAACTGGTGGCGCGTGCCCTGCACAACCTGTCCAAACGCGCCAAGGCACCGATGATTTCGGTGAACTGCGCGGCCATTCCGGAAAGCCTGATCGAGTCCGAACTGTTCGGCCACGAAAAAGGTGCATTCACCGGCGCCAGCGCCGGGCGCGCCGGCCTGGTGGAAGCGGCGGACGGCGGCACCTTGTTCCTCGACGAAATCGGCGAACTGCCACTGGAAGCCCAGGCTCGCCTGCTGCGCGTATTGCAGGAAGGCGAAATTCGTCGCGTGGGCTCGGTGCAGTCGCAAAAAGTCGATGTGCGCCTGATCGCCGCGACTCACCGCGACCTCAAGAGCCTGGCGAAGATCGGCCAGTTCCGCGAAGACTTGTATTACCGCCTCCACGTTATCGCGCTGAAGCTGCCAGCCCTGCGCGAACGCGGTGCGGACGTCAACGAAATCGCCAACGCCTTCCTGGCGCGGCAAAGTGCGCGAATCAACCGCACCGACCTGAAATTCGCCGCGGATGCCGAGCAAGCCATTCGTCACTACGCCTGGCCGGGCAACGTTCGCGAACTGGAAAATGCCGTCGAGCGTGCCGTTATCCTGTGCGAAAGCCCGGAAATTTCCGCCGAGCTGCTGGGCATCGACATCGAGCTGGGCGACCTGGAAGACGACGAATTCATTGGCCTGCCCCCACAACAGGGCAATGGCAATGCCAGTAACAGCAATCACGAGCCGACCGAAGACCTCTCTCTGGAAGACTACTTCCAGCATTTCGTCCTCGAGCATCAGGACCACATGACCGAAACCGAGCTGGCCCGCAAACTCGGGGTCAGCCGCAAATGCCTGTGGGAGCGCCGTCAGCGCCTGGGCATCCCGCGGCGCAAGACCGGGGTGGCCAGCGAAAGCTGAACCACACCTGTCTCATGTGCGGGTAACACGTGACTTTGTGGAAAAACTGTTACCTCAGTTTTTCCACGTAACAGAAGCCGGGGCTTACGGTAACGAAGCCCCGGCTTTTTTTGGTCTTCGAAATGCCTTGTAGGCGGCCTAACCCCTTGTTTTATTGGGTTTCGCAAAAGTTGGCACGCGCCCTGCTATATGTTTGGTACAAGAACAATAACAAGCAATGCACAAGACAATAAAAATAAGACGAATCGACTCACGCACAATAAAAACAAGACGGCGAGAGGCGCAGCTAACTGATTCTTTTGGAGAGGCGTTGTATTTGGGGCTAGCCCCACGACCAGGCCGAGAACAACAAAAACTGTCTTAAGACAGAGCCTGTACTGGTTGGATCGCAAGATCACTGCAACACAGCGACCAAAGCAATCCGTTTGCTCTTGACTCCCGATTGGGAGGGTCATGAAGGAAAACTTCATGGCGAGGGCACTCAACAAAAACAAGAAGCCCGAAACCAAAAATAAAAATAGAGCATGCAACTACTTCTTGGGGAGCTTCGGCTCCCCTTGTGGTTTCTGCGATTCCAGAATCTGCGCACCTGCTTACCGTAGGAGCGAGCTGGCTCGCGATGGTCGTGAACGATAACGCGTAAAACCAGACACCCCGCACCGCTCTTGCGCTTTTCGCGAGCAAGCTCGCTCCTACAACCTGCGACCTACAGCTCATATCTGCTGTGTCCTACACCATCCCCCGACTAAATGCTAGAATCCCCGCCCATCATGCGGTCATTCTTCTGTTATGGCCGAATATTCCTTCAAACAGTGCATCCCATGCTGAAGAAGCTGTTCCAGTCATTCCGTTCTCCCAAGCGTCCTACGCAACACATTCGCAGCACGCCTGAAGTGCTCAACAGCGGCCAACATTCGCTGCAGAAGGCGCAATTCAGCCGTTACGCGGTGAATATCGTTGAACGCCTGCAGAGCGCCGGTTATCAGGCTTACCTGGTGGGCGGCTGCGTGCGCGACATGCTGCTGGGTATCACCCCGAAAGATTTCGACGTTGCCACCAGCGCCACACCCGAGCAGGTGCGGGCCGAATTCCGTAACGCGCGAATCATCGGGCGCCGATTCAAACTGGTGCACATCCACTTCGGCCGCGAAATTATCGAAGTCGCGACCTTCCGCGCCAATCACCCGCAAAACGAAGACGAGGAAGACAGCAACCAGTCTTCGCGCAACGAAAGCGGGCGCATCTTGCGCGATAACGTCTATGGCACCCTGGAAGAAGACGCGCAACGTCGCGACTTCACCATCAATGCCCTGTATTACGATCCGGTCAGCGAACGCATCCTCGACTACGCCAACGGCGTACACGACATCCGCAATCACCTGATCCGCCTGATCGGCGATCCGACGCAACGCTACCAGGAAGACCCGGTACGGATGCTCCGGGCCGTGCGTTTCGCCGCCAAGCTGAACTTCGGCATCGAAAAACACAGTGCCCTGCCGATCCGCGGCCTGGCACCGATGCTGCGCGAGATCCCGTCGGCCCGCCTGTTCGAAGAGGTGCTCAAGCTGTTCCTCTCCGGCCATGCCGCCGATACGTTTGAAATGCTGGTCGACCTGCAGTTGTTCGATCCATTGTTCCCGGCCAGCGCCGAAGCACTGGAATACAACCCGACGTACACCCACACCCTGATCAGCGAGGCCCTGATCAACACCGACCTGCGGATCAAGCAGAACAAACCGGTCACCCCGGCGTTCCTGTTTGCAGCCCTGCTCTGGCCTGCCCTGCCGGCCCGCGTCCTGCGCCTGCAGGAGCGTGGCATGCCACCGATTCCGGCGATGCAGGAAGCGGCACACGAGCTGATTGCCGAACAGTGCCAGCGGATCGCGATTCCGAAACGCTTCACCATGCCGATCCGCGAGATCTGGGACATGCAGGAACGCCTGCCGCGCCGCAGCGGCAAGCGTGCCGATCTATTGCTGGACAATCCGCGCTTCCGCGCCGGCTACGATTTCCTGTTGCTACGCGAAAGCGCCGGCGAGCAGACCGATGGCCTGGGCGAATGGTGGACGGACTACCAGGACGCCAACGAAAGCGAGCGCCGTGACATGATTCGCGACCTCAGCGGCAAGGACGAAGGCACCGGCGCCCCGCGCAAGCGTCGCCGCAGCGGTGGTTCAAAACGCAAACGCGCCGCCGGCGCCTCGAGCACCACGGGCGAGTAATCCATGGAACGCATCTACATCGGCATGGGCAGCAATCTGGCTGCCCCTGCCGAACAATTGCGCAGCGCAGTCGAGGCGTTGGCGCACTTGCCGCAATCAGAGCTGGTTGGGGTTTCTGCGTTTTATCAAAGTGACTCGCTGCTACCCGGACAACCGCGCTACACCAATGCAGTGGCCGCTCTCGACAGCACGCTGGCGCCGCTTGAACTGCTGGATGCCTTGCAGGCCATCGAAAACGGTCAGGGTCGCGAGCGCCTTGAGCGCTGGGGGCCGCGCACGCTGGACCTTGACATCGTGCTGTTCGGTGATCGCCTGATCGACGAACCGCGCCTGAAGGTTCCCCATTACCATATGCAGGAGCGGGCCTTCGTGTTGTATCCGCTGGCAGAATTGGCACCTGCGGATTTGCGCCTGGCCGATGGCCGCACGCTAAGTAGTTTACTCGCAGCCTGCCCGTTCGTCGGGTTGGAACGCCTCCCCCTGAACTGACCCAAATCCCCTGTGGGAGCGAGCTTGCTCGCGATGGCGTTGTGTCAGTCCATATCAATGTTGAATGTACTACCGCTATCGCGAGCAAGCTCGCTCCCACATTGGTTTGTGGCGAACACAAAAGTGCAACCAACCCCCGAATCGAACAAACCTGCTGAATCGCATCAGTTACCCCGGTAACACCCCACCCGTAACAATGCGGTAACACACGCAATTGACTTCCCTCGTTCTCCTCACGACTATAGGCGTCCCGCTGCCGCTAACACGGCATTCAAGGGCGCAATCCAGGCCTTAAAAGCACGACTAAAGAACGTGCGCCTGTATTCAACGAAGAATCACGCGCGTTACTCGCAGTAGTTTCCACAGCGCCTGAATGAGGAAGTTTTTCATGCCAGCCATCACCCTGACCACCCTGCAAGGTCTGAAGCAAAAAGGTGAAAAGATCACCATGCTGACCTGCTACGACGCGACCTTCGCCCACGCCTGCAATCAGGCTGGCGTCGAAGTGCTGCTGGTGGGCGACTCCCTCGGCATGGTTTTGCAGGGCCACGACAGCACCTTGCCTGTCACCACCGCAGAAATGGCTTACCACGTGGCCGCCGTCAAACGCGGTAACAGCGATGCCTTGATCCTCGCCGACCTGCCTTTCATGGCCTACGCCACCACCGAGCAAGCCATGACCAACAGCGCCCTGTTGATGCAGGCCGGCGCGCATATGGTGAAGGTTGAAGGGGCGTTGTGGCTGGCCGATTCGATCCGCCTGCTGGCCGAACGCGGCATCCCTGTCTGCGCGCACATGGGTCTGACGCCGCAATCGGTGAACATCCTTGGCGGCTACAAGGTCCAGGGTCGCAATGAAAACCAGGCACGGCAGATGCGCGCCGACGCGATTTCCCTGGAACAGGCCGGGGCGGCAATGTTGCTGCTCGAGTGCGTCCCGAGCGAACTGGCAGAAGAAATCACCCAGGCGGTGAAGATTCCGGTGATTGGTATTGGCGCTGGCAATGGCACCGACGGCCAGGTGCTGGTTCTGCACGACATGCTGGGGCTGTCCATTACCGGCCGCATACCAAAATTCGTGAAAAACTTCATGACTGGCCGGACCAGCATTGAAGCTGCATTGAATGCCTACGTGACTGAAGTCAAAGCGGCAACTTTCCCTGGGATCGAACACGGATTTTCTGCATGAACACCGTAAAAACCGTACGCGAACTGCGGGCCGCCGTGGCCCGTGCCCGTAGCGAAGGCAAGCGCATCGCCTTTGTGCCAACCATGGGCAACCTGCACAGCGGCCACGTGGCGCTGGTGACCAAAGCCTCCCAACGGGCAGATTTCGTGGTGGCGAGCATTTTCGTCAATCCGCTGCAATTCGGTGCTGGCGAAGACCTCGACAAGTACCCGCGCACCCTTGCCGCCGACCAGGAAAAACTGCTCCAGGCCGGTTGCCACTTGTTGTTTGCGCCAACCGTCGAGGAGATGTATCCCGGTGGAATGGCCGGCCAGACACGCGTCAGTGTCCCGCAATTGTCCGAAGGCCTGTGCGGCGCCAGCCGGCCGGGTCACTTCGAAGGCGTGGCGACGGTGGTCAGCAAGCTGTTCAACATGGTCCAGCCGGACCTGGCGATTTTCGGCGAAAAAGATTTCCAGCAACTGGCGGTGATTCGTGCGCTGGTACATGACCTGAACATGCCGATCCAGATCATCGGTGAGCCGACCGTACGGGCGGCCGATGGCCTGGCGCTGTCGTCGCGCAACGGCTTCCTCAGCGAAGAGCAACGCGCTGTGGCACCAGTGGTCTACCGCACGCTGAAAGCGATTGGCGAGGCGATCAAGCAAGGCGAACACGACTACCCGACGCTGATCGACACCCAGATCAAACAGCTCGAAACGGCCGGCCTGCGTCCTGACTATCTGGAAATCCGCCATGCCCTGACCTTGCGCCCGGCGACGGCGCAGGATCGTGACCTGGTGATTCTGGTGGCGGCGTTCCTCGGTACGACGCGGTTGATCGACAACCTGCACCTGAACCTCGACGCGCCAAACTAAACACCGAAAAACCCTGTGGGAGCGAGCTTGCTCGCGATAGCGATTGTTCAGTCACAACAATTTTGACTGATACACCGCCATCGCGAGCAGGCTCGCTCCCACAAGGGGATCTGCGCCGGATTCCAAGCCGTATTGCCGCCCACAAACCCTTCGGGCAAACTGCCCGCCGTTCGATTCCGACCTGGGAAACACTCATGCACGCCATCATGCTCAAAGCCAAGCTGCATCGCGCCGAAGTCACCCACGCTGTACTCGATTACGAAGGCTCCTGCGCCATCGACGGTGAATGGCTGGACCTGTCCGGCATCCGCGAGTACGAACAGATCCAGATCTACAACGTCGACAATGGCGAGCGCTTCACCACTTACGCCATCCGTGGTGAAGAAGGTTCGCGCATGATCTCGGTCAATGGCGCCGCCGCGCACAAGGCCAAGGTCGGCGATCGCGTGATCATCTGCGCTTACGCTCATTACAGCGAAGCCGAACTGCTCAACTTCAAGCCGCGCATGCTCTACATGGCACCGGGCAATGAACTGAGCCACACCAGCAACGCCATTCCGGTCCAGGTCGCCTGATCCGAGTCCTGTCTTTTCCGTTTGTCGGACCGTTCCTAACTTTGCTGTTAAAAAAGTACCGGAAACAGGTCAGACAAAGGCAAGACAGATTATTGCGCGGGGTTTACTGTATCCGCCCTGCGCCATGAAATCGTGTCGACGCAGTTGACCGGAACGCCCATCCACAGCGCTCCGGGATTTTTAGTGTTCAAAAGGCCGTTCAAGTAATAAGGAAACCCGCAGCGATGGCGTATTACCGCACTCCTCACGACGTTACCGCTTTGCCCGCCTGGCAAGCGTTGAATGACCACCGCCAAGCCATGCAGGATTTCAGCATGCGCGAAGCCTTCAATGCCGATCCGCAGCGTTTTACTCAATTCACCCTCAGCAGTTGCGGCCTGTTTCTCGACTATTCGAAAAACCTGATCAACGCCGAGACCCGCAATCTGCTGGTGGGCCTGGCCAACGAAGTCGACCTCAAGGGCGCGATCAAGTCGCTGTTCGACGGCGAAATCGTCAACGCTTCCGAAGGCCGTCCAGCCCTGCACACCGCCCTGCGTCGCCCGGTTGGCGACAAGCTGTCGGTCAACGGCGTCAACGTGATGCCGGAAGTGCACAAGGTGCTGAACCAGATCACCGACCTCGTCGGCCGTATCCACGACGGTCTGTGGCGCGGTTACACCGAGAAGCCGATCACCGACGTGGTCAACATCGGCATCGGCGGCTCCTTCCTCGGCCCTGAGCTGGTGTCCGAAGCGCTGCTGTCTTACGCCCAGAAAGGCGTGCGTTGCCATTACCTGGCGAACATCGACGGCAGCGAGTTCCATGAACTGACCATGAAGCTACGCGCCGAGACCACGCTGTTCATCGTCTCGTCGAAATCCTTCAACACCCTCGAAACCCTGAAGAACGCCCAAGCCGCCCGTGCCTGGTATCTGGCCCAGGGTGGTTCGGAAGCCGAGCTGTATCGCCACTTCATCGCGGTATCGAGCAACAACGCCGCCGCGGTAGCGTTCGGCATCCGCGAAGAGAACATCTTCCCGATGTGGGACTGGGTCGGCGGACGCTACTCGCTGTGGTCGGCCATCGGTTTGCCGATTGCCCTGGCCATTGGCATGTCCAACTTCAAGGAGTTGCTGTCCGGCGCCTACACCATGGACCAGCACTTCCAGAGCGCGCCGTTCGAACAGAACATGCCGGTGCTGCTGGCCTTGCTCGGCGTGTGGTACGGCAACTTCTGGGGCGCCCAAAGCCACGCGATCCTGCCGTACGACCACTACCTGCGTAACATCACCAAGCACCTGCAACAGCTGGACATGGAATCCAACGGCAAGAGCGTACGCCAGGACGGCAAGCCTGTGTCCACTGACACCGGGCCGGTGATCTGGGGCGGCGTCGGCTGCAACGGTCAGCACGCTTATCACCAGTTGCTGCACCAGGGCACCCAGTTGATCCCGGCCGACTTCATCGTGCCGATCGTCAGCTTCAACCCGGTGTCCGACCACCACCAGTGGCTGTACGCCAACTGCCTGTCGCAGAGCCAGGCGCTGATGCTCGGCAAGACCCTTGGCGAGGCCGAAACCGAACTGCGCGACAAAGGCATGAGTGAGGCCGAGGTGCACAAACTCGCGCCGCACAAGGTGATTCCGGGCAACCGTCCGAGCAACACCCTGGTGGTCGAGCGCATCAGCCCGCGCCGCCTCGGCGCACTGGTGGCGATGTACGAGCACAAAGTCTTCGTGCAAAGCGTGATCTGGGGCATCAACGCCTTCGACCAGTGGGGCGTGGAGCTGGGCAAGGAGCTGGGCAAAGGCGTCTACAACCGCCTGGTCGGCAGCGAAGAAACCCCGGCCGAGGACGCCTCGACCCAAGGGCTGATCAACTACTTCCGTGGTCGTCACCGCGGGTGATCTAGAGCCACACAGCTATACCTGTGGGAGCGAGCCTGCTCGCGAATGCGGTTTGTCAGTCGACGTTGATGTTGATTGACCCAACGCTTTCGCGAGCAGGCTCGCTCCCACAGTTGTTTTGTGTACGACTTGAACCCATTGGTCTCTCGGCGCATCTTTATCTTTGTCGCAAAACAAGAATAAGGAACCGTCATGTTCGATATCAGCACGTTCCCCAAAGCCGATGCCGTCCGCCGGGCCGCACAATTAAGTCAAGAGGACTATCAGCGCCTGTACCGCGAGTCCGTTGAACACCCCAGTACGTTCTGGGCCGAACAGGCCACCCGCTTCCTCGACTGGAGCGCATCGTGGCAGACCGTCCAGCGCTACGACCTGAAGACCGGTGAGGCCAGCTGGTTTGCCGGTGCAAAGCTGAACGTCAGCTACAACTGCATCGACCGGCACCTGGAAAAACGCGGCGATCAGGTCGCCATCATCTGGGAAGGCGACGACCCTGCCGACTCCACCTCCATTACCTACAAAAAACTGCATGAAAACGTCTGCCGCCTGGCTAACGTGCTGAAAAGCCGTGGCGTGAAAAAAGGCGACCGCGTGTGCATCTATATGCCGATGATTCCCGAGGCGGCCTACGCCATGCTGGCCTGTACCCGCATTGGCGCGGTGCATTCGGTGGTGTTCGGCGGCTTCTCCCCCGACTCGTTGCGCGACCGAATTCTCGACGCCGACTGCCGCACCGTGATTACCGCGGACGAAGGCGTGCGCGGCGGCAAGGTCGTGCCCCTCAAGCAGAACGTCGACAAGGCGCTGCAAAGCTGCCCGGGCGTGAGCAGCGTGCTGGTGGTCGAGCGCACCAAGGGGCAGGTGAACTGGGTCGATGGACGGGACATCAAGTATCAGCAGGCCCTGCGCGATGCCAGCGCCGATTGCCTGCCCGAGCCGATGGACGCCGAGGACCCGTTGTTCATCCTCTACACCTCCGGCAGTACCGGTAAACCCAAAGGCGTACTGCACACCAGCGGCGGCTACCTGTTGCAAGCCGCGATGACCTTCAAGTACGTGCTGGACTACCGCGATGGCGAAGTCTTCTGGTGCACCGCCGACATCGGCTGGGTCACAGGCCACAGCTACATTGTGTACGGCCCGCTGGCCAACGGCGCGACCACGCTGATCTTCGAAGGCGTGCCGAGCTACCCGAGTACCTCGCGCTTCTGGCAGGTGATCGACAAGCACAAGGTGAACATCTTCTACACCGCCCCGACGGCGCTACGTGCGCTGATGCGCGAAGGTCCCGAACCGTTGAAACAAACATCCCGCGCCAGCGTCAGGCTGCTCGGTACGGTCGGCGAGCCGATCAACCCGGAAGCGTGGCAGTGGTACTTCCATGAGGTCGGCGAAGAGCGCTGCCCGATCGTCGATACCTGGTGGCAGACCGAAACCGGCGCCATCATGCTCAGCCCGCTGGTCAGTGCACAGCGGATCAAGCCCGGTTGCGCGACACAACCGATGTTCGGCGTACAGCCGGTATTGCTCGACGAGCAGGGCAAGGAAATCAAAGGCGCCGGCAGCGGCGTACTCGCCTTGAAGTCCAGCTGGCCGGCACAGATCCGCAGCGTCTACCGCGACCCGCAACGCATGGTCGACACCTATTTCAAACCTTACCCCGGCTACTACTTCACCGGTGACGGCGCACGACGCGATGAAGACGGTGATTACTGGATCACCGGACGCATCGACGATGTGATCAACGTGTCCGGCCACCGCATCGGCACCGCCGAAGTGGAAAGCGCCCTGGTGCTGCACGAGAGCATCGCCGAAGCCGCTGCAGTCGGTTATCCCCATGACATCAAAGGCCAGGGCATCTATGTCTTCGTCACGCCCATGAGCGGCGTCGAAACCAGCGATGAACTGAAGAAAGAACTGCTGGCCCTCGTCAGCCAGGAAATCGGCAGTTTCGCCAAACCGGACTTGATCCAGTGGGCGCCGGCCCTGCCGAAAACCCGTTCAGGCAAGATCATGCGGCGCATTCTACGCAAGATCGCCTGCAATGAACTCGACAGCCTGGGCGACACTTCGACCCTGGCTGACCCGAGCGTGGTGCAAGACTTGATCGATAAACGCCTGAATCAATGACGTACTGTGCCCTGTAGGAGCGAGCTCGCTCGCGATGAACTCAAGCGCGCCGCGTACATTCAGGAGAAACGCGTTACCGTTAACGTCCATCGCGAGCGAGCTCGCTCCTACAGAGTGGCAGAGTAGCCATGGAATTCATCCGCACCCGCATCGAAACCCAGATCATGAGCCTGAGCGGTTTGTCCCTGGGCAAACTCGACCTGGAAAACCCCAAGGGCGACCCCGGGCTGTTCGGGCCAGACTCGGTGAGCTGGCAAGTCCATGGCGATTTCAGCAGCATGCTGATCGGCGGCATCAGCGCCCTGATGCTGCAAGCCCTGCACCCGCTGGCGTTGGCCGGGGTTTGGGACCATTCAAACTTTCGTGAAGACATGCTCGGCCGCTTGCGCCGTACCGGGCAGTTCATTTCCGGCACTACGTTTGGCTCACGACAGGACGCAGACTGGTTGATAGAGAAGGTCCGCACCATCCATTTGCAGATTACCGGCACCGCGCCGGATGGACGTCCCTACGCGGCCAGCGATCCCGATTTACTGACATGGGTGCACGTGGCGGAAGTCAGTAATTTCCTGGCTGCACATTTGCGCTATCGCAATCCGCACCTGTCCCCAGCCGATCAGGATCGCTACTACTCTGAAATTGCCCTGATCGCCGAGCGACTCGGGGCCAGGGATGTACCCCGTTCGCGGCGGGAAATTGCCGACTACCTTGAGCGCATCCGTCCACAACTGCTGTGCGACGAGCGCAGTCGTGAAGTCCTGCGCCTGTTGCTGAACGCCCCCTCCCCCAGTCGCCTGGCCAAGCCTTTCGGCGGTTTGATGATGCAGGCCGGGATCGATCTGCTGCCGGACTGGGCCAGTGACATGCTCGGCGTCAGCCAGAACCCGCTGCAACGCAAGCTGATCCGCGCCAGCGTCAATCGCAGTGCGCCGATGCTGCGCTGGGCGGTGCGTAATGGGTCGGTGCAGCGGGCCAGGCGGCGGATGGGCCTGTAGGAGCTGGCTTGCCAGCGAAGACGATCGCGCATCAACAAATGTGCTGGATGACACACCGCTTTCGCTGGCAAGCCAGCTCCTACAGTGTTCCCCATAACTGTTAAACTCCCGCGCCCAATTCCCTCCTGCAAGGCGCCCAGCATGTCTTCCTTGAATCAGGCGCTGCGCGCCGCCCTCGATCAACGCCAGGACCTGCTCGCCGAACTGCACCAGCAGGGCACCGATTGCTATCGCCTGTTCCACGGCAGCCAGGAAGGCGCCGGTGGCCTGACCATCGACCGCTACGGTCCGCAACTGATGGTGCAGAGCTTCCACCAATCGCTGGAGCGCGAGGAACTGCTGCAACTGCACGAAACGATCAATCAGCACCTGGGTTTTGACACCCTGCTGGTCTACAACGACCGCTCCCGTGGCAACTCGCGCATCGATCGCGAAGACATCGTCTACCGCGCCGACGAAGCCGCCCTGCAGGACCTGGTCGGCCACGAGTGGGGCCTGAACTATCGGGTGCGTGGTCGCCATGCCGGACAAGACCCGCTGCTGTTCCTCGACCTGCGCAACACCCGTGGCTGGGTCAAGGACCACAGCAAAAACAAAAGCGTGCTGAACCTGTTCGCCTACACCTGTGGTGTCGGCCTCAGTGCCGCCGCCGGTGGTGCGCGCGAGGTGTGCAACCTGGACTTCGCCGAAGGCAACCTGGCGGTCGGCCGAGAGAACGGTCAACTCAACCCGCAATTGCCAACCATGGAATTTATCCAGTCCGACTACTTCCCGGCCATTCGCCAACTGGCCGGCCTGCCGATCAGCCAGCGCCGCGGGCAAAAACTGCCGAGCTATCAGCGCCTGGAACAGCGCCAGTACGATCTGGTGCTGCTCGACCCTCCGGCCTGGGCCAAGAGCGCATTCGGCACCGTCGACCTGCTGCGCGACTACCAGAGCCTGCTCAAACCGGCCCTGCTGACCACTGCCGACAACGGCGTGCTGATCTGCTGCAACAACCTGGCAAAAGTCAGCATGGACGACTGGCGCGAGCAGGTTTTGCGTTGCGCAGAGAAGGCCGGGCGGCCGGTGCGTGAGTGGAGCGTGATGAAGCCAGGCGCCGACTTCCCGTCGATGGATCAGCAACCACCGCTGAAAACCCTGATCCTGCAGCTCTGATTACTGTGGGAGAAATCTGAAACTTACTGAACAGGGCGATCACTTGGGAACCGGAAACGCGTGCCATACTCCAAGGCACTCCGATCCAGACAGATGAAGCCGCACATGTACAAAGGATTGATTCGCGCCGTCGGCGCCTTGTTGACTGCTCTGGCCCTCTACAGCTTGCTGGGTTTTCTGATTTTACCGGGTGTCGCGCTGCGCGTTGCCAACCAGCAACTGGCCAACTACGCCACCACACCCGCCACGATCCAGCGGATCGAATTCAATCCGTTCAGCCTTGAGCTGACCGTTTGGGGCTTGAGCATCGGCGAGCCCGGCAAGGAGCAGGTCGGTTTCGAACGCCTGTACGCCAATCTGCAACTCGACAGCCTGTGGACCAAGGCGGTGCACCTGTCCGATGTCGAACTGGACAAGCCCAAGACCGAAATCCTGTTCGGCAAGGACGGCAAACTCAATCTGCTGGGACTGTTCAAACTGCCAGCGAGCGAACCCACACCCGCCGATCCGGATGCCAAGCCGTTTCCGCTGCGCATCGAGCGGATCAAACTGGCCGGCGGCGCCGTGCACTTTGAAGATGCCCGGCCCAGCGAGCCCATCGAGTTTCTCTACGACACACTCGATTTCGAGCTGAAGAACCTCAGCACCCTGCCCGATGACAGCGCCGACATGACCTTGGTGGCCGTCGGCCCCAATGGCGGACAGATCGACTGGACCGGCAACTTCAGCCTGATCCCGATCGCCTCCGAAGGTAAGCTGAAAATCACCGATGGCAAGATGAAAGCCTTCTGGCCCTATGTGCGCGACGCCGTGCCACTGGACCTCGAAAACGGCGTCATGAGCATCAGTACCGACTACAGATTCAGCCTGGCCAAGGAAACCGAGCTGCTGTTGAGCAATGTAGCGGTCAACATTGCACCCTTCGCGATCAAGGCCCCGGATGGCCGGCCGCTGGTGAAGCTCGAGCGCCTGGACGTCAGCGAAACCACCGTGGACCTGGCCAAACAGCAAGTGGTGGTCGGCAAGATCCGCAGCCACAAACTGGAAACCTGGGCCGCACTGGAACCGGACGGCCAACTCGACTGGCAGAAACTGTTCGCCAGCCAACCGTCAAAACCCACCGCCAAAGCCAAGGCGGATGCCGAACCAGCCAGCACTCCGGCGGCGTCAGACTCACCGAAACCTGAACCAGCCGCGCCAGACAAACCCTGGCAAGTGCTGCTCAAGGATGTGCAGTTGCGCGATTACCAGGTGCATCTGGTCGACCGCAAGGCACAACCCGCCGTCGCCCTGGATCTGAGCCCGCTGAACCTCGACCTGCAAAACTTCGACAGCCTCAACGGCTCACCCTTTACCCTCAAGCTCGATACCGGCGTGGGCAAGCAAGGCAAGATCATGGCCGACGGCGAGGTCAACCTGGCCCCCGTCAGCGCCAGACTGAAGGTCCAGACCAGGGACATCGACCTGCGGGTTGCCCAGTCCTACATCACCCCGTTCATTCGCCTGGAACTGCGCAGCGGCATGCTCGGCAGCGATCTGGCGGTCGACCTGAAAAGCACCGAGCCCCTGGCCTTCAGCGTCACCGGCCGCGCCCAGGTCGATCAGTTGCATACCCTGGACACCCTGAAAACCCGCGACTTCCTCAAGTGGCAACAGGTCGTGGTCGAAGGCCTGAACTATCAGCATGGGGACAGCCTGTCGATCGACAAGATCAACCTGTTCCAGCCCTATGCGCGCTTCATGATCAACGATGATCGCACCACCAACATCGATGACCTGCTGATTCCGCAACCGGCGGACTCCGGGGCAAAACCGGCAGCAAGCAAACCGGCCAGCAATGAAAAGCCGTTGGGCATCCACATCGGTGGCATTTTCATCAATGACGGTTCGGCCAACTTCGCCGACTTCAGCCTGACCCCGAACTTCGCCACCGCCATTCAGCAACTTAACGGGCAGATCGGCACCATCGACAGCCGCCAACCGAAACCGGCCGGTGTCGACGTCAAGGGCAAAGTCGATCGCTATGCGCCGGTGACCATCAAGGGCGCCGTCAATCCGTTCGACCCGATGGCCAGCCTCGACATCGCCACCAGCTTCAAACGCGTGGAGCTGACCACGCTGACGCCCTACTCCGGCAAGTTCGCCGGCTACCGTATCCGCAAGGGCCGGCTCAATCTCGATTTGCACTACCAGATCACCAAGGGCCAGCTCAAAGCTGATAACAAAGTGGTGGTCGAACAATTGCAACTGGGTGAAAAAGTCGACAGCCCGGATGCCGTGAGCCTGCCGCTGAAACTGGCGATTGCCTTGCTCAAGGACGTCGATGGCAAGATCTCCATCGAGCTGCCGGTCAGCGGCGACTTGAACAACCCGCAATTCAGCATCATGCCGATTATCTGGCAGAGCCTGCGCAACCTGATCGTCAAAGCCGCGGCAGCACCGTTCAAACTCATTGGCGGGCTGGTCAACGGTGGTGGCTCGGAAGACCTGGGCAGCGTTTCATTCGCAGCCGGTTCCAGCGACTTGGGCAAGGACGCCGAAGGTGCCTTGGACAAACTGTCCAAAGCACTCAAGGAGCGCCCGGCCCTGCGCCTGGAAATCGAAGGCACCGCCGCCCAGAGCAGCGATGGCCCGCTGATCGCCGAACAGCGCCTGGAGCGTGAATATCAGTACAACTACTACAAAATGCTCCAGCGCCGCGGCGACAAGGTCCCGGCCCAGGCTTCGTTGCTGGAAGTGCCGGACGACGAAAAAGGCCCGCTGCTTGAAGGTATCTACCGCATCCGCCTGAAAACCCAGCCCCCTGCCGAATGGAAGGATCTGGGCAAGGAAGAGCGCACCGCAAAAATGCGTGCCGAGGTGATCAAGTTCTGGAGCTCCAGTGACGTGCTGTTGCGTCAACTGGGCCAGGAGCGCGCCAGTAGCATCAAGGATTACCTGGTCGACAAGGCCCAGCTGGAAGATGACCGGGTGTACTTCATTGACGCCAATGTGGGCGAGGCAGAAAGTGACGGCCGCGTGGTAACACCGATGCATCTGGACGCCGAGTGATGGTTCGGTGGCTGCTGGCAGGCCTGGTTCTGGTGCTATCCGCCAGTCAGGCCTGGGCGGCCGATACCCTGCGCTGTGGCAGCCAATTGATCAGTGTCGGTGATCGCTCCAGCGAAGTTCTGCAGAAATGCGGTGAACCGGTCAGTCGCGACTTGTTGGGTTACAAACGCAGTGCAGATCGGCGCGAGGAGTTTCAGGTCGAGGAATGGACCTACGGACCGAATGGAGGGATGTATCAATACTTGCGGTTCGAAGGTAATCGGCTGAAACAGATCACCAGCAAACGCGGCAATTAATTTGCCACTATCCAATGTGGGAACGCTGCAAATAGAACAGGCCCCGACAAAAGTGCGCGGGGCCTGTGGTGGCCAACATTCGATTGGCCTCGGTCCAGGCGAGAAGCTTTGCCTTACTCGGCTTTCAGGCCGTCAGCGGAGACCGCCTTGACGCCTTTGATTTTCTTGGTGATGGCCACAGCCATTTCTTTTTGCGAATCGGTCACGGCGGTGGTCGACGACAGCGATACCACGCCTTTGTTTGTTTCAACCTTGATGTCGCTACCTGGAATGCCTTTTTCGGTCATCAGGTCGGCTTTGACTTTGGTGGTGATCCAGGTATCGGAAGTAGCTTCTTTCGCTTCGGTCATTTCACCGGCAGCCAGCACCATTGGCGACTGGGTTGCCTGGGTGGTTTGAGCGAACGCGACGTTGGCCATGGTCAGGGTCAACGCGGTAGCAGCAGCGGCAGTGATAGCGAACTTCTTCATACGAGTAACTCCTGTTTTTCGGAAAAGTCTGCCGGGTGTCTTCGTCGACAGGGTTACCAAGGATGTTGCGAACGCTGTGCCAACTCTGAAATAGATAATAAAACATTATAAATCAATAAGTTATAAAATCAGCCAGTTTTCGGAATCATGCAAAATGCACGAGACGCAGAAAGGCTGCATGCAAGTTGCGGGTTTCTGGAAAGTTCCTAAGACCCTGAATTTCCGAGCTTTCTCTGTAGCTTTTAACGACGGTTCGATGAACAGGAAAAACCCCGCAATGGCGGGGATTTGATTCAGCTATTCATGTCGCGGAACCGGAACACCCTTTAGGCAAATAGTCCTGGGAAACGCTGCTTTTACACGACCAGCCTTTGGCTTCGTCCCGTGTCAGGATAACGGTTTTGCCCTGGACCACCCCCGGGGCATTGTGCAACGTACATACGATTGATCCCGCCCCCTCCGCAGTTGAAGCCGTCACAGACAGGGCGCAGTGGTTGGTCGATGTCGCGCCGGCGGGCGCCACGTTGGCAATTGTCGGGGTTTCGCCCTGGTTAATCACATCCTCGAACGGCACCTTCATTGCAGTCAGTTCGGCCAGCGCCGCCGTGACTTTGGCCCGAGCCTGGTATTTGGAATACATCGGCAGTCCCAGAGTTGCCAGGATCCCGATGATCGCCACCACGACGAGCAACTCGATCAGGGTAAAACCTTTTTGATTGTTCATGTACAAGCTCCATGCATGAGTCGAAGGCTCATGACCTGCCCCATGGCAGCACAGCCTGTGCCAAGGCCAAAAGCCCCTGTTGACAGGGGGCATGGTGGCTGTAAAGCCCTTACCTATTACCAGGATCAGCACTATCTGACGTTTTTTGTCACCTTACCCTTGCGGGTTTGGCCTCGTCCTTTGACTAGGCTATAAGAGCAATTCAATCGGAATACCCAGGACTGAACATGGCGGTCAAGGCAGCGAAAGTCAGCGTGTATGCATGGGAAGGCATCGACCGCCAAGGCACAAAAGTGACCGGCGAACTCAGCGCTCAAAACCCGGCACTGATCAAGGCGAAACTGCGCAAGCAAGGCATCAGTCCGGGCAAGGTTCGCAAAAAAAATCCGTCGGTTTTCGACATGGGCAAGCGCATCAAGGCCCATGACATTGCCCTGTTCACCCGGCAAATGGCGACGATGATGAAGGCCGGCGTGCCGTTGCTGCAGTCGTTCGACATCATCGGCGAAGGCTTCGACAATCCGGCCATGCGCAAGCTGGTGGACGAACTGAAACAGGAAGTTGCCGCAGGCAGCAGCTTCGCCGCCGCCCTGCGCAAGAAGCCCCGCTATTTCGATGAGCTGTATTGCAACCTGGTGGATGCCGGCGAGCAGGCCGGTGCCCTCGACACCCTTTTGGAGCGGGTCGCGACCTACAAGGAAAAAAGCGAAAGCCTCAAGGCCAGGATCAGGAAAGCCATGACCTACCCGCTGGTGGTGGTGTTCGTCGCGGCGATTGTCAGCGGGATTCTGCTGGTCAATGTCGTGCCGCAGTTCGAGTCGGTGTTCAAAGGCTTTGGCGCCGAACTGCCGGCCTTCACCGTGATGGTCATTGGCCTGTCGCAATTCATGCAGGCCTGGTGGTGGGTGGTCCTTGGCGCGCTTATCACCATGGCCTTCGGCGTGCGCCATGCCCTCAGGACATCCAAGGCATTGCGTGACCGGATGGACACCTGGCTGCTGAAACTGCCGCTGGTGGGCCCCCTGATGCACAAGTCCGCCGTAGCCCGGTTCGCCCGTACACTGTCGACCACTTTCGCAGCCGGTGTACCGCTGGTGGAGGCCCTGGAATCAGTGGCCGGTGCGACCGGCAATATCGTGTTCAAGCGCGCGGTATTGCGCATCCGGCAGGACATCTCGACCGGTATGCAATTGAATTTCGCCATGCGTACCTGCGGTGTCTTTCCGAACATGGCGATACAGATGACCGCCATCGGCGAAGAGTCAGGCACCCTGGACGCCATGCTCGACAAAGTCGCGGGGTTCTACGAAGACAACGTCGATAACATGGTCGATAACCTCACCAGCCTGATGGAGCCGTTCATCATGGTGGTGCTGGGTGTTATCGTCGGTGGACTGGTAGTTGCCATGTACCTGCCCATCTTCCAACTTGGCTCAGCGATCTGACATGCCCTTGAATGAAATTCTGATTCACTCTGCGCTGGCCTTTGTCCTTCTCGCAGGCATCACCGGCCTGCTGGTCGGCAGTTTCCTCAATGTCGTGATCTGGCGCCTGCCGAAAATGCTCGAACGCGACTGGCGTGAGCAGGCCCATGACATTCTCGGGCTGCCTGGCGAAACACCGTTGCCGACCTACAACCTGTTGCTGCCCCATTCCCAGTGCCCGCACTGCAGTCACCGAATCCGCGCCTGGGAAAACATCCCGGTGCTCAGTTATGTGTTTTTGCGCGGGCGCTGTTCAGCCTGTGCGGCGGCAATCAGCCCGCGCTATCCGTTGACCGAACTGGCCTGCGGGCTGTTGTCGGCGTTTGTTGCCTGGCACTTCGGCTTCGGTTGGCCGGCCGGCCTGGTGCTGGTCTTGAGCTGGGGCTTGCTGGCGATGAGCCTGATCGACGCCGAACATCAGATATTGCCGGACGTACTGGTGCTGCCGTTGATGTGGCTGGGGTTGATCGTCAACAGTTTCGGCCTGTTCGTGTCGTTGCACGAGGCGCTTTGGGGCGCGATTGCCGGCTACTGCGTGCTGTGGTCGGCGTTCTGGCTGTTCAAGCTGATCACGGGCAAGGACGGCATGGGCTACGGAGATTTCAAGCTGCTGGCGATGCTGGGCGCCTGGGGGGGCTGGCAGATTCTGCCGCTGACCATCCTGCTGTCCTCGCTGGTGGGTGCCATTATCGGGCTGATGATGCTGCGCTGGCGCAATGCAAAAACCTCGACGCCAATCCCTTTCGGTCCCTATCTGGCCATCGCCGGCTGGATTGCGTTGCTCTGGGGTGGTCAAATAACCGACCTCTATTGGCAGTTTGTCGGTTTGAAATGAATAGCCCTGTGGAAAAACCCTGGATTCTCGGCCTGACCGGCGGCATCGGCAGCGGCAAAAGTGCGGCCGCCCAACACTTCATCGATCTGGGCGTGCATGTGGTCGACGCCGATCATGCCGCTCGCTGGGTAGTTGAACCTGGCCGCCCGGCACTGGCACAAATCGCCGAACACTTCGGTCCCGGCGTGTTACAGGCCGACGGGCAACTGGACCGCGCCGCGCTACGCAAATTGATCTTCGAAGTGTCTGAAGAACGCCGCTGGCTGGAAGCCCTCCTGCATCCGTTGATCGGCGAGGAGATCGCTCACCACCTGGCGCTGGCAAAATCGCCATATGCGATTCTGGTTTCGCCGCTGCTGATCGAGTCCGGGCAATACGCCATGACCCAACGGGTGCTGGTGATCGATGCCCCCGAACAATTGCAGATCGAACGCACCCTGCAACGTGACCAGACCAGCGAGCAGCAAGTCCAGGCGATCCTCAAGGCCCAGTCCAGCCGCCAGGATCGCGTGAGCCATGCCGACGACGTCGTGGTCAATGACCGCGACCTTGCCTGGCTGCACAGCGAGGTCGAACGCCTGCATCACTTTTATCTTTCTTTGCGTGGAGGCCAGTCATGAGCCAACCAACAACCGTCGAATGCCCAACCTGTGGCGCCCCCGTGGAATGGACCGCCGAAAGCAAATACCGGCCATTCTGCTCCGATCGCTGCAAACTGATCGACCTGGGCGCCTGGGCGTCCGAAGAACACAAGATTCCAGTGCCTCCCGATGCCGAGGACGAGATGTTCAGCGGCGACTTCGACCCGCGCCACTGATCCATCGAGACGGCGATTCCAGGCTTTGCGTGGATCAGGATTTGGGATCGTCGTCCTTCCAGGGAGCCGAGAGATAGCGTGTGCGGTTGAACGTCTCCAGCCACTCCGGACAAAACACCACCAGCGCACTGACGATCATGCCGTTGATAAACGCTTCGGGAAAAATGATCAGCCACAGGTAACCGACAAAATCCTCGAGCCAATACGGCATCTCGAAACGTTCATCCAACCACAGCAACCACAGCGCCAGCAGCAGGCACAGCAACGCCGACAGCGCGGCGGCAAAGAAGCCGGACACGAAGATATACACGAAAGGATTTCGTGGCTGCGCACGCTCCACCAGAATGGCGCAGCACTCAGTCACCAGCACCGGCAACGCGATCAGCAGCGCACCATTGACCCCGACCGCCGCCAGGTCCTGTCGGCCGAGCAACACCATCCCCGTTTGCGCCACCAGGCCGCCAACCAGCGCCAGCGGCCAGTCCAGCAGCAGGGTTACCGCTGTCATGCCGATGAAATGATAAGACACGCCGGTATCGAAGTCGCGCCGCACCAGCCACAACAGAAACAGCGCAAACACCGTTCCGAACAACAAATGCTGACGCCGGCTGTCGGTGAACAGCTCAACCCACGGCGCGCGACAGATCGCCCAGATCAACACCGGCATATAGATCAGCCAGCCGACCGCAAGGGTTTGCGATGACAGCAACTCTGCACCGATCATGGCTACGCGCGTCTCCCAGGCGAAGAACAACAGACGCTCAGTCTACACCGCCGCTCGCCTGCCCTTCGACTTCAAGCCCAATGCCGCGGATCGTTCATCACCGCATCGTGTTCGGCGAACAACTTCGGTAGTTCGGACTTGAGAAAGTCCACCCAGGTGCGGACCTTGGCATCGAGAAAGCGTCGCGAAGGATACAGCGCATACACATTGCGCTCGCGCAGGCGCCATGCCGGTAACACGCGCAGCAAAGTGCCATCGATCAAGGGCCGCGTCGCGGTGTAGAACGGCAGCAGGCTGATGCCCATGCTGGCCTCCGAAGCCTTGACCATCGACTCGGCAACATTGCACTGAAAGGTCTTGGCCGGGCAGATGGCATGCTCACCATGCTCGTCCTGGAAAAGCCATTGATCGCCGTACAACGGGTCGAGCATGCGCAGGCATTGATGATCGCTCAGCGCCAACGGCTGCTGCGGCACGCCCCGGCGATGCAAGTAAGCCGGGGAGGCACAGGGCACGCTGTAGATCTGCCCGACGGCCTGCGCAACCATTTGCGAGTCGGCAAGTTCCGCAGCGATCGAAATCACCACATCGTGCCCCTCCTCCAGCGGGTCGGGATTGCGCTGCGACAAGGTCAGCTCGAACACCACATCGGGATAAAGCTCGCTGTAGCGGGCGATCAATGGTGTGAGCAGCACACCCAAGCCGTTCATGCTGTGCACCCGCAGACGTCCGGCCGGCTTGATATGAGCGCCACGGGCCTCGGCCGTCGCCTCATCCATGGCTTCGACGATTTGCCGGCTGCGCAGCAGCAAGCGCTCGCCGGCGTCGGTCAGGCTCAAGCGCCGCGTGGTGCGTTGCAGCAGACGCGCCTGTACGTGTTCCTCCAGATCCGCGACCAATCGGGAGACCTGCGCGGTCGACAGATCCAGCGCATCGGCAGCCCCGGTGAAACTGGCGCAGTCCACCACCCGGATGAACACGCGCAAGTTATTAAGCACATCCATAAGCCCTCCTCGGGCGATGACTGTTACGTTTTATGTAAGGCTGCATCCGGCGTTCGCCCCTTTATCTGTCGGTGGCAAAGACTAAAATTCAGACATCGAAACCGACACGGAGCACGCCAACATGAAAGCGTTGATCAGCCTGCTGCTGAGCGTCATCGCCACTTCGGCCATAGCCGCCGACAACGAGCCCCTCGCAGTCCTGTACAACCCGGCGCAGCCACTGGACATTGCCAAGGTGGTTTCGGTGTCGGACACCGCGACCGCGTGCGGGGTTGTCCCGGCGACCATGGTGTATGTCGATCATCAGGGCCAGACCCGACGCGTCACCTACGAAGTCATCGGTGATTGCTCCAGCAACCTGTGATCAGGTGCTCATAGCAGGGTCCACGTGTAGCTGAGGATCAGGCGGTTTTCATCGATATCACTGCGGTAGTTGGAACGCGCCATTGCATTGCGCACGCGAATCCCCAAGCCTTTGAGACTGCCGCTTTGCAGCACATAGCCAATGTCCAGATCGCGTTCGCGGTCCTTGCCTTCAAACCCCTTGCCGGTATCGACGTTATTGCCGGTGATGTAACGCACGGTGCTGGTCAGCCCCGGTACGCCGAGCGCCGCGAAGTCGTAGTCGTAGCGCGCCTGCCAGGAGCGCTCATCGGTGAAGGCGAACTCGTAGGTCGGCACTTCGTTGCCCAGTGGCGAAATATTGGCAAACACCCGTGGGAACGCGCTGTCACCGAACATGCCTTGATAGCCGACGTAAAACGTATGGCCGCCACGCTTGGCCGACAGCAACGAGAAGAACGCCTGGTTGTCGATGTTGCCCAACAGTTTTTTGCCATCCTCGCGGGAATCGAAGTAACCGAGATTGGCGCCGAGGATCCAGTCGCCCACCGGCTCGCTGTGCTTGAGGCCCAGGAAGCGCTGGTTATAGATGTCTTCCAGTTGCCCGTACCAGGCGCTGACCGAGCTGCGTTTGTCGTTGAAGGCATAATCGGCGCCAGCAAAGTTGAAACCGTCACTGCTGACCTGACGCTGCGGCACATGACCGAGCATGGCTTGCATTTTTTCGTCGCCGGCCTCGTTGCGCAGGCTGGTCGAACTCAAGTGACCGCCCTGCAGGGTCAGACCATTGATCTCGTTGGAGGTGAGGCTTGCGCCTTGATAACTCGGCGGCAGCAGACGAATATCGCTGAACACCAGCACCGGCAAATTGGGTTGCAACTCACCAACTTTCAGCTCGGTCTTTGAGTAACGCATCTTCAACGCGCCTTCCAGACGGCTGTAATCGTTCGCCGCGCGGCCATCGTCCTGCACCGGTAGCAAACCGGTATTGACCCGGTCCGGGGCGCTGTCGAGCTTGAGGCCGAGCAAGCCGATGACATCCACCCCAAAACCGACGGTGCCCTGGGTGTATCCGGACTTCACGTTGAGGATGAAACCCTGGGCCCACTCTTCAGCCTTCGATTGCTGATTGGCACCGACGATGTCGGAATAGTCGCGGCTGAAATAGTAATTGCGCGCCTGCAACGTCGCGGTGCTGTCTTCGATAAAGCCTTTTTCGGCAGCCATCGTGCCCGTGGAAAAACTCGAGACGACAGCCAGGGACAACGCCGAACCGGTTGTTGGGAGAATCTGTTTCATCGTTTTTCTCTTGTTGTTATTTTTCGACTGATTGAAGGACTTCAGTTGCAGTGGTTTTACGAGGAGGAACGGGACGGCGGGCGCTCAACAGCACATGGGTGACCATACCGAAAATCAGCCCCCAGAACGCCGCGGACAAACCGAACAACGACATGCCCGAAGCCGTGACCAGAAAGGTCACCAGCGCGGCTTCACGATCGCTCGGCACCGCCATCGCGCCCGTCAGCGCGCCAGCAATGGCGGCGAACAAGGCAAGGCCGGCCAGTGCCGCGATCAACTCTTTGGGAAATGCTGAAAACAGCGAGACCAGCGTGGCGCCGAAGATCCCCAGCAGCAGGTAACACAAGCCGCCGACGACCCCGGCCACGTAGCGCTTGCGAGGATCTTCGTGGGATTCGCGACCGGTGCAGATCGCCGCGGTGATCGCCGCCAGATTCAGCCCATGGCAACCAAACGGCGCCAGCAATGCCGTGCCCAGTGCGCTACTGGCGATGATCGGGCTCGCCGGCGTTGAGTATCCACTGGCGCGCAGCACCGCCATGCCGGGCACGAACTGACCGGTCAGAGCCACCATCACCAGCGGCAGGGCGATGTTCAGGATCGCGCCAAGGCTGAACTCGGGCGTGATCCACATCGGCGTGGCCAGGCCGATCACCAGCGCTTCACGATGCAAATCACCGGAGAGCGCGGCAATCGAACACCCCACCAACAACACCATCATCACCGCATAACGCGGCATCACACGCTTGCAGATCAGGTACGTGGCAAACATCACCAGGACCAGCAACGGCTTGCGCTGCATCGACACGAACAACCCGGTGCCGAAACTGAACAGAATCCCCGCCAGCATCGCCGCCGCGATGGCGGCGGGCAGCTTGCTGATGATCCGGTCGAAAGCCCCCGAGAGGCCAACCGCGAAAATGATCAGGCTGCTGACCAGATACGCCCCCACCGCCTCTGCCATGGAAATGTCCGGCAACAGCGTTACCAGCAACGCCGAGCCAGGCGCCGACCAGGCGATGATCACCGGAACGCGGTAGCGCAGGCTCAAACCGATACCGAGCACGGCGCTGCCAATGGAGATCGCCCAGATCCAGGACGACAACACTTCTCGCGAAAGATGTGCCGCTTCTGCTGCCTGAAAAATGATCACCAATGGGCCGGCATAGGAAATCACCGTGGCGATGAATCCGGCCACGGCGGCTGACACCGAGAAGTCCTGGAAAAACGCTTTCATGATTCAGGCACCGGTCGCTGACAGCGCTGGGGTGAGACTAGCAGCGCTGCGTCGGCTGCTGATGGCGAACACGGTCATGGCCAGGGCCGCCACCGCACCGGGCAAGGCAAACGCCATGAAGTTCAGTTGCAGCGGCAGGCTGATCCCGAGCAAGGCACCACCCAGCAGCGGACCGACAATGGCCCCATTACGCCCAATGCCCGACGCCCAGCCCAGACCGGTAGAACGAATCGTCATGGAATAAAACTGCGCGGCGCAGGCGTACAAGAGAATCTGCGAGCCAATGGTGGTGGCACCCGCAATGGCGATCAGCAGGTACAACACCGGCATCGGGCTATTGAAGCCCAACAGGGTTATCGACACCGCCGCCATGGCGAAAAATACCGCCAGCACTCTCGGCAGATTGAGTTTGTCGCCCAGCACCCCGCCACCGACCGCGCCGAAGATCGCCCCGAAGTTCAACACCAGCAGGAACGACAGGCTCGAACCCAGGCTGTAACCGGCGTTGGCCATCAGTTTCGGCAACCAGGAACTCAACGCGTACACCATCAACAGGCAGCAAAAAAACGCCAGCCACAGCATCAGCGTGCGCAGCGCACGGCCTTCACGGAACAGCTGCAACACCGGGGTGCCCGTGCCTTTCACTTCGGCCATGTGCATTTGATCGGACGTTTGCGCGACGTAGGCCGGATCGATCCGCCGGAGAATACTGCGCGCCTCTTCATTGCGCCCCTGACGCAGCATGAAGCCCACCGACTCGGGCAGGAAATACATGATCAGCGGCAACAACAGCAACGGCAGGACCGCCACGAAAAACACCGACTGCCAGCCGAAACTCGGGATCAGCACAATGCCCAGTCCGGCGGACAGCATGCCGCCCACCGAGTAACCGCTGAACATGATCGCAACCAGCGTGCTGCGGATTTTTTTCGGCGCGTACTCGTTCATCAGTGCCACGACGTTAGGCATCACGCCACCTATGCCGAGCCCGGCAATGAAGCGACAGAGGCCGAACTCGGTGGGGTTTCGGGCGAAACCATTGAGCACGGTGAAGCCACTGAAGAGCATCACGCAGATCGTGATGGCTTTTTTGCGGCCGATCCTGTCCGACAGCGATCCGAAGAACAGCGCGCCGAACATCATGCCGAACAGTGCATAGCTGCCCAGTGCACCGGCTTGCAGAGGACTGAGCCCCCACTCTTTCATCAGCATCGGCAACACCACGCCGTAAATCACCAGATCGTAACCGTCGAAGATGATGATCAGGGCACACCAGAACAGCACCATCCAGTGAAAGCGGTTGAAACGAGCGTTGTCGATAACCTCATGTACGTCGATCTTGCGCATGGCATATATCTCTTGTTGTTGTTTTTTTAGAGCGTCGATAACACGGCTTACGTCCGTACAGCCGAGGGTAGAGCCGCCCGATACGTGGCAATAGCCAGTGCGCGCAGATCACTATCCGTTTTGTGCAGGGCCCTGGAACGGGCATGGGAACGGAAGGCTATGAGCCTCTGCGACAAAATTGTCTTCTTTGCGATCACATTTGAACGCTAAGCTTGGGCCTATGGATGACTCAGATTATTTACGCCTGCTGACCATCGCGGCCGAGCAAGCCAACGCGTTCCTGTCCAATGCCCGCAAATGGGAGCGTGAGCGTTGGGTGTGCCAGCGCCTGCTGCAAGGCTTGAACATTCCCTATCGCGCCGATGAATTCGCCCCCGCCGGAGAGCCGCCGGATGTGTTGTTTCGCGATGCCAGTTTCGAGGTGTTCTTCGTGCTCGACGAGGGCCGGCGCCTCAACGATGAATGGCGCGACGAACTGCAACGCCGGCGCAGCGCGTTTTCCCTGAGTCAACTGGTACGCCGCGAGGCCAAGCCACGACGTATCCCCGCCAACGAGTTCTTGCTGCGATTGGCGCCGACTTTGCGCAAAAAAGCGCACAACTACAAAGAGCGCGGCATGGATCTGGGTGAGCTGGACATCATTGCCTTCGCCAGCCTCAAACGCGAAGTGCTGGACCTCAACAGCCATTTCCCGCCACCGACCGAATACCTGCGCCAGGGCTGGCGTTCGCTGTCGCTGGTCGGGCCGACCTTCGCCCGTGTGCTGTTCGCTCACCCGGATGCGCCGGATTTCCTGCGCAGCAACCTGGGACGCAGCATTGTTTTTGACGTCGGGATCAGTCTGTGAGATTCGAGCCTTTCCCCGGTCAGCAGCTAAGCTTCGTTCACAGCTGAATAATTTACCTGTAGCTTCCAGACATTCAGCAACGTCTACCCCTGACGAGGCCCGATATGACCAGCCGCCTGAACCCCGACGACCAAAAGCATGTCGAAGAGTACCTGCAGTTGTCCCAGCACCAAGTCGAGCGCCGGCCTTTCCGGCCGTGGATGCTCCTTGTACTGGTATTGGCAGTGACCATTGGTCTGGGCCTGTTGAGCCGACTTATCAGTTACCTGACGCTATGAGCTGCCTTGCGCTCGCGTGGGTAACCGTACCGATTTCTTTTAGCCTTGCGAGTTATCCCCATGTCCCATCGTATTGTCATTGTCGGCGGCGGCGCCGGCGGTCTGGAGTTGGCTACCCGCCTGGGTAAGACTCTGGGCAAGCGCGGCACGGCCCGTGTGATGCTGGTCGACACGAACCTGACCCACATCTGGAAACCCTTGTTGCACGAAGTGGCGGCCGGCTCCCTGAACTCTTCCGAAGACGAACTCAACTATGTCGCCCAGGCCAAATGGAACCACTTCGAGTTCCAGCTGGGGCGCATGAGCGGGATCGATCGGGCGAAGAAGAAAATCCAGCTGGCCGCCACCTATGACGAAGCCGGTCTGGAACTGGTGCCGGCCCGCGAAGTGCCTTACGACTCGCTGGTGATCTCCGTCGGCAGTACCACCAACGATTTCGGTACCCAGGGCGCGGCGCAACACTGCCTGTTCCTCGACACTCGTAAACAGGCCGAGCGTTTCCACCAGCAACTGCTCAATCACTACCTGCGCGCCCATGCCGGGCAGACCGACAAAGTCGAGCAAATCAGCGTAGCGATCGTCGGCGCCGGTGCCACCGGGGTCGAGCTGGCCGCCGAACTGCACAACGCCGCCCATGAATTGGCAGCCTATGGCCTGGACCGGATCAAACCGGAGAACATGCACATCACCCTGATCGAAGCCGGGCCACGGGTGCTGCCGGCGCTGCCAGAGCGGATTGGCGGACCTGTGCATAAAACCCTGGAGAAACTCGGGGTCAACGTCATGACCAATGCCGCTGTCAGCGAAGTGACGACAGACGCCTTGATTACCGCCGACGGCAAAGTGATCAACGCCAGCCTGAAGGTCTGGGCTGCGGGGATTCGCGCACCGGGCTTCCTCAAGGACATCGATGGACTGGAAACCAACCGCATCAATCAGCTGCACGTGCTGCCGACCCTGCAAACCACTCGCGACGAGAACATTTTCGCCTTCGGTGACTGCGCCGCCTGCCCGCAACCAGGCAGCGACCGCAATGTGCCGCCACGTGCCCAGGCCGCGCACCAACAGGCTTCGTTGCTGGCCAAATCGCTGAAACTGCGCATCGAAGGCAAGGCACTGCCGGAGTACAAGTACACCGACTACGGCTCGCTGATCTCGCTGTCGCGTTTTTCGGCTGTGGGTAACTTGATGGGCAACCTCACCGGCAGCGTGATGCTCGAAGGCTGGCTGGCGCGGATGTTCTACGTGTCGCTGTACCGCATGCACCAGATGGCGCTGTACGGGCCGTTCCGCACGGCGATGCTGATGCTGGGCAGCAAGATCGGCCGCGGGACTGAGCCACGGCTGAAGCTGCACTAACACCTCAACCACTGTGGGAGCGAGCTTGCTCGCGATAGCGGTCTGGCATTCAGTACATGTGTTGAATGTCAGGCCGCTATCGCGAGCAAGCTCTCTCCCACACTGGCTTTGCGGAGTTTCTGAGTTTCTTATGGGCAAAAAAAATCCCCGTATCTTTCGATACGAGGATTTTTAATATGGTCGGGGTAAGGGGATTCGAACTCCTGACATCCTGCTCCCAAAGCAGGCGCGCTACCGGACTGCGCTATACCCCGGTAAAAAAAAGGCACCTTTGAAAGGCGCCTTCCTCGATCAGCGCTTTTGGCCTCTGATCTTAAGATTCGATTCCAGCGCTAACTGGTTTCAAAAATGGTGGGTCGTGTGGGATTCGAACCTACGACCAATTGGTTAAAAGCCAACTGCTCTACCAACTGAGCTAACGACCCAAAAATGGTCGGGGTAAGGGGATTCGAACTCCTGACATCCTGCTCCCAAAGCAGGCGCGCTACCGGACTGCGCTATACCCCGGCTTGAAATTGGCTCCGTGACCAGGACTCGAACCTGGGACCCAATGATTAACAGTCATTTGCTCTACCGACTGAGCTATCACGGAACTACACATTTCAATTTACAACTTTGAAGCTTTACTGCGTTCTCTTCAACCCGTTCGCATCGCTGCGTTCGTGTGTCTGAGGCGCGCTATTCTACAATCTTCAGCACCTCTGTCAACCCCCTAAATTGCTTTCAAGTTAATGATTTGCAACTTATTTTGGATTCCTGCATGGGGAGCGGAAACCCTGGCGAGTGACTGACTGCGGGGCGCACTTTACAAGCCTTTTCCTTTGAGTTCAACAGCCTAACGAAAAAAAGGCCTCACAAGACGAGCAATGTTGTTCTTGTAGGAGCGAGCTTGCTCCGGGCGGCGTTCCGACGATGGACTCACGAGCGCCACGTTTAGCCAGTTAACACGCGTTATCGTTAACGACCATCGCGAGCAAGCTCGCTCCTACAGAGGGTCAGACGAAGACGATTTCGTCGTTCTCCACCACACCGTGAGCGGTATCGCCCGGCATGAATCGACCGGACAGGATCAGCTGTGCCAGCGGGTTCTCGATCCAGCGCTGGATAGCGCGCTTGAGCGGCCGTGCGCCATACACCGGGTCGTAACCGACCGCGATCAGCTTGTCCATGGCTTCAGGGCTGAGCTCAAGCTTCAGCTCGCGCTCGGTCAGGCGGCTGCGCAGACGCCCCAACTGGATTTCGGTAATGCCGGCGATCTGATCCCGCGCCAATGGCTCGAAGATCACCACTTCGTCGACCCGGTTGATGAACTCCGGCCGGAAGTGCGTGGAGATCGCATCCATCACCGCTGCACGCTGCGCCTCGCGATCGCCGATCAGTTCCTGGATTTGCACCGATCCCAGGTTGGACGTCATGACAATCACGGTGTTCTTGAAATCCACCGTGCGGCCATGGCTGTCGGTCAGACGACCGTCTTCGAGCACTTGCAGCAGGATGTTGAACACATCCGGGTGCGCCTTCTCGACCTCATCCATGAGGATCACCGAATATGGCTTGCGACGCACGGCCTCGGTCAGGTAACCGCCCTCTTCATAACCGACGTAACCCGGTGGCGCACCGATCAAGCGAGCCACGGAATGTTTCTCCATGAACTCGGACATGTCGATCCGCACCATCGCCTCTTCCGTATCGAAGAGGAATTCAGCCAGCGCCTTGCACAGCTCGGTTTTACCGACACCGGTCGGGCCGAGGAACATGAATGAGCCGCTCGGGCGATTTGGGTCGGACAAACCGGCGCGGGAACGCCGCACCGCGTTGGAAACCGCCACAACCGCTTCGTCCTGGCCGATCACACGCTGGTGCAACAGGCTTTCCATCTTCATCAGCTTTTCGCGCTCGCCTTCGAGCATCTTCGACACCGGGATACCGGTCCACTTCGAAACGACTTCGGCGATCTCTTCTTCAGTCACCTTGCTGCGCAGCAACTGGTTTTCGGGTTTGCCATGCTGGTCGACCATTTGCAGGCTGCGTTCCAGGTCCGGGATCACCCCGTACTGCAACTCCGCCATGCGGTTCAGGTCGCCCTTGCGGCGAGCGGCTTCCAGTTCCTGACGGGACTGTTCGATCTTCTGCTGGATCTGCGCAGAACCCTGAACCTCGGCTTTTTCCGAGTTCCAGATTTCTTCAAGGTCCGAGTACTCACGCTCATGACGAGCGATTTCTTCCTGCAATTTTTCCAGGCGTTTCTTCGCCGCGTCGTCGCTTTCTTTCTTCAGCGCCTGGGATTCCACCTTCAGCTGAATCAGGCGGCGCTCCAGACGGTCCAGCACTTCCGGCTTGGAGTCGATTTCCATACGGATGCGGCTGGCGGCCTCGTCGATCAGGTCGATGGCCTTGTCCGGCAACTGCCGGTCAGTGATGTAGCGATGGCTGAGCTTGGCTGCGGCAATGATCGCTCCGTCAGTGATCGCCACCTTGTGGTGAACCTCATACCGCTCCTTGAGGCCACGCAGAATGGCGATGGTGTCTTCTTCGCTCGGCTCGTCCACCAGCACTTTCTGGAAACGTCGCTCGAGGGCGGCGTCCTTCTCTATGTATTGGCGGTACTCGTTGAGCGTAGTGGCGCCCACGCAGTGCAGCTCACCACGGGCCAGGGCCGGCTTGAGCATGTTGCCCGCATCCATCGAGCCTTCACCTTTACCGGCGCCGACCATGGTATGCAGTTCGTCGATGAACAGAATGATCTGCCCTTCCTGCTTCGACAGCTCATTGAGCAACGCCTTGAGCCGCTCTTCGAACTCACCGCGATACTTGGCACCGGCAATCAGCGCCCCCATGTCCAGGGACAACAGACGCTTGCCCTTGAGGCCGTCCGGCACTTCGCCGTTGATGATGCGCTGGGCCAGGCCTTCGGCGATGGCGGTTTTACCCACGCCAGGCTCACCGATCAGCACCGGGTTGTTCTTGGTCCGACGTTGCAGCACCTGGATGGTCCGGCGAATTTCATCGTCACGGCCGATCACCGGATCGAGCTTGCCGTCTTCGGCCCGTTTGGTCAGGTCGACGGTGTATTTATCCAGGGCCTGGCGCGCCTCTTCGTGGTTCGGGTCGTTGACCGCCTCGCCACCGCGCAGGTTGTTGATTGCATTCTCCAGGGCTTTCTTGCTCACGCCCTGACCGAGCAACAGTTTTCCGAGCTTGCTGTTCTCGTCCATGGCGGCGAGCAGCACCAGTTCGCTGGAGATGAACTGGTCGCCCTTCTGCTGGGCCAGACGATCGGCCTGATTGAGCAGGCGCGCCAGATCCTGCGACATGTTCACGTCGCCGGTCGGGTTCTGGATTTTCGGCAGCTGGTCGAGCTCTTTGGTCAACTCTTTACGCAGGCTGTTGACGTCGAAGCCCACCTGCATCAGCAGAGGCTTGATCGAGCCACCCTGCTGCTCGAGCAAGGCTTGCATCAAGTGCGCCGGTTCAATGGCCGGATGATCGTGGCCGACAGCCAGGGATTGGGCATCGGACAACGCTAACTGCAACTTGCTGGTTAAACGGTCTATACGCATGGGTCACCTTCCTTTTGAGCAGGCCGGACCTATAAACATCCCGAATGAAGAAACCTGCCAGATAGCACAATAGATGTGGTCGATTCTGGGAGTTTCAAGCGTCGTGACGTTGATGCAGGTCAGGGAAGTCTAGCGTTCGAGCCAGATCAAGGAAGCAAATCGACCGGTGCGAGGACTGCGCCGGTAGGAAAAGAAGCGCGGATCGGTCACGGTGCAGAGTCCGCCACCATAGACGGCCGTGACGCCGCGAGCGGCCAGACGCAAGCGGGCCAGCATATAGATGTCGGCCATGAACTTGCCGGCATTGTGGCTCGGCACAAAGGCTTGCGCCGCTTGCGGCAACTGCTGCACGAAGGTTTCACGCACTTCCGGGCCGACTTCAAAGGCTTGCGGACCGATGGCCGGGCCAAGCCAGACCAATACCTCGTCAGGCGGTACCGCCAGACTGTCGAGTGTGGCTTCCAGCACGCCAGCAGCCAACCCACGCCAACCGGCATGGGCCGCCGCGACACGAGTCCCGGCACGGTCGCAAAACAACGCTGGCAGGCAGTCCGCAGTCATCGCCGCACAGGCGATACCGGGTGTCGACGTCCAACTGGCATCGGCGGTGACCACCCGGCCTGGATCGGCATGGGCCACGACAATGCCGTGGACCTGCTGCAGCCAGGCCGGTTGAATGGAGAAATGATCGGTAAGACGACGGCGATTCTCGGCAACAGCTTCAGGGCTGTCGCCGACGTGATCGCCGAGGTTAAGGCTGTCGAACGGCGCCACACTGACGCCGCCCGCACGGGTGGTCACACAGGCCTTGACCCCGGCCGGCGCGGGCCAGTCAGGAATCAGCCAGTCACTCATCCGATGAACGCCTCACGGTCTTGCTTGAGCAGGGTCAGCAGCCAGACGAAATCTTCCGGCAACGGCGATTCCCAGCTCATGCGCTTACCAGTGGTCGGATGATCCAGTTCCAGGAAACGCGCATGCAGCGCCTGACGCGGGAAGTTTTTCAGCGACTCGACCATGGTCGGGTTGGCGGCCGGCGGGATACGGAAACGACCGCCGTAGGCAGGATCTCCGACCAACGGGTAGTTGATGTGCGCCATGTGTACGCGAATCTGGTGCGTACGACCGGTTTCCAGCTTCACCCGCACGTGGGTGTGGGAGCGGAAACGCTCGAGCACGCGGTAATGGCTGACGGCCTGCTTGCCACCTTCCATCACGGCCATGCGCTGGCGCTGCTGGCCGTGACGACCGATCGGCGCATTGATCTTGCCTCCGGCTGTCACCACACCGATCACGATGCACTCGTAGATCCGGCTGACGCTGCGGCTCTGCAACTGTGTCACCAACTGCGTCTGCGCTTGAATGGTCTTGGCCACCACCATCAGACCGGTGGTGTCCTTGTCCAGGCGATGCACGATACCGGCGCGGGGCACATTGATGATGTCCGGCACGTGGTGCAGCAAGGCGTTGAGCAGGGTGCCATCGGCATGACCGGCAGCCGGGTGCACCACCAGGCCCGCAGGCTTGTTGATCACCAGGATGTCGTCGTCTTCGTAGACGATGTCCAGGGCAATGTCTTGAGCGACCCATTCGCCCTGAGCTTCCTGCTCGGCAGTCAACTCAAGGATGGCGCCGCCATGGACGATGTCTCGCGGGCGGATAACCGCCCCATCCACAGTCAGGCGGCCGTCTTTGATCCAGGCGGAAAGGCGCGAGCGCGAGTGCTCAGCGAATAATTGTGCGGCGACTTGATCGAGGCGTTGGCCGCCCAATTCGGACGGCACCTCTGCGCGGAGTTCAATTTTATCGGACATGCTCAGACTAGGCGTCGGCACAGCCTTTGGTTTCGGCTGCGCGCTTGTGGTTAAATACGGCGTCTTTTGCCCCGAGGCTATTCAACGGGGCGTTCATCATAACAGGACGGCCACGCCCAAGACAGCGGCCGTCATAGGGACGCAAGCCGCCATGCAAGTGAAACACCTGCTGCTGATCGCCATCCTCGCATTGACCGCTGCTTGCTCATCGAAGGAAGTCGTAGACGAAAACCTCAGTGAAGTCGAGCTGTACCAACAGGCTCAAAACGACCTGGACAACAGTAGCTACACCAGTGCCATCGCCAAGCTCAAGGCTCTGGAATCGCGTTATCCGTTCGGTCGTTATGCCGATCAGGCGCAACTTGAACTCATCTACGCCAACTACAAGAACACCGAACCAGAAGCGGCCAAGTCCGCTGCGGAACGCTTCATTCGTCTGCACCCACAGCATCCGAACGTCGATTACGCCTACTACCTCAAGGGCCTGACTTCTTTCGACCAGGACGTCGGCCTGCTGGCGCGCTTCCTGCCACTGGACATGACCAAGCGTGACCCGGGCGCCGCCCGCGACTCCTATAACGAGTTCGCCCAGCTGACCAGCCGCTTCCCGAACAGCCGCTACGCGCCAGACGCCAAGCAGCGCATGATTTATCTGCGCAACCTGCTGGCGGCCTACGAAATTCACGTGGCCGACTACTACCTGACCCGTCAGGCCTATGTCGCCGCCGCGAACCGCGGTCGTTACGTGGTGGAAAACTTCCAGGAAACTCCTTCAGTCGGCGACGGTCTGGCGGTGATGACCGAGGCCTACCAGCGCATGCACCTGGACGAACTGGCTGCCACCAGCCTGGAAACCCTGAAGCTCAACTACCCGAACCACCCGACGCTGGTCGACGGTCAGTTCGTGCCGACCGTGGCCGAAGCCGACAACCGTTCGTGGCTGAGCAAGGCGACCCTGGGCCTGATCGAGTCCCGTCCACCGCTGCCACCGGGCGAAACCCGCGCCAACCAGGACGTGCAGAGGCAGTTCCAGGACGCCAAGGACGCGATCCCGGCCGAGCTCAAGCCTAAAGACGACAATGGCGACGCGGCCGAAGAAGAAAATCACGAAGCGCAAGGCAACGACAGCGACCGCTCGTGGTTCAGCCGCATGACTTTCGGCGTGTTCGACTGACACCTCGGGTTGTGCAAAAAGGGAGACTTGTAGGAGCGAGCTTGCTCGCGATGGACGTCAACGTTAACGCGCTTTGTCTGAATAAACGCGTCGTCCTTGAGACCATCGCGAGCAAGCTCGCTCCTGCATAAGCTATTAGGCTGTGCGCTGGCCATGTCCTTGGCTAAACTAGCTAATCACTAGTCGAAAAGCAGCACACCATGCTTCGTTTATTGTTCTGGATTGCCCTGATTGCCGCTGCAGTATGGTTCTGGCGCAAATTCAAGGGGCAGGCCTCCACCCCCAAGCCCCCTGCCGAACGGGAAGCGGCGCCCATGGTCCGTTGCGCCCATTGCGGCGTTCACCTGCCCCGTGACCGTGCGCTGAGCCTCGACCAGCAATGGTATTGCAGCCAGGCTCATCTCGAGCAAGACAAGGGCTCCAGAGGCCGCTGACACCTCACCCGAAATGGCGGTCGATTGAGAACTATCGCCCACCCCCAAGGAACTGAAAGGCATCGATCGACGTCTGACGCAGATTATTCAAGATCACTCTCTGCGAATGAACCGGGTAATCGAAAACGTCCTCCACTTGTTGTGCCGCGAGCAAATGTCGCCGCTGCGGCTCGACCTGAAATCACTGGAAATACTCGATAATGAAGCCCCAGCCCCCTATATCAAGGGCCTGGGGCTTTATCTGTCCGGCCAGCCGGACGAAAGCATTCTGTCCCGCCTAGACTTCAAGGCACGCCAGGAAAGCGGCTGCCTTTGTATTACCTATGCTCACGGACGGAGCCCACGTTGAACACGAGACCACGACAAAAAGTCTTGATCGTCGATGACGAACCGGACATGCGCGAATTCCTGGAAATCACCCTGGGAAGGATGAGACTGGAGACGTTCAACGCCCGCAACGTTGGTGAAGCGCAATCCCTGCTAAAACGCGAAACCTTCGATCTATGCCTGACCGACATGCAGTTGCCGGATGGTACTGGCCTGGAGTTGGTGCAGCACATCCAGCAAAGCCACCCTCAGGTCCAGGTGGCGATGATCACCGCCTTTGCCAGCCTCGAAACCGCGATCAATGTGCTCAAGGCCGGAGCATTCGACTTCCTGACCAAACCGGTGGACCTTACGCGCCTGCGTGAACTGGTCACCAGCGCCCTGCTGGTTCCTGCCCGCGGGGTCCGCATCGATCGTCGCTTGCTGGGTGACTCATTGCCCATGCGCAACCTGCGCAAACAGATCACCAAACTGGCCAGCAGCCATGCGACGGTATACATCAGCGGAGAGTCCGGCAGCGGCAAGGAGTTGGTCGCGCACCTGATTCATGATCAAAGCCCCCGCACCCATCAACCGTTCATTGCGATCAACTGCGCGGCAATTCCTTCGGAACTGCTGGAAAGTGAGTTTTTCGGCCATCGCAAAGGCAGTTTCAGCGGCGCCATCGAAGACAAACCCGGTCTGTTCCAGACAGCTCACGGCGGCACCCTGCTCCTCGACGAAGTGGCTGACCTGCCGTTGGCCATGCAAGTCAAATTGCTGCGCGCGATTCAGGAGAAAGCCGTACGCAGCGTCGGCGGGCAGCAGGAAGTGGCGGTGGATGTGCGCATTCTCTGCGCCACACACAAGGACCTTGGCGCCGAAGTCGCCGCCGGACGCTTTCGCCATGATCTTTACTACCGCTTGAACGTGATCGAACTCCGGGTGCCACCCTTGCGCGAGCGTCGCGATGACATAGAAATACTGGCCAGCCACATACTCAAGCGCCTGGCCGCCGATAGCGGTCAACCTGCAGCGAGACTCCACCCCCAGGCCCTCGATGCACTGAAAAGCTATCGCTTCCCGGGCAATGTGCGGGAACTGGAGAACATGCTCGAACGGGCACACACACTGTGTGAGAACAAACAGATCGAAGCCGGCGACCTGCGCCTGGCTGAAGGCAACCGTGGGGCTGAAGGTGGCGTGCCGGACCTGACCCGGATCGACAACCTGGAAACCTACCTGGAAAACGTCGAACGCCAACTGCTGCTCCAGGCCCTGGAGGAAACCCGCTGGAACCGCACGGCGGCGGCTCAGCGGTTGAACCTGTCATTCAGGTCGATGCGCTACAGGCTCAAGAAGTTTGGACTGGATTGAGGCCCCCATCGCGAGCAAGCTCGCTCCCACAATGATTCTGAGGTGTTCGCAGTTGTTGTGTTCACCAATGACCCTGTGGGAGCGAGCTTGCTCGCGATGGCGATCTGACAAACGACAACTGTCCAGCAGTCAGAGCCGCCCGGCAGGCGCATAAGGCGCCGGATCGATAATCGGCGTCCGGCCCAGCATCACATCGGCAAACAACTGGCATGACGCTGGCGCCAACACCAGCCCGTTGCGGTAATGCCCGCAGTTGAGCCAGAGCCCGTCAAACCCCGGTACCGGGCCGATATAAGGAATGCCCTCGGGTGACCCCGGGCGCAATCCGGCCCAATGCCCCACTACTTCGGCCTCGGCCAGTGCCGGGATCAATTCCACCGCGGACGCCTTCAGGCTTTCCAGTGCCGACCCGGTCGGCGTCTTGTCAAAGCCTTCATGCTCCAGCGTACTGCCGATCAGAATGTGCCCGTCGCGCCGGGGAATCGCATAACGGCCCTTGGCCAGGACCATGCTCGGCAGGAAATCCGCCGCACACTTGTAGAGAATCATCTGCCCTTTCACCGGCTCGACCGGCAGCGTCAGATCCAGACGCTTGAGCAAATCACCACTCCAGGCCCCCGCCGTCAGGACGACTTGATCGCCCAGGACAGCACCTGTGGCGGTCTGCACGCCGACCACTTTATTGCCGTCACGAACAAACCCGCTGACTTCGCACTGCTCATGAAGCGTCACGTTCGGCAGCGCCAGCAACGCAGCCTTGAGTGACTTCACCAGTCGCGGATTACGCACGTTGGCGACGTCGGCCATGTAGATCGCCCGGGAAAAACCGTTGCCCAGCACCGGCACGGCGTCGTGGGCTGCCGAAATATCCACCGCACTCAACGGACGATTTTCCCGGGCGGCCCATGCCAGCGCTTCAGCCTCGTCATCCAGATCCAGCCAATACAGACCGGTGGTGTGCACTTCAGGATCAACGCCGGTGGCGGCAAACAAGCGCTCGCCCAGTTGTGGATAGAAGTCCTGGGACCAGTGAGCCAACGCGGTGACCGCCGGGCTGTAGCGCCACGGGTAGAGCGGCGAAACGATGCCGCCACCCGCCCAGGACGATTCCTGGCCTACGTTCGAGCGATCCAGCAGCACAACGCTTTGCACTTCGGACGCGAGATTATAGGCCGTGAGCAAGCCAATCACTCCACCGCCGACAATCACCACTTGCTGTTGCCTGGTCATGTTCTGATCCAATCGTTAAATAGACAGAGAGTGCAAAAGGCACCCGAAAAAACTCAGCGCCCCCAGCAGTCTTTGCTGGTCAGGCCGGATTTTGCGTTGACCATGCCGAGGACTCCGGTATTGGTGATGGTCAGATCACCACACTTGTCAGTGGCCATGCTCGAGTCAGCCTTGCGCACCGCCGTCAACAGGAAGGTCTGGTCGGTCAGGGTCGGTGTGATGGCATAGTAATCATTGCCGGCACTGAGGCCCGTCGCATCGGTGTAGGCATTTTTTTGCGAGTAGAAGCGCTCCAGGAGCTGCGCCTGCTCCGAGAGCAGACCGGCCACTTCTGCGCGACGGCCCTTGTTCAGGTATTCGGTGAAGCTCGGGGCGGCAATGGTCATGACAATCCCGATGATCGCAATCACGATCATGATTTCGATCAGGGTAAAACCGCGGTTGGAACTACGCATGCCTCAACTCTCACTTACTGTATTTGTCGCCACATGATGCGACGGCTACCGCCGGTTTTTTCCATCCCCGGAGTACCGTCGCCAGTGGAATCGTTCACGGCGCCGCCATTATCACCGGCGTCCTGGGTCGAATGCTCTCCAACAAAGATCACGCCGTCGGAGAGCGTGTCGCTGTTGTCGACTATTCCATCGCCGTTGCTGTCGAGCATCTTAACGCCGATTGCCTCGGGCAGCTTCAGGCAGACGGCTTTCAACCCCTGATTACTGTGGTAAAAACCGTACCAGTTGCCATTCGCCAGACAGGTTGGCCGGTTCAGCGCTGGCGAATCCGCTGACGTGGCAGCGTGCGCCGACATCGACAGGTCAAGCGCGACTACGACACCGATCAGTTGTGACCATAACCTGACAGGTCGCTCAGTACTTCGCATAGATGCTCTCCACTACACTGCGCGAATGCCCCGCGATGCCGACCGCCGTTACCCGATACAAGGTCGCCGGGGTATTGATGGGCACATTCACTGCAATTTTACTGACACCGATATTTTGCACGCCATAAAAGCCCTTGCCCGATGCAACCCAGGTCACGCCTGAAGAGGCGTTGAAACCGGCAGCGGTAATAGTCGAAGACTCGGACGGTGGTGCGCATTGAACGATGCCGCCACAAACAGGTAACGCATAACTGTTTCGCCGCACGGCACTCTCACCCACCCGCAATGCGGCTTCGGCACTCTGGAACGACTGATTGCGCAAGGCGACGCTACCGGCCATTTTTTCCTGCAGGGTGGCACTCTGCATCGATGAAAGACCAATCAGCGTCAGCAAGAGCAGGAACACCAGACTGACCAACAGTGCCATGCCACGCTGGGCGTCACACGTCATGGGAGACCGAATCATTGGCACCCTCTCATGGCAAGCGGTTGCGCAGAGCGGCAACCACGTTGAAGGTTTGATCGCTCACCCGGCGGTTCGGATCGGTGAGGGTCAGGCTCAGGCGAACGCTACGAATCAGCGCGGGGTCCGGCGGGTTGCTGCTGTAGCGCGAAGCAGCCAGATCAGTGGCTGTGCTGGCCAGGCCAAAGCTCACGTCGAAAGCGCTGACGTTATCCACCAATACCTGATCTGCTGCGGCCCCGCCTTTCATCAACAGTTGGTTGTTGTTGAAGCTGTAAATAAGCCGCCGGATCGGAAATGCCAGCTGCCCTGCCACTGGAGCCCGACCCTCACTGTAGGCCGTCGAATGGGTTCGACAATCGGAAAGCACGGTCCAGTCCGGCTTGCCGCCATTGCCGCCGACATCCGCCGTAACCAGCGTCAACTTGCGGCCGCCGTTGTCCCAACGGATCGGTGCTAGCTGACTGGCATGGAAATCCCTTTTCTCACTTGAATCGGTAATCGATTCCAGACAACCGAACATCCCGACCATGCGGACTTCCTGAATCATTTTGCTCAACACGAAACGTGCGTCCTCCTGCATGTTCGCGGCCGCGTTCTGGCTGAGATAGGTGTTCTTGGCTGCGATAAAAACCTGTACCACGCCCAGCACCACAATCAGGCTCAAAGCCATGGCGATCAGCAGCTCGACCAGGCCAAACCCCTTGCTGCAGCGACTCACGGGGTCACCACCGGATCAATGGCCGTACGACTGGCCAGGATGAAGCTGCGCCGCGAGTCGGCGGCCTTCGCAGCCCGTGAGTCGTCCCAGGTAATCGTGATGGTGTACACCTGCTGATTGACGGTGACGCTGCCCGTCGCGGTTGCACCGAGCGAACTGACAATATTGGCGTTGAAGTCAAACAGGTCCTGATCCCGGGTAACGTCCGGATTGCCCGAAGCCGGCGGCGCGATGGTGTAGTCCGCAGCGGCGTTGGCGCGAATGCGGTCCATCAGGTCGTAGGCGATAAAACTGGCCTGACTGGTCATGCGCGCGCTGTCCGTGTACTTCAACGCATTGAGCTGAAACGCCGCGGCCCCCAGCAATCCCGCTCCCAGAATGACTAACGCCACCAGGACTTCGATCAGCGTCATGCCCTCCTGCGTGCGCTTGCTCCCTGCTTTCATCCGCAATTTCCACCCAATAGAATTCGCCCGTTCAAACACACCGTCAACGTCCTGCTTTGTGCTCCCCGCCCATAGCTGATCACCACCTCTGAAGACGGTGATGACAATCCGCCCATACTGTTGAAATCGATGGCAGTGACGCCAGAGGTTAGCGCCAGAGTTGCGCCGCTGCTCATCGCCGGAACAACCCGCAATACATTGGCCAAAGCGCCCGTACTGTCGTAAACCGCCAGCTCCCCACTCCAGACATCATCACCGGTCGTCGGGCGCACCCGTGTGGTGTTGCCCCGCTCGATGGCTTCAAGCCGGGCAAAATTCAGGGCTCGTTGCAGGTCAGCGATTTCGGTATCGGCCCTGGTTGTTTGCGTCGAGCGGGTAAATGCCGGAACAGCCAGAGTCAACAGAATCAGAAGGATCGCGATCGCGACCAGCATCTCGATCAGCGTGAAACCTTTTGTAGGATGATCCATCGAGGTCTTCTGTTTCCTTCAGCTATACCTGCCCTAGCGCGGCACAACATTCGAACGATGCGGTGCGTTTGCGTTGCCATTTCTCGCGCAGGGATTGCGCGATCCACAGCACGCCACGGAGGGAATTGTCATGCGGCAACAAGGCTTCAGCCTGATCGAACTGCTCATGGGACTGGCAATTACAGGAATTGTTCTGCATTTGGTCAGTCCGACATACGGAGCACTCATCGAGTCGAACCAAAGAGAGCAAGCGGCGCAGGCTCTTTTCAGCGGTATTCGCACCGCCCGGACTGAAGCCATCGTCCGCAACCAGGCCGTGGTGATTCACGGCATCAATGGCGACTGGAGCCAGGGCTGGCGGATCCTTCTGGATATCAGCGGCAAGGGGGAGATGGACAGCGACAATCCACTGTTGGCCGAACGCCAGAGCGGCGCCCGCATATCGATTGTGGGGAACAGTACGGTCGAAAGCTCAATACGCTTCAGAGGTCAGGGCGAGTCACTGTTTGGAGGGACGCTACACGTTTGCGCTGTTCGCGAACAGGTGAGCCAACATCAAGTGGTGTTGGCCAAGACCGGTCGCGTCAGCCTGCGTAGCGACAAGGCTGAGCATCCGTTATGCGAAAAAAGGAAAAAATTCAGGTCAACGAGCGAACGCGCAGCTCTTTAGGCATCGAGAACGTGATGTTCTCCTCGCGACCGGCCAGTTCATCGGCACCGGTAGCCCCCCAGGCCTGCAACTGCTGGATCACACCGCGCACCAGGACTTCCGGGGCAGATGCGCCAGCGGTGATGCCAATACGCTCGACGCCGTCGAACCAGCTTTTTTGCAGGTCTTCGGCACCGTCGATCAGATAGGCCGGAGTGGACATGCGTTCAGCCAATTCACGCAAGCGATTGGAGTTGGAGCTGTTCGGGCTACCGACCACCAGCACCACGTCGCACTCTTCGGCCAGTTGCTTGACCGCATCCTGACGGTTTTGCGTGGCGTAGCAAATGTCGTCCTTGCGCGGTCCACCGATGGCCGGGAAGCGCGAACGCAGCGCATCGATAACACGGCTGGTGTCGTCCATCGACAAGGTAGTCTGAGTCACGAAGGCGAGCTTTTCAGGGTTGTTCACCTGCAACGCCGCAACGTCTTTCTCGTCTTCGACCAGATAGATCGCGCCACCACTGCCGGCATCGTACTGGCCCATGGTGCCTTCGACTTCCGGGTGACCGGCGTGGCCGATGAGAATGCATTCACGGCCGTCGCGGCTGTAACGCGCCACTTCGATGTGGACTTTGGTCACCAACGGGCACGTGGCGTCGAACACTTTCAGCCCACGGCCAGCCGCTTCGCTGCGCACGGCCTGGGAAACGCCGTGGGCACTGAAGATCACGATGACGTCGTCCGGCACCTGGTCCAGCTCTTCGACGAAGATCGCACCACGGGAGCGCAGGTCTTCGACGACAAACTTGTTGTGAACCACTTCATGGCGCACGTAGATCGGTGGCCCGAAGACTTCCAGGGCGCGGTTGACGATTTCGATCGCCCGGTCCACACCGGCGCAGAAGCCACGGGGATTGGCGAGTTTGATTTGCATGCTGTGCCTCGTGTCTTGCGCGCAAGAAATAGCGAAAACTGTAGAAACCAACTGTGGGAGCGAGCCTGCTCGCGAAAGCGATGTGTCAGACGACATCGATGTTGAATGTCAGTCAGCCTTCGCGAGCAGGCTCGCTCCCACATTTTTGACCATGTCCGGTCAGTTACAGCGCTTTGACGGAAATGATTTCCACGTCAAAGGTCAACGTTTTGCCCGCCAGCGGGTGGTTGAAGTCGATGGTCACTTGCGCGTCATCGAACTCTTTCACCACGCCAGGCAATTCAGTATTGGCCGCATCGTTGAAGATCACCAGCAAGCCAGGCGACAGTTCCATGTCCTGGAACTGTGAGCGCGGGATGATCTGCACGTTTTGCGGGTTGGGTTGGCCGAAAGCGTTTTCCGGCTCGATGCTCAGCGTACGCTTGTCACCCGCCTTGAAACCGAACAGGGCCGCTTCGAAACCTGGCAACAGGTTGCCGTCACCGACCTTGAAGGTCGCCGGGGCTTTGTCGAAAGTGCTGTCCACGGTGTCGCCGTTTTCCAGGCGCAATGCGAAATGCAAGGTGACTTCCGTGTTCTGGCCGATACGTTGCTCAGCCAATACCTGTTCAGTCATGAACGGTTTCTCCGGTCTTTTTACTTTTGAACATATCCAGTGCCAGCATGACAGCACCCACCGTTATTGCACTGTCGGCAAAGTTGAATGCCGGGAAATACCAGCGGTTCTGCCAATGCACCAGTATGAAATCGATCACATGGCCCAGGGCAATGCGGTCATACAGATTGCCCAGCGCGCCGCCAAGCACCAGGGCCAGCGCAATCGCCAGCCAGGTCTCGTTGCGCCCCAGACGCTTGAGCCACACCACCAGCACCGCACTGACCACCACAGCGATCAACGCGAACAGCCAGCGCTGCCAGCCGGAGCTGTCAGCCAGGAAGCTGAACGCCGCACCGGTGTTATAGGCCAGGGTCCAGCTGAAGTAATCGGGGATCACCACGATTTGCTGGTACATCGCAAGCTTGCCTTCGAAGTAGAACTTGCTGGCCTGGTCGATGACCAGAACCAGCAAACTCAACCAGAGCCAGCTCAGCCGTCCGAAACGGCCAACGGCATTAGGCATAGTGACGGACCTCACCAGCGCCACTGATGTTATCCACGCAACGGCCGCAGATTTCCGGATGCTCCGGGTTCACACCGACGTCTTCACGGCAGTGCCAGCAACGGGCGCACTTGGCGTGGCTCGACTTGACGATCTTCAGCTTCAGGCCGCTGACTTCGGTGACCACAGCGTCGGCCGGTGCCTGCACCAATGGTGCAACACTGGCGGTCGACGTGATCAGTACGAAGCGCAGTTCGTTGCTCAGCCTGGCCAGATCGGCAGTCAGCGCGTCTTCGGCGAACAGCGTCACTTCGGCTTGCAGGTTGCCACCGACAGCCTTGGCCGCGCGCTGGATTTCCATTTCCTTGTTGACCGCGACCTTGACCGCCATGATCCGGTCCCAGTAAGCGCGATCCAGCTCGATGCCTTCCGGCAGTTCGCTCAGGCCTTCGTACCAGGTGTTGAGCATGACGGACTCGTTACGCTCGCCCGGCAGGTACTGCCACAGTTCGTCGGCGGTGAACGCCAGGATCGGCGCGATCCAGCGCACCAGCGCCTCGCTGATGTGGAACAACGCGGTCTGGCACGAACGGCGGGCCTTGCTGTCGGCGCCAGTGGTGTACTGACGGTCCTTGATGATATCGAGGTAGAAACCACCCAGCTCCTGCACGCAGAAGTTGTGGATCTTCGAGTAGACGTTCCAGAAACGGTATTCGCCGTAGTGCTCTTGCAACTCGCGTTGCAGCAGCAGGGTACGGTCCACGGCCCAACGGTCCAGTGCCAGCATTTCTTCGGCCGGCAGCAGGTCGGTGGCCGGGTTGAAGCCGGTCAGGTTCGAAAGCAGGAAGCGCGCGGTGTTACGGATACGCCGGTAGGCGTCCGCACTGCGTTGCAGAATCTGCTCGGAAACCGCCATTTCACCCGAGTAATCGGTCGAAGCAACCCACAGACGCATGATGTCGGCGCCCAGGGTGTCGTTGACTTTCTGTGGCGCGATCACGTTGCCCAAGGACTTGGACATCTTGCGGCCGGATTCGTCGACGGTGAAGCCGTGGGTCAGCAGCTCGCGATACGGTGCGTGGTTGTCGATGGCGCAACCGGTCAGCAGCGACGAGTGGAACCAGCCACGGTGCTGGTCCGAGCCTTCCAGGTACAGGTCTGCGCGCGGGCCGGTTTCGTGACCCATCGGGTGCGAACCGCGCAGGACGTGCCAGTGCGTGGTGCCCGAGTCGAACCAGACGTCCAGGGTGTCGCTGATCTTGTCGTACTGCGGCGCTTCAGCGCCCAGCAGCTCGGCGGCGTCCAGTTTGAACCAGGCCTCGATGCCTTCGACTTCAACGCGTTTGGCGACTTCTTCCATCAACTCGACGGTACGCGGGTGCAGCTCGCCGCTTTCCTTGTTCAGGAAGAACGGGATCGGCACGCCCCAGTTGCGCTGGCGGGAGATGCACCAGTCCGGACGGTTGGCGATCATCGAGTGCAGGCGCGCCTGGCCCCAGGCCGGAACGAACCGGGTCTCTTCAATGGCCTTGAGCGAGCGCTGGCGCAGGGTGTCGCCGGTGGTCGGCTGCTTGTCCATGCCGATGAACCACTGCGCGGTGGCGCGGTAGATCAGCGGGGTCTTGTGGCGCCAGCAGTGCATGTAGCTGTGTTCGATGATGGTGGTGTGCAGCAGCGCACCGACTTCAGTCAGCTTGTCGACGATGGCCGGGTTGGCCTTCCAGATGAACTGGCCGCCGAAGAATTCCAGCGAAGTCGCGTACACGCCGTTGCTTTGAACCGGATTGAGGATGTCATCGTTGACCATGCCGTACTTCTTGCAGGTCACGAAGTCGTCCACGCCGTAAGCCGGAGCGGAGTGAACCACACCGGTGCCGGCACCCAGTTCAACGTAGTCGGCCAGGTAAACCGGCGACAGACGGTCGTAGAACGGGTGACGGAAGTTGATCAGCTCCAGCGCTTTACCGGTGGTGGTCGCAATGACCGAACCTTCCAGCGAGTAGCGCACCAGGCACGACTCGACCAGCTCCTCTGCCAGTACCAGCAGCTTGTCGCCGACGTCGACCAGGGCGTAGTTGAATTCCGGGTGAACGTTCAGCGCCTGGTTGGCCGGGATGGTCCACGGGGTGGTGGTCCAGATCACGATCGAGGCAGGCTTGGCCAGGGTTGGCAGACCGAAGGCGGCAGCCAGTTGGGCTTCATCGGCAATCGGGAACGCCACGTCGATGGTCGAGGACTTCTTGTTCTCGTACTCGACTTCCGCCTCGGCCAGAGCCGAACCACAGTCGAAGCACCAGTTCACCGGCTTCAGGCCCTTGAACACGAAACCGCCCTTGACGATTTCCGCCAGGGCACGGATTTCGCCGGCCTCGTTCTTGAAGTCCATGGTCTTGTACGGGTTGGCAAAGTCGCCCAGCACACCCAGACGGATGAACTCGGACTTCTGCCCCTCGATCTGCTCGGTGGCATAGGCCCGGCACAGTTCGCGGGTCTTGTCCGCGCCCAGGTTCTTGCCGTGGGTCACTTCGACCTTATGCTCGATCGGCAGGCCGTGGCAGTCCCAGCCAGGAACATAAGGCGCGTCGAAGCCCGACAGGGTCTTCGAGCGGATGATCATGTCCTTGAGAATCTTGTTCAGCGCATGACCGATGTGAATCGAGCCGTTGGCGTACGGAGGGCCGTCGTGCAATACGAACTTCGGACGATCCTTGCCAATCTCGCGCAACTTTCCGTACAGGCCAATGCTGTCCCAGCGCTGCAGAATCTGCGGTTCGCGCTGAGGCAGGCCGGCCTTCATTGGGAAGGCGGTGTCCGGAAGGTTTAGCGTGGCTTTATAGTCGGTCATTTAAGGCTCTTCATTAGCGATGGGCGCTAGGTGCGGCTAGTGCACGGGCGGCGGCGACATCCGCGTTGATCGCCGTTTTCAACGCCTCCAGAGAGGCGAAACGCTGCTCTTCACGCAGCTTGTGGTGGAAAACCACCGTTAAACGCCGGTCATACAGATCGCCGGCAAAATCTAAAAGATGTATTTCGAGGTGGGCCTTGCCATCACCTTGTACCGTTGGCCGCACGCCGATATTGGCGACGCCTGGCCAGGTCTTGCCGTCGATGTCGACGTTGACCAGGTAAACCCCGGTAAGCGGAACGCGACGGCGCTTGAGTTGTATGTTGGCCGTGGGCGTACCCAACTGGCGCGCCAGCTTCTGGCCGTGCAGCACCCGCCCGGTAATCTGGAACGGCCGACCTAGCAGTCGCTCGGCCAAGGCAAAATCAGCTGCGGCCAGGGCATTGCGGACCTGAGTGCTGCTGACGCGAATACCGTCCAGCTCAACGGTTTGCGCCGCCTCGACGGAAAAGCCCTGAACGATGCCGGCTTGTTGCAGGAAATCGAAATCCCCTACGCGGTCGCAGCCGAACCGGAAGTCGTCACCAACTTCAAGGTGCTGTACGCCAAGGCCGTCCACCAGGATGGTATCAACGAATTCGCTGGCGCTGAGCTTGCTCAGCCGCTGGTTGAAGGCCAGGCACAGAACGCGGTCGACACCTTCGTCGGCCAGCAGCTGCAGTTTGTCCCGCAGCCGGGCCAGACGGGCCGGGGCCGTGTCCGGGGCGAAAAACTCTCGCGGCTGCGGCTCGAAAATCACCACGCAGCTGGGCACGCCCAACTCGAGCGCACGTTCACGCAGCCGCGCCAGGATAGCCTGGTGACCACGGTGAACACCGTCAAAGTTGCCAATAGTGGCGACACAGCCCCGATGCTGGGGGCGCAGATTGTGGAGGCCTCGAACCAGCTGCATAACGCGCTTCTTGCTCATAAAGTGGTCGATTATAACCACACCCGGCGGCCGACGACAGGCAACACCGTAACCCAAAGTGATCGAGCCGACAAAACTGTCAGCCCGCCCGTGTTCATCGAAGCCAGAACCTCTATTCCAGCGCCTTGCGATTGAAGTCGCGCAAACGGAAACCCATCAACACTAACATGCCGAAATAAGCCACCACACCCGCCGCCACCAATGCCCCCAGACGCAAGAAGCGCTCGAGCATATGCCCTTGATCCCAGGCTGGCATAAAGTGCATCACACCCAACAGTACCGCGGACATCACCGCCACCGCGACCAGCAGTTTGAACGCGAACTTCGCCCAGCCCGGCTGTGGTTGGTACATCTGCTGTTTGCGCAGTTGATAGAACAGCAAGCCGGCATTGAGACAGGCGCCGGCACTGATCGCCAAGGCCAGGCCTGCGTGAGCCAGCGGCCCGATCAGCATCAAGTTGAACAATTGGGTCATCACCAGGGTAAAAATCGCAATTTTTACCGGTGTGCGGATGTTTTGTTGCGCATAAAAGCCGGGGGCCAGCACTTTGATCACGATAATCCCGAGCAAACCGACCGAATAAGCGATCAGGGCACGCTGGGTCATCGATGCATCAAACGCATTGAACTGGCCGTACTGGAACAAGGAAACCGTCAACGGCTCCGCCAGAATCCCCAATGCCAGCGAACAAGGCAGCACCAATACGAAGCACAGGCGCAGACCCCAGTCGAGGATGCGTGAATACTCGTGACGATCCTTGTTGGCATAGGTCTTGGCCAGGGTCGGCAGCAGAATCGTCCCCAGCGCGACGCCCAACACGCCGGACGGCAGCTCCATCAAACGGTCGGCGTAATACATCCAGGACACTGAACCGGCGACCAGGAACGAGGCAAAAATAGTATTGATGATCAGCGAAATCTGACTCACCGATACCCCGAGAATGGCCGGCAACATTTGCTTCATGACACGCCAGACGCCAGTGTCGCGCAGGTTCAGACGCGGCAGCACCAGCATGCCGATCTTTTTCAGGTGCGGCAGCTGATAGAGCAATTGCGCCAGGCCGCCGACCAGTACCGCCCAGCCGAGCGCCATCACCGGCGGGTCGAAGTACGGCGTCAAAAACACCGAAAAGATGATCATGCTGACGTTAAGCAGGGTCGGCACGAAGGCCGGCACCGAAAAGCGGTTCCAGGTATTGAGGATCGCACCGGCCAATGACGACAGGGAAATCAGCAGGATGTAGGGAAAGGTCACCCGCAGCAGACTGGAGGTCAGTTCGAATTTTTCCGGCGTGTTGGTGAAGCCCGGCGCGGTCACCCAGATGACCCACGGCGCGGCAATCATGCCCAGCACGGTGACCAGCGCCAGCACCAGCGTCAGCAGGCCCGAGACGTAGGCAATGAAGGTTCGGGTCGCTTCCTCGCCCTTCTGGCTTTTGTATTCGGCAAGAATCGGCACGAACGCCTGGGAAAACGCCCCTTCGGCAAAGATCCTCCGCAGCAGATTGGGCAACTTGAAGGCGATAAAGAAGGCGTCGGTCGCCATTCCCGCGCCAAATGCGCGCGCTATGAGGGTGTCTCGAACAAATCCCAAAATCCGGGAAAGCATCGTGATAGAGCTGACGGCGGCCAACGATTTGAGCAGATTCATGGAAAGAGTTTGTGCCTGTCGATAAACAGCAGGCGAACTACGCGCCTACTTATGCGATACTCCGCGCCGCAACAGCACAGAGCCAAAGCTCGCGAGTTTACAGGTCGCACGCTGGAAAGAAATCTCCAAGCTTGCTTCACCTACCACTTAGCGGAACGTCTCAACCGCCCTTGACAAGAACTCAACTCATCGGCATGATTCGCGGCCTATTTTGTTTGCTATTTCCTAAAAAGTCTTTCGAGGAGCTCGACGGTGGCCAACTCACCTTCCGCCAAAAAACGTGCAAAACAGGCTGAGAAGCGTCGCAGCCACAACGCCAGCCTGCGTTCCATGGTTCGTACCTACATCAAGAATGTAGTTAAGGCCATCGACGCAAAAGACGCTGCCAAAGCTCAAGCCGCTTACGTTCTGGCTGTGCCAGTTATCGACCGCATGGCCGATAAAGGCATCATCCACAAGAACAAGGCCGCTCGTCATAAGAGCCGCCTGAATGGCCACGTCAAGGCCCTGAACGTTGCCGCTGCCGCCTAAGCGACTCGTTCATTAAAAAACCGACCTCAGGGTCGGTTTTTTATTGCCTGCGATTTGGCGAATCCAACGTAATAAAAAATGTGGGAGCGAGCCTGCTCGCGAAGAGGCAATGCCAGTCAACATTGATGCTGAATGACACACCGCGTTCGCGAGCAGGCTCGCTCCCACATTGTTGAATTGCGTCAGATTATTGGGCGTGTGCCCACGGCAAAATCGGAATCGCCGTCACCGCATTCTGCGGACTGCCCTCGATCAAGCGATCGCTGTACACCAGATACACCAGCGTATTGCGCTTCTTGTCGAGGAAGCGCACCACCTGCATGGTCTTGAACACCAGGGACGTGCGCTCCTTGAACACCTCGTCACCATCCTTGAGCTCGCCCTTGAAGCTGATTGGCCCAACTTGTCGGCAAGCGATAGACGCCTCGGCACGATCCTCGGCCAACCCCAGGCCACCCTTCACGCCGCCAGTCTTGGCCCGCGACAGGTAGCAGGTCACACCATCGACCTTGGGGTCATCAAAGGCCTCGACCACGATCCGGTCATTCGGCCCGACAAACTTGAACACCGTCGACACCTGACCGATCTCTTCGGCCGAAGCCAGCAGGGGCATCGTCAATAGCAACCCCAACAATCCTTTTGCCACGCGCATTCAGGTATTCCTTCAGACCAGAATCAGGTTATCGCGGTGAACCAGTTCCGGCTCCGCCATGTAACCCAACAGACCGACAATCGCCTCAGACGACTGACCAATGATTTTTTGTGCTTCCAGCGCACTGTAGTTGGCCAGGCCACGGGCAATTTCACGACCGTCCGGCGCCACGCACACCACCATTTCACCGCGACGGAAGCTGCCCTGCACCAACTTGACCCCGACCGGCAGCAAGCTCTTGTTGCCCTGGGACAACGCGATCACCGCCCCCGCATCCAGCACCAGGGTGCCACGGGTTTGCAGATGACCGGCCAGCCATTGCTTGCGCGCCGCCAGCATGCCGCGCTCCGGCGAGAGCAAGGTGCCGATGCGCTCGCCCGCCTTGAGGCGATCCAGCACACGCTCGATGCGCCCACCCACGATGATCGTATGCGCACCAGAACGCGCCGCCAGACGCGCAGCGCGCAGCTTGGTCTGCATGCCGCCACGCCCCAGCGCCCCGCCCGTACTGCCCGCCACCGCATCGAGCGCCGGATCATCGGCGCGCGCCTCGTAAATCAGCTGGGCATCCGGATTGTTGCGCGGATCAGCGTCAAACATGCCGTCGCGATCCGTCAGAATCACCAGCAAATCCGCCTCGACCAGGTTCGCCACCAGCGCTGCCAGGGTGTCGTTGTCGCCAAAACGGATTTCATCGGTGACCACGGTGTCGTTCTCGTTGATCACCGGAATGACTTTCAGCTCGACCAGCGCACGCAAGGTGCTTCGGGCGTTCAAATAGCGCTTGCGATCGGACAGGTCATCATGGGTCAGGAGAATCTGCGCGGTATGCCGGCCATGCTTGGCAAAGCTCGACTCCCAGGCCTGCACCAACCCCATCTGACCGATTGCAGCAGCAGCCTGGAGCTCGTGCATCGCACTGGGTCGCGAGGTCCAGCCCAGACGGCTCATACCGGCCGCCACCGCCCCGGAGGACACCAGCACCAGCTCGACACCCGCCTCATGCAAGGCCACCATCTGCTCAACCCAGACACCCATTGCCGCGCGATCCAGGCCTTTGCCGTCCGCCGTCAGCAAAGCGCTGCCGATCTTCACGACCCAACGCTGCGCACCTGTCACCTTGCTCCGCATCATCTTCAACCTTAGCTTGAGGACAGCGCGACCTGGCACTGCCCGTGACGTTATTCGTGGTTATTCGTGACCAACAATCGATTTCCAGATACCAAAACGCCGCTCGATTGAGCGGCGCTTAAGTTTATCGCAACGAATCAGTCACGCACGTAAATGATTTCCGGACCGTCTTCGTCATCCACATCTTCTTCGTCCCAATCATCGTCGCCAATATCGTGGACCGACTTCACGCCACTGCGACGCAGGGCACGCTTGTCATCCAGCGCCTGCAGTTGCGCGCGAGCTTCGTCTTCGATGCGCTGATCGAGATCGGCCAGCTCTTCCTTGTAAGCCGGGTCATTGGCCAGGCGATCAGCACGATCCTCCATGTAACGCATGATGTCGTGGCACAGACGCTCGGTACCGAGCTTGGAGATGGCCGAGATCACGTAGACCGGACCCGTCCATTCCAGGCGATCAACGATCTCCTTGACGCGAGCATCGTGCTCTTCATCAAGGATCTGGTCGCACTTGTTCAGGACCAGCCAGCGATCACGCTCCGCCAGGGACGGGCTGAACTTGATCAGCTCGTTGACGATCACTTCAGCGGCATCCGGCGCACTGGCGTCATCCAGCGGCGCCATGTCCACGAGGTGCAGCAACAGACGCGTACGCGCCAAGTGCTTGAGGAAGCGAATGCCCAGACCAGCACCTTCGGAAGCGCCCTCGATCAAACCCGGAATATCGGCAATGACGAAGCTCTTCCAGCGATCGACGCTGACCACACCCAGGTTCGGCACCAGCGTGGTGAACGGGTAGTCGGCAACTTTCGGCTTGGCGGCCGATACCGAACGGATAAAGGTACTTTTACCGGCATTCGGCAAACCCAGCAGACCGACGTCAGCCAGTACTTTCATTTCCAGCTTCAGGTCGCGCTGCTCACCCGGCTTGCCCGGAGTGGTCTGGCGCGGCGCACGGTTGGTACTGGATTTGAAACGGGTGTTGCCCAGACCGTGCCAGCCGCCCTGCACTACCATCAATTTCTGACCGGCCTTGGTCAGGTCGCCGATGACCTCCTGAGTCGCGGAGTCGATCACCGTGGTGCCGACCGGAACGCGCAGGATCAGGTCTTCACCCTTCTTGCCGGTGCAGTCCGTGCTGCCGCCGTTGGAGCCACGCTCGGCATCGAAGTGCCGGGTGTAACGGTAGTCCACCAGGGTATTGAGGTTTTCGTCGGCCATCATGTAGATGGAACCGCCGTCACCGCCATCACCGCCGTTCGGGCCACCGTTCTCGATAAATTTTTCCCGACGGAAACTCATGGCGCCATTGCCGCCGTCACCAGCCTTTACACGAATCGATACTTCATCAACAAACTTCATAACAAACGCCTCTCGCCATACGGACGAGCCGAAAAACAATCAAGACATAAGACTCTTGCAAAAATGAGCGCAGCGACCCCAAACCACGACACCTACATCGTACGCCAACAGCCCATACAAACAGCTTTGCAAGAGACTCACCCCACAAACGAAAAAGCCCCGTCGCGAGACAGGGCTTTTCCAGCGATCGCGCAATTAAGCCGCGACTACGCTCACGTAACGACGACCGAAGGCGCCTTTTACTTCGAACTTGATCACGCCTTCGACCTTAGCGAAGAGGGTGTGATCTTTACCCATGCCAACGCCGTAGCCAGCGTGGAATTGGGTGCCGCGCTGACGCACGATGATGTTGCCTGCTTTGATAGCCTGGCCGCCATACATCTTCACGCCAAGGCGTTTGGCTTCTGAGTCGCGACCGTTACGGGTACTACCACCAGCTTTTTTGTGTGCCATGAGTTCAATTCTCCTAGTGAGGAATTAGGCTGAAATTAAGCCTGAATACCGGTGATTTTGATCTCGGTGTACCACTGGCGGTGGCCCATACGCTTCATGTGGTGCTTACGACGACGGAACTTGATGATGCGGACTTTATCGTGACGACCTTGGGAGATCACTTCAGCCACAACGGTAGCGCCAGCAACAACTGGAGCACCGATATTCACGTCGTCACCGTTGGCAACCAACAGAACGCGATCAAAGGTAACGGATTCGCCGGTAGCGATTTCCAGTTTTTCGATCTTCAGGTATTCACCTGGGGCGACTTTGTACTGCTTGCCGCCAGTAACGATTACTGCATAAGACATGGTATTTCTCCGATAATCCTGCTCACCCAGCTCTTTATAAGAAGAGGTATTGGCTGGCATGGCTGCATGGGGCTGGAGGCCCGCTTGCAATTGCGTAAGGCAGGTGCTGCCCAGGAAAGTTCAGGGTGCGCGATTGTACGCAAGCTACGAGTCCCTTGCAAGGGACCGTCCATCGCGCCTTGACAGGCCCGGACGCGGGTCCTAGCATGCCGCGCAACCCTTCTGGAGCGACTGTCGCTGATGCAACCCCAAGCTTTCTACCGCGCGGTGGCGGACGATTTTAGCGCCGTCGACGGCATCATCAAAAAGCAGCTGACTTCGCGCGTGCCGCTTGTATCGAAAATCGGCGATTACATTACCTCGGCCGGCGGCAAACGCCTGCGTCCTTTATTGGTGCTGCTGTGTGGCAAGGCTCTGGGTCGCGAAGGCGACGAGCTGCGTCTACTGGCCGCGACCATCGAGTTTCTGCACACTGCCACCCTGCTGCATGACGACGTAGTCGACATGTCCGGTATGCGCCGTGGCCGCTCGACCGCCAACGCCATGTGGGGCAACGCGCCAAGCGTGCTGGTCGGTGACTTCCTGTATTCGCGCTCGTTCGAAATGATGGTCGAGCTGGGCTCGATGCCGGTGATGAAGATCCTTTCGCAGGCCACGCGCATCATCGCTGAAGGCGAAGTGTTGCAGCTATCGAAGGTTCGTGACGCCAGCACCACCGAAGAAACCTACATGGAAGTCATCCGCGGCAAGACCGCGATGCTCTTCGAAGCCTCGACCCACAGTGCTGCCGCTCTGTGCGAAGCCACGCCGGAACAGGCCGAAGCCCTGCGTACATTCGGGGATCACCTGGGGGTGGCCTTCCAGTTGGTCGACGACCTTCTGGACTATAAAGGCGACGCCGAAACCCTTGGCAAGAACGTCGGTGACGATCTGGCCGAAGGCAAGCCGACCCTGCCGCTGATCTATACCATGCGTGAAGGTACACCGGAACAGGCCGCCCTGGTGCGCAAGGCGATCCAGAAAGGCGGAATCGAAGATCTGGAAAGCATCCGCGAAGCCGTGGAAGCCTCGGGCTCGCTGGAGTACACCGCGCAACTGGCCCGCGATTATGTGGCCCGCGCTATCAAGTGCCTCGAAACGCTGCCTGCCAGCGAATACCGCGATGCACTGGTTGAATTGAGTGAGTTCGCGGTCGCCCGCACGCACTGAGGAACAACTGTAGGAGCGAGCTTGCTCGCGAAGAACTCAATGACCCCGTGTCCATTCAGGAATCACGCGTTATCGTTGACGACCTTCGCGAGCAAGCTCGCTCCTACAGGAGTTGCAGCACCCCCTCCCGCTTAAAACCCTATATAATGTGCGCTTTTAGCGATCCTGAATCCAAGGAGCCTTAGTGAGCACGTTGCCACCCTGCCCAAAATGCAATTCCGAATACACTTATGAAGACGGCGCGCTGCTGATCTGCCCCGAGTGCGCCCACGAATGGTCCGCCAGCGGTGAAGCCGAAGCTGTGTCCGATGACGCAGTGAAAAAGGACTCGGTGGGCAATGTCCTGCAGGACGGCGACACCATCACCGTGATCAAGGACCTCAAGGTCAAGGGTACGTCTTTGGTGGTCAAGGTCGGCACCAAGGTCAAGAACATCCGCCTGTGCGATGGCGATCACGACATCGATTGCAAGATCGACGGCATCGGCCCGATGAAACTCAAGTCCGAGTTCGTCAGGAAAGTCTGATTACGCTGTATTTCCATCCCGCGCCCCGCGCGGGTTGGCGCCCCATCCTCCCCGCGCCGCCCCGAAAATTCTCGCTATAGCCAAACGTCAGCCATTTTGACCTTACGCCATCTTTACCCAGGAAAAGCACAATCCACCAATAGGCGCTTGCTATTTATTGAATAGGAATTATTCTCATAAAATACCTCAGTGGAGATGAGAATCATGACTTATTTGATCGATGCCTGGCTGGACCGCCCACACCCTTACCTGAGAATCCTGGATCGGGAAACCGGGGAAGTCTGTGCGGTACTTGAAGAAGAAGCCTTGAACGAACTGCAAGACCAGGGTGATCTTGACCTCAACGGCCTGAGCTCCAGCGAGCCGGTGGTGCTCAAGGAACTGGTGCGTAATCTGTTTCTGTTCTGCTATGCCCGGGCGTTGCGCCCGACGCACGATCTGAACCATAAGATCGGGATATGAAAAACGCTGCAAAACATTGTAGGAGCGAGCTTGCTCGCGAAGAACTCAAACACACCGCGTTCATTCAGGATGGCCGCGTTATCGTTGACGCCCATCGCGAGCGAGCTCGCTCCTACAGGTACAGGTAATCAGCGGGTATTACAGAACGTCGAGCAGTTCGACGTCGAACACCAGTACGCTGTGCGGCGGGATGCTGCCAACGCCTTGAGCGCCGTATGCCAGTTCGCTCGGCACGTACAGGCGCCATTTGCTGCCGGCGTTCATCAGTTGCAGGGCTTCGGTCCAGCCGGCGATCACGCCGCCAACCGGGAATTCTGCAGGCTCTCCACGATCGTAGGAGCTGTCGAACACGGTGCCGTTGATCAAAGTGCCGTGGTAGTGAGTACGCACGGTGTCTTCACGGGATGGCTTGGCGCCTTCACCGGCAGTCAACACTTCGAACTGCAAGCCGGAAGCCAGAGTGGTGATGCCTTCACGCTTGGCGTTTTCAGCCAGGAAAGCCAGGCCTTCGCCAGCAGCCGCTTCAGCCTTGGCAGCAGCTTCGGCCTGCATGATTTCGCGGATGACTTTGAAGCTGGCGGACATTTCTTCCTGACCCACACGGCTTGGCTTGCCGGCGAATGCGTCGGTCAGGCCAGCCAGGATCGCGTCCAGGCTGACGCCCGGTGGCGGGTTGTCGCGCAGTTGGTCGCCCAGCTGACGGCCAATACCGTAGCTGACGCGGGTTTCGTCGGTGGACAGATTTACTTCGGACATGACACTGCTCCGCTGTGCGGACGGCTCGGGAACTTGCCATGCGTACACAGCGCGTCCCGGAGCGCCCGGAACCAAAAGGGCCAGCAGACTAGCACAGATGTCATGCCATTGATGAGGGACGTCAGGCGATCGGCACCTTCAGGTTTTCTTCCACATCGGCAACCAGACCGCACATTTCGTCATGCACGACCGTGTGCACAAGGTTGAAGTGCAACTTGGGAAAGGAGCGCAGCACATCACGGGCATGCTCCACCGAACGCAGGCTCATCATATGGCCGTGCGTATCGCTCAGGGGGTACGCCGCGCCATGCATCCGTGCTTCCAGCAGGTAAATGCCCCCCTCCATGGAGATCAGGTTCAGCTCATCGACCTTTCCGGCGATGGCATACGCATTCAACTCATTCAGGGTCATGAGCGCACCTCACGCAGTGGCGAGCCAACATAGTTACAGGGATAGGCCTCGGCGCATCAAAGCACAAGCCTCTGGCCAGACCGTTTGTCTGTTATCGCAGGAGGTTGTGGCGAGGGAGCTTGCTCGCCACAAAGGGAGCCGGTGTGGATCAGTGCTTGGTGAGCTTATCCAGGTAACCCATGGCGAATGCCGAAACCACGAAGGTCATGTGGATGATCACGTACCACTGCAGATGTTCAGGATCGACGTTCTTGGCGTCCATGAAGATGCGCAGCAAGTGAATCGACGAAATTGCCACGATCGACGCGGCCACCTTCATTTTCAACGACGAAGAGTCCATGGTGCCCAGCCAGTTGAGCTTTTCCTTGGAGTCGTCGATGTCCAGCTGCGAGACGAAGTTCTCGTAGCCGGAAATCATCACCATCACCAGCAAACCGCCCACCAGCGCCATGTCGATCAACGACAACAGCACCAGGATCAAGTCCGATTCGGCCATCGAAAACACGTTCGGGATGACGTGGAAGACTTCCTGGAAGAATTTCAGCGCCAGCGCCAGCAACCCGAGGGACAGGCCGAAATAGATCGGCGCCAGCAGCCAGCGCGAGGCGTACATTGTATTTTCGATAAAGCGTTCCATTGAATCTCACATGTGGGCTGAAAATGGCCGCGAGTATACCAGCCGCCCGTCTATACCCAGAAGTAGCCAGAAACCGTCGAAAAATCCGCCACCTGCGCCTGTGTATCAAAGTTTTTCTGCTAGTGTCCAAATCATTGACCGCTCAGTGATATCGGACAGGAAGACTGGAAATGGATGTGCGATTGCCTTTGACGAGTGCCGGATTTTGCATGGCGCTGCTTCTAAGCGGCTGCTCGCCCAGCGATGAAAAACGCCAGGTCAGCCTCGAAGAAAAAACCGCGCAATTCGAAAAGTCGCTGGACGCCATCCAGGATCCAAAGCTCAAGGATGCCGTGTCGGAGCTGGGCGGCTCACTGCTGCTGCTCGAGCGCGCGCAACTCAAGCTTGACAGTAAACCGGTGGAAACCGAATACGGCGAAGACGCCCTCGCCATGCTCAAGCACTACCCGACCCCGCAGGCCCTGGTCGACACCTACATCAACGGGTTGTTCGTGCTGCAAAAGGACTCCAGTTCCGACTACCTGACCGATCTGCAACCGGTGTTTCCCTTCACTTTCAGCGTTCCTGCCGCGTTTCTGTTTCCCCATGGCCTGGAATGGCAGTCAGTCACACTGAGCAATAAACGAGTGATCCCATTCCAGCCGGAATGGTCGGAAACCGACCCCGGCATTCAACTCAGCCCATCGAGTTCCAACCTGACCAACCCCGATGACCTGACTGTGGCCTACCCCTTCATCGAAGGCCTCAACATCGACAGAAAGCAGCAACCGCAACCGGTGAGCCTGCAAGGCAAGGTCGAGGTCATCGCGCCACGCCGCCTCTACAGCTTCGACCTGACGAAAAAGGACGTAGGCCAGACCCGCACCAATGACAACCTGAGCGTCACCCTGCTCACCTTGACGAACAACTACGCGGAAATCGAATACAACAACAGCGCGCCGCTAGCCCCCGAAGCCAGAGAAACACCGCTGAACCCGCTGATCGTCCAGGCCACGGACAGCACCGGGCAATTCATCGCGCGCGCCGGCTCAATCAACGAAACCGCGGTACAGATTGCGTTCTATCAGCAGCAGCTGGCCAAGCTGCAGCAGCAAAAGAGCTGGAGCGAGGCCCTGGAAAAACAGCTCGACGAAGAACAGCGCAACTTTGAGAAACAGCAGGCTCGACATTATTCGAAGGTGTACTTCAACGGGACGATTGAAACCCTCGAAGTCAGCATGCTGGATTTTTCCGCCGTCACGGTCACCCGCAAGAGCCTCGACCTGCCGGTCCGGCACTTCGATGCCGAGACCACGAACAAGACTATCCAGCCCTTGAACCTGCCGGTGGTGGTCTATGACGACCAGGCGGTGGGCTGGCTGAAAGGGGCGACGCTGAGCGAGGATCAACTGAAAAAGAACGTCAGCATCAGTCAGTCGGTCGACGACCCCAGTGCTGCGCGAATCGAATTCACTCATCTGCGCAGCTTCAACGATGAACTGCTCGGCACATCGTTCAACCCCGGTGAAAGTCCGGTGAGCTTCTTTACCGAAGACGCGAGTGGCAAACGCGACGAGCCAATCGAGTTGCCGCCCGAGGCCTACCAGATCGATCCCCTGCGCGGCACCATTACCTACGATCTGAATCTGTTTGCGCAAACGCCGGCCTATGCGGTGGGCTCGATGCCGCTGTTCCTGGCCACCGTCGAGCAAAAAACCGTCGATGCCCGCCAACTGCCCAAAGGCCTCGAGCTTAAAGCCAATGCTCTGGTGGTTGATTTGAAGGCGTTTCCCGCCCAGGACTGGCGTTTTTTCGCCAAGGACGACACCGGCAATTACTTGAAGGAGATTCTGTCGGTCAGCCATGGCGCGAGCGCACAAGGGCCGGCACAGTTTGCCGTGCATTACTTCTACGGACAGCCTACGCGCCTGGAAACCTATCAGCGCACTGACCTCGCCACCGTGCAGTATGGTTTCGAGGTCAAACTCGACAAGGCCGACATGACGCGCCTTGATCAATAGTGCGAATCAGTGCTCGGGGTGAAACTCGAAGCCACCCATGTTTCGGCAGCGACCACCGTTGATTTCCCGCAGTTGGGCTTGCAGGTGCAGGCACCAGATTTGCGGATCGTCGGCCAACTCGTAGCCGTGCAAGGTCAGGCTTTCAACGATGGTGTCGAGGATTGATTCAGCGACGAACGGACCGTGAAACGGGCCTTGGGCCTTGATGGCCGAAGGTTGTTCACCGGCCATTCCGGCGGCGAACAGCAGGGTCCACATGCCCGTATCTCCCGCCAACGGGCGGATGGCACACTCGATACGGGTCTCAAGGCCCAGGCATTGACGGGTGAGGCAGAGGTTGCGCGACATGGCGGCGACCCTCGGTAGATCCGGTATTCAGCCCCCATGTGAAGGCTGTTTCGATCCTGTGATTACTGTCGACATCCCTGAGCTGAGAATAGAAGAAAAGTCTGGCTTGCAGGCAGTGGGATACTGAAAGGCGCCGAATGGTCACAGTGTGAATGTTGACGTCATTACGACGACGCTATTCGACGCTCGCCACAAAAAACAGTGGGAGCGAGCTTGCTCGCGATAGCGTCAGTCCAGACAACAAAATATTGACTGTTCCATCGCTATCGCGAGCAAGCTCGCTCCCACAAGGGATTGCACAGTTTCAGATAACGATGCATCAAGCCGGTTTGGTTTGCGCCAAAGCTTCTTGCGCCAACTCCTTCTCGGCCTCTTTCAGATCATCGTCACTGATCATTTCCGCGATAACCCGCAGACGCTCAACGACCCGCGCGTTCACGCTGCCTTCAGGAAATTCGCCATTCTCGTCCGGCTCGCCGGCTGGCTCGCCAACCAGCAAACTCAAGGCTTCGTCGGCCTGACGGACCGCGTAGACATGGAATTGCCCCGCACGTACCGCCGCCAGCACCTTCTCGTCGAGCATCAGCGTGGCGACGTTGGCGTGAGGAATGATTGCCCCCTGCTCGCCGGTCAACCCGCGGGCCTCGCACAGACGGAAGAAGCCCTCGATCTTCTCGTTGACTCCGCCGACCGCCTGCACTTCGCCGAACTGGTTGATCGAACCGGTGATGGCAAAGCATTGCTTGAGCGGGGTTTTCGACAAGGCCGAGATCAGGGTGCAGGCCTCGCCCAGGGAAGCACTGTCGCCATCGACATAACCGTAGGATTGCTCCAGGGCAATACTCGCGGAAATCGCCAGCGGAAACTCCTGAGCGTAACGACTGCCCAGATAACCGGTAAGGATCATCACGCCTTTGGAGTGGATCGGCTGACCGAGGTTGACCTCGCGCTCGATGTCGACAATGCCGCTGCCGCCGGGGTACACCGTGGCGGAAATCCGCGCCGGTATACCAAAGGCCGAATCGCCGACTTCCAGCACGGTCAGGCCATTGCACTTGCCGACCGCCGCGCCCGCGGTGTCGATCAGGATGATCCCGGCCAGCATGTCGTCGAGAATCCGCGCCGAAACCCGCCCGGTCCGCGTGGCCTTGGCTTTGAGTGCCCGTTCAATGTGTCCGGCGTCAGTCATTTCATCGCCGGCCAGATGGCGGATGAAGTCTGCCTCGCTGACCAGTTGGAACAAGTCACCGATACGCGCCGACAAGCGCCCCTGGTGCTCGGCCAGACGCGCACTGTAGGTTGCCAGGCGCGCCACCGCATCGGCGGTCAGCGGCGCCATGCCTTCTTCGGAAGTACGGGTTTTGAGTAACTGGGCGAACTGCTCCAGGCTCTCGTCGACCATCGGGATGTCTTCGTCGAAATCCACCAGGACGCGGAACATCTCCTGGAAGTCCGGATCGAGGTCTTGCAGCGTGTAATACAGCTGACGGGCACCGATGATGACGACTTTGACCTGCAACGGAATGTGTTGCGGTGTCAGGGTCACGGTGGCCAGACGGCCCAGTTCACCCAGCGGTGACTCCATTTTCAGCTTGCGCGATTGCAGGGCGCGTTTGAGCGCATCCCACACGAATGGCTCGCTGAGCATCTTGTCCGCTTCAAGGATCAGGAAACCGCCATTGGCCCGGTGCAAGGCACCCGGCCGCAGTTGGCGGTAGGTGGTGTACAGCGCGCCCTGATCGGTGCTGTATTCAATGCGACCGAAGAGGTTTTCGTAAGTCGGGTGCGGCTCGAAAACCACCGGCGCACCGCCGCTGGCCGAATGACCGACCACCAGGCTCGGCGCGTATTGCTCCTCCAGCAACTTGCGGGCGACGGCATCGATTTTGCTGTCGTCCACCAACTGCTCGACCACAGTCTTGAGCAAATACACCTGCATCGCTTGCAGATAACCGCACACCGCGGCGTTCTCGGCGTACTTCTCCGACAACGGCGACAACAACGGCTGCAAGGCCAGGGTGATGGTTTCTTCGTTGAGGTGACGCAGTTGATTACTCGACTCGCGCTTCCATTGCGGCAGGCTGGCGAGCTCTTCGTTCAGGCGCTCCTCCAGTACCGAAATATCCTCGTGGAAGCGCTCGCGCTCGGCTTCCGGCAACTGGGCGAATTCAGCTTCGTCCAATGCCTTGCCGTCGCCCATCGGGGTAAATGCAATGTTGCTGGCGTCGCGGTAGAGCGCGACGTCCTTTTCCAGCGCCAGACGCTCGATGACGTCCAGGGCCTTGTCATAGCGCTGGTTGAAGGCGCGGTCGATGCTGCTTTTTTTCTGCTGGTAGGACGGATGCTCGAAGACTGCCGGAAACGTCGCCAGCAGGTTGTCGATCAAGCCGTTGATGTCACCGATGAAGGCACCGGCGCTGCCCGACGGCAGCTCCAGTGCGCGCGGCTCGCGCGGCTCATCGAAATTGTTGACGTAGACCCAGTCCGCTGGGGTCTGCAGGCGCTTGCCTTCGGCCTTGAGATAGCGTTTGACGAACGAGAACCGGCCAGTGCCGGGTTCGCCCATGACGAATACGTTGTAACCGGGGCGTGGCATGGCCACACCGAACTGCAAGGCTTCGACCGCACGTTCCTGGCCAAGCACACCGCGAAAGGGCTCCAGATCATTGGTGGTAGAGAAGCTGAACTGTTCAGCGGAAAACGGACGGGTCAGCGCTTCGGGCGCTAGACGCAAGCTGGCAGCAACAGGATCAGGCATCGGGCTTCCTTAACAATCAGGCGGGGCAGATGGCAGCATTCTGGCGCCGCCCATACCCGACTGGCAAGGAGCGCCGCAGGCTTGAGCATCGTCAATCCGCCAACCCCAGGCAGGCCGGGCTTGCGCCACCGTTTCCCTTGAGCGTTTTGCAAAAAGTCACGGAACCCCGTGATCGTGCCTAAACTCCAGACTGCGCGGCTGGACTAATGACCGGCCCACTTGTCCATTGGTATGCACATAAAGAGAACAAAGCTATGAAACGGATTCTTCTTGGTACTCTCTTCACCGCTGTATCCATCAACGCCATGGCTCAGGCCCCAGGCGGCCCGGATTGCGGTTGGGGCAACATGCTGTTCGAAGGTCAGCGTGGTACTCCGGCTCACTTCCTGGCATCCACCACCAACGGCACTTCCGGTAACGCGACCTTCGGCATGACCTCCGGCACCAACGGTTGCGCGACCAATGCGTCACTGACCTATGGCGGCAAATCCTGGTTTGCCATGAATGGCATGATGAACGAGCTGTCCGAAGACATGGCCAAAGGACAGGGCGAAGCGCTGACCACCTATGCCGTGGTACTGGGCGTAGCACCGGAAGACCGTGCGCACTTCGCCGCCGTCACTCACGAGCACTTCCAGCAGATCTTCAGCAAGTCTGACGTGACTGCCGAAGACGTGCATACCAACACCCTGGCCGTGCTCAAAGCCGACCCTCGTCTGGCCAAGTACGCGACCCAGGCATAAGCTCCACTCGCCCCCGCTTCTTTCGGGAAGCGGGTTTTGTTTTTTGGACCTGCCTCTTTTTGGGTAATACCGCTTGACTGTAGGAGCTGGCTTGCCAGCGATGGTCGTTAACGATCACGCGTGTTTACTGGATAAACACAGCGCCTTTGAAGCCATCGCTGGCAAGCCAGCTCCTACAGGTAAATGGCACCCACAGGGGTTATTTTTTTCGACTTAAGTTGCCATCTATGCTCAAACGCTTTGCCTGGCTGGCGCTGTGTGCCTGCGCCCCGCTGTCCGCCGCGCCTCAGATCGACCCACATCGTTTGCAGCAACTGGCCAACGACCCTTTCTGGATATCCCTGGGCCATTACGAAACCGCCAAGCTCGGTGGCTGGCGCAGCTATGTCAGCGACCCGAAATTCTTCCTCGCCGCCGGTGGCAATGAACACCCGGACCATGAACTGGCAGCGACTGTACAAGCCTTGTACGCCCCGGCCAGTACCGGAGAACAGCACGCACAATGCGTCTACCCGGCCCGCACCCGCTGGCTCAAAGAACAGCTCGGCCTGACCGGCCTGCCGACACCGGATTGCGCCGAATTCAAGCAATGGTTCAAGGACGTCTCGCCCGACAGCACGGTGATGATCTTCCCGGCGGCGTACCTGAACAGTCCATCCTCGATGTTTGGCCACACCCTGCTGCGCATCGACCAGGCCGAAGTGAAGAGCGACAAGACTTCGCTGCTCAGTTACGCGATCAACTTCGGCGCCTACATCGAGGGCTCGGACAACAGCATCCTCTATGCCTGGAAAGGCCTGATGGGCGGCTATCCCGGCTTGTTCGCGCTGGTGCCCTATCAGGAAAAGCTCTCGGAATACCGCAGCCTGGAAAACCGCGACCTGTGGGAATACCGGCTGAACCTGACCCAACAGGAAACCGCGCGCATGGTCGAGCACGTCTGGGAGCTGAAGCAGATCAAGTTCGACTATTTCTTCTTCGACGAAAACTGCTCATACCGTTTGCTGGAGCTGCTGCAAGTGGCCCGCCCGAGCTTGCGCCTGACCGAGCAATTCCCGCTCACCGCCATCCCCACCGACACCGTCAAAGCCGTGAAAAATGCCGGGCTGGTGGAATCCATCCAGTATCGTCCTTCCCGGGAACGCGAGTTGCTCAGTCGCGCCGAACCGTTGAACCCCGAAGAGCAGCAATGGGTGCTGAAAGTCAGCGCCGATCAGAAACAATTGCAAGATCCGACCTTCAAGGCTCAACCCCGCGATCGCCAGGCGCTGATCATCGATGCGGCCTATCGTCTGGAGCGTTACCGCGCCAATGGCCAGGAGCGCGACCCGGCGCGCGCCCAGCGCAGCTTCGAATTGCTGCGGGCGATCAACCAGAACCCGGCACCGGAGCTGGATATCCCGCAACCGGGCCTGCCTGAAGACGGTCACGAGTCCCGGACCTGGCAACTCGGCCTCGGCACTCGTGGCGATAAACCCTTTGGCGAGTACGGCTTGCGCATGGCTTATCACGACCTCAATGACAACAACGAAAGCTTCCCCCTTGGCGCGCAGATCGAAATCCTGCAACTGAAACTGCGCCAGTACGAAGGCAATGACTGGCAAGTGCAGCAACTGGACCTGGCGACCATTCGTTCCCTGACCCCGCGTAACGAGTTGCTGCAACCGCTGTCATGGCAAGTCACCGGTGGTCTGGAGCGGGTGCCGGGCAAGCATGATGACCAGACCCTGGTCAGCCACGTCAACGGCGGTGGCGGTGGCACCTGGCAACTGGGCGATGACCTGCTCGGCTTTGCCCTGGGCACCGTGCGTATCGAGCACAACAACGACTTCGCCGCGTTCATTGCCCCGGCCGCCGGCTTCAACAGTGGTGTGCTGTGGAAAAACCCGCTGGGCAATTTGAGCCTCGAAGCCAAAGGCGACTATTTCACCAATGGTGAAGTGCGCCGTAGCTTGAGCCTGAACCAGCAGTGGGAAATATCCCGCAATCTCGGTCTGCGCTTGAGCGCTCAGCGTGAGTTCAGTCATTTGGCGACGGCCGAGAACGAAGTGATGCTTGAGCTGAAGTGGTATCACTACTGACCCGAGCGCACCGCCATTCCCTGTGGGAGCGAGCTGTGGCGAGGGGGCTTGCCCCCGTTGGGCTGCGCAGCAGCCCCAAAATTTCCGATGTATCGAAGATCTTGTGAGTGCTGCGCACTCAAACGGGCGCAAGCCCCCTCGCCACAACTCCCACAGGGGCTGTGTGGTGCTCGACGAAATGCCTGCACATCTTTCACAACCACCCGACGAATCCACTTCTAGACTTTCTCTATGGGTCTCATTTCGGCTTGGAAGAGTGAGAAGTGGCGGTATGCGGGAAGGCTGGGTGTAAAACCTGGCAGCGACAGAAAAAACAGGATGCCGCACGGGCCTATCACTCGCCGTAAGTCGCTTTCAGACATTTGCTGAAACTAAATGCCTGCGACCATGACCCAAACCCTATACCGGGAGAATTCCATGAGCCGTGCCTTCGTCAATGAAGATAACGCCACCGCGCAAGCCGATCAGCCCGTCGAACGGCAAGTCAGCGCGCAGCCCAATTACGTCACGCCGCAAGGCCTGAAGCTGTTGCAGGGCAAAGTCGCCGAACTGCAAACGCTGCATGCCGAGCAATCGGCAAAAGGTGAGCAAGCGGACAAACAGCGCCTGGCCGATCTCGAGCGTGATCTGCGTTATTTCAAACAGCGCCTGGGCAGCGCTCAGGTGGTACCCGCCGCGACCTCGACACAGAAGGTGCAAATCGGCAGTTGGGTGACCTACGCCGATGAACACGCCACCGAGCGCCGGGTACAACTGGTGGGCGAAGATCAGGCCGATGCCGCCCACGGCCTGATCAATTGGGGCTCACCGCTGGGCCGGGCGCTGCTCGGTGCACAACTCAACGACGAAGTACTGTGGCAGCGCCCCGCCGGGGATCAAATGATTGAAGTGATTCGCATCGAACCGGCTTAGACGACGCCTTGGGCCAGCATCGCATCGGCGACCTTCACGAAGCCGGCGATGTTCGCACCCTTGACGTAATTGACCCGACCGTCCTCTTCGCCGTAATGCACGCAAGCGTGGTGAATCGACTGCATGATCGTGTGCAGTTTGCTGTCCACTTCGCCACCGGTCCACGCCAGACGCATGGCGTTCTGCGACATTTCCAGCCCGCTCACCGCCACGCCGCCGGCGTTGGACGCCTTGCCCGGCGCGAACAGAATGTCGGCCTCGATGAACAAATCTACCGCTTCGAGCGTAGTCGGCATGTTCGCGCCTTCGGCCACACAGATGCAGCCGTTGCGCAGCAAGGTGCGGGCGGCTTCGACATCCAGTTCGTTTTGCGTCGCGCACGGCAACGCGATATCGCAGCTCAGGCTCCATGGCAGCTGACCGGTGCGGAACTCCAGGCCAAAACGGCCGGCCAGTTCACGGATGCGCCCGCGTTGTACGTTTTTCAGCTCCAGTACGGCCAGCCATTGCTCTTCGGTCAAACCGCTTTCGCAATACAACGTGCCTTCGGAGTCGGACAGCGATATCACTTTGCCACCCAGGTCCATGACCTTGCGCGCCGCGTATTGCGCGACGTTGCCGGAGCCGGAAATCGCCACGCGCTTGCCCTCGACTGCCAGACCGCGACGCTTGAGCATTTCTTCGGCGAAATACACACAGCCGAAACCGGTGGCTTCCGGGCGAATCAGGCTGCCGCCGTAACTTGGGCCTTTGCCGGTCAGCACACTGGTGAACTGGTTGCTCAGGCGCTTGTATTGGCCGAACAGGAAACCGATTTCCCGCGCGCCCACACCGATATCACCGGCCGGTACGTCGACGTCGGCGCCGATGTGGCGGTACAACTCGCTCATGAAGGCCTGGCAGAAACGCATGACTTCCGCATCGCTTTTGCCTTTGGGGTCGAAGTCCGAGCCACCCTTGCCGCCGCCCATGGGCAGCGAAGTCAGGGAGTTTTTGAAGGTCTGTTCGAAGGCGAGGAATTTCAGGACGCCCATGTTCACCGACGGGTGGAAACGCAGACCGCCCTTGTACGGGCCGATCGCGCTGTTCATCTGGATGCGGAACCCGCGATTGACCTGGACCTTGCCCTGATCGTCGACCCACGACACGCGAAACACCAGCGCCCGCTCCGGTTCGCAGATGCGCTCCAGAATGCCCGAGGTCAGGTAATGCGGATTGGCCTCGAGAAACGGCCACAGACTGCGCAGTACTTCTTCCACCGCCTGATGGAACTCAGGCTGGTCCGGATCACGATTTTTCAGGCGAGCAAGGAAGGATTCGACGGATTCGATCATGGAAAAGTCTCGGCAAATTGATTGTCGTTGGAGAAGATTGAGCCGGACTGTAACAAACGACTTGCGCACAAGAACAGAGCAAAATGTCGCATTTATGAAATTAAATGGTGCACATGATATAAATTAATCTGATTTTTTGAGTATTTTTGCACCTGAATGGGGATTCACAATTCAAATCCTGCACCATCAGGAATACCGCTATCGCGAGCAGGCTCGCTCCCACAAGGGATCTGTGCTGAATCGGGATTTGTGGCCTCCACAAATCCCTGTGGGAGCGAGCCTGCTCGCGATGAAATCACCACGGCGCCACTGAAAAAACGCGCAAAAAAACGGAGCCCGAAGGCTCCGCTCTCTTATGCAACCCACCCGAAATCAGGCCAGTTTCTTGTGCCGTACACGATGCGGCTGGGCAGCTGCTTCGCCGAGACGCTTTTTACGATCGGCTTCGTATTCGCTGTAGTTGCCTTCGAAGAACACCGCTTGCGAGTCGTCTTCGTACGCCAGGATGTGCGTCGCGACGCGGTCAAGGAACCACCGATCGTGAGAGATCACAATGGCGGCGCCCGGGAAGTCCAGCAGGGCTTCTTCCAGGGAACGCAGGGTTTCGACGTCAAGGTCGTTGGACGGTTCGTCGAGCAGCAGGACGTTGCCGCCCTCTTTCAGGGTCAGGGCCAGGTGCAAGCGACCGCGCTCACCACCGGACAGGTCCTTGACGAACTTCTGCTGGTCGCCGCCCTTGAAGTTGAAGCGACCGACGTAGGTACGCGACGGGATCTCGTAGTTGCCGATGCGGATCTGGTCGGAACCATCGGAGATCTGCTGGAACACGGTCTTGCTGCCGTCCAGATCCTCGCGACTCTGATCCACACAAGCAAGCTGCACGGTTTCACCGACTTCGATGCTGCCCGAATCCGGCGTTTCCTTGCCCATCAACATGCGGAACAGGGTCGACTTACCGGCACCGTTACCGCCGATCACGCCGACGATGGCGCCTTTAGGCATGGAGAACGACAGGTTGTCGATCAGCACGCGATCGCCGTAGCCCTTGGTGACATTCTTGAATTCGATGACCTTGTCGCCCAGGCGCGGACCGGCCGGGATGTAGATCTCGTTGGTTTCGCTGCGTTTCTGGAATTCCTGGGATTGCATTTCTTCAAAGCGTTGCAGACGTGCCTTGGATTTCGACTGGCGGGCCTTGGCGCCTTTGCGCACCCACTCCAGTTCCTCCTTCATGGCTTTTTCGTGGGCCGACTGCTGCTTGGATTCTGCAGCCAGACGATCGGACTTGGCTTCCAGCCAACCCGAATAGTTGCCCTCGTAAGGAATGCCCGCGCCGCGGTCCAGTTCCAGAATCCAGCCGGCAACGTTGTCCAGGAAGTAACGGTCGTGCGTGATCGCGACCACCGTGCCCGGGAAGTCGTGCAGGAAGTGCTCGAGCCAGGCGACGGAATCGGCGTCCAGGTGGTTGGTCGGTTCGTCGAGCAGCAGCATGTCCGGGGCGGACAGCAGCAGGCGACACAGGGCTACACGACGCTTTTCACCCCCGGAGAGAAATTCGACCTTGGCGTCCCAGGCCGGCAAACGCAGCGCGTCGGCGGCGACTTCCAGTTGACGATCGAGGTTATGACCGTCGCTGGCTTGCAGGATCGCTTCGAGCTTGGCCTGTTCGGCAGCCAGTTTGTCGAAGTCGGCGTCTTCTTCAGCGTAAGCTGCGTAGACCTCGTCCAGGCGCGCCTGGGCATTCTTGATCACACTGACCGCTTCCTCGACCACTTCACGTACGGTTTTGGTCGGGTCCAGGATCGGCTCTTGCGGCAGATAACCGATGTTCAGCTCCGGCATCGGACGGGCTTCGCCCTCGAACTCAGTGTCGACGCCGGCCATGATTTTCAGCAGCGTGGACTTACCCGAACCGTTGAGACCGAGCACGCCGATCTTGGCGCCGGGGAAGAAGGACAGAGAAATGTTTTTCAGGATTTCCCGCTTCGGCGGAACAACTTTGCCCAGCCGATGCATGGTGAATACGTATTGAGCCATGGAGAACCTAGGGTCAGTGACTGATGAATGATTGGAGCGCAGGCAATGCCCGGCCAGACCGTGCGCGTCGTCCGTAAGAGGCGACGCTGAAAAAGTCTGAGTCTAGGAGCTGGAACGCTCCCGCGTAACCGGCAAAGCTACCTTAATGACAGATGGCAGTCCAGCCGACGGGCAGGGGCTGGCACTTCGCCACAACTCAAGGCATGCTAGCCGCCCTTCGGGCGTCCGGCTTATAGTGCACGTCGCGCCAGTCCAGCCAAACCGCAGGATTACAGCTTGTCCAATGACCCTCCGCGTCTGACTTCCAGTGAGCCGGCCACAGCGCCCGGCTCCCCCCTGCGCGGGACCTTGAAGGGCACCTTGGCGACACTTGCACTATTGCTGCTGGCCCTGTTGTTCTGGCAATTGCTCGATCAGTTGCGCGAAACCCAGAAAAACCAGCGTCAATACACCATCGATTACACCGCCGATCTGGCCGCTCAGGTCAGCCTGAACATGGCGCTCAACGCGCAGATCGCCCTCAACCTGCTGCCGATCGTCGAGCAACCGCAGGACGCGGATGAACTGCAGGCGCTGCTGCGCAAGCTGCAACAGTCGCTGCCTGATCTGCGCAGCCTGGCATTGCTCAGCCCCTCGGGAAGAGTTATCAGTGACAGCGCTCCCGACAGCGATGACGGCGACTACCTGGGTGAACTGGTACGCCGCAGCCACGCCCAGGCACACTACTTCAGCAACGCCACCGACGGCTCCGTGGTGCATTTATTGTTGCATCAGGCCAGCGGCAGTTCCCGAGGCTATTGGGTCTTGCGCCTGCCCACCATCTTCTTTTCGTCCTTGACCAAGCAAAGCGAGGCCGGCAGCCGCCCATTGTGGCTGGTGGAGAACCGCATCAATCATCAGATCATCAGCCGCGACGATGCGCTGCCCTCGGTCAATCCGGGCACGCTGACCGAGGACGATGTCACCGACAGCGTGCTGACGGTGCCGCTGAGCAGCAGCGATTGGCAACTGCGCGGCTTGTTCGACCGTCAGCGCGCACTGGAAGAGCTGCTGCCGGCGTTCATCGGCAAATGCCTGCTGGGCTTGGCGTTTTCCATGTTGCCGTTCATCGCCTTGCTGAACATGCGCCGGCGTCAGCGCCAATTGAGCGAAGGCCGCCGGCGTTATCAGGACATTTTCGAAGGCACCGGCGTGGCCTTGTGTGTCCTCGACATGTCCGGGCTCAAGGTCTTTTTCGACAAGGCACAACTGCAGGGCCGCGAGCAACTGCAAGCGTGGCTGGCGATCCCGGAACAACGCCGGCAACTGCTCAAGGAACTGCGGATCACCGAGGTCAACCAGGTCGCGCTGCAACTGCTTAATGTCGATAGCGCCGACAAAGCCTGGAAACTGCTGATCGACGGCCATCCGCAGCACGGCACCGCCATCGGCAACCAGGTGCTCGACGCGATGCTCAACCAGCAGCAACTGCTTGAGCTGGAAATCAAACTGCAGGATGCCAGCGGTCGTGACCAGCATCTATGGCTGGTGCTGCGCCTGCCGCAAACCCAGGACGACTATAACGCGGTGATCCTGAGCATCACCGACATCACCAGCCGCAAGCTCATCGAGTTGTCACTGCAGGAGCGCGAAGGGTTTTGGTCGGACGTGGTGCGCACCGTACCGGATCACCTGTATGTGCAGCATGTTTTCAGCCAGCGCATGATCTACAGCAACCATCATCTGGGCCAGACACTGGGTTACAACCGCACCGAACTGCACCAGATGGGCGAATACTTCTGGGAAATCCTCCTGCACCCCGAAGACGCCGACTATTACCATCGCTCTCGCCAGGTCCAGCGCCAGGCCGGTTATCGCCAATTGATGCAGTGCCAGTTACGCTTCCGCCATCGGGACGGCCAGTGGCGACGCTTCGAGATTCGCGAGCAGGCACTGGCGCGGGACAAGGACGATCAGGTCACGCGGATCATCGGCGTGGCCAAGGACATCACCGACCAGCTTGAAGCCAGTGAATCCCTGCGCGACAGCGAACAGCGCTACCGGATGCTCGCCGAAAGCATCAGCGACGTGATCTTCTCCACCGACAGCCGCCTCAACCTCAATTACGTCAGCCCTTCGGTGCAAGCGGTGCTGGGTTACGACGCCGAGTGGATTTTCCAGAACGGCTGGCAATCGACCATCGCCAACCCGCAACAACTGACCGGCATCTATCACCTGATGGACCGGGTCAGCAAAGCGCTGGATCAGCCGGACAAATTGGCGCTGCTGCGCAGCCAGGTGCAAACCCAACTGTTCCTGTTCGATTGCCTGCGGGCCGACGGGCGCAAGATCCCGATCGAACTGCGCCTGGTATTGGTCTGGGACGAACACGGTACGTTCGAAGGCGTGCTCGGCGTCGGCCGCGACATCAGCCAGCAACGCCGGGCCGAAAAAGACTTGCGCATGGCCGCCACGGTATTCGAACACTCGACCTCGGCGATCCTGATCACCGACCCGGCCGGCTACATCGTCCAGGCGAACGAGGCCTTCAGCCGTGTCAGCGGCTATGCCGTGGAGCAGGTCCTCGACCAGTTGCCGAACATGCTGACCGTCGACGAGCAACAGGAATCCCATCTGCGTTACGTGCTCAAGCAATTGGGCCAGCACAGCACCTGGGAAGGCGAAGTCTGGCTCAAGCGTCGCAACGGCGAGCACTACCCGGCCTGGGTCGGGATTACCGCCGTACTTGACGACGAAGGCGACCTGGCCAGTTATGTGTGTTTCTTCAGCGACATCAGCGAGCGCAAGGCCAGCGAACAGCGGATTCACCGCCTTGCCTACTACGACGCCCTGACCCACCTGCCCAACCGATCGCTGTTCCAGGATCGCCTGCACACCGCGTTGCAAGCGGCCGAACGGCAGAACTCGTGGGTGGTGCTGATGTTCCTCGATCTCGACCGTTTCAAGCCGATCAACGACTCCCTGGGCCATGCCGCCGGCGACCGCATGCTCAAGGAAATGGCTACGCGCCTGCTCGGTTGCGTCGACGATGACGACACCGTGGCGCGTATGGGCGGTGACGAATTCACCTTGCTCCTGCAACCGCGGGCCAACCGTGAAATCGCCCTGAACCGGGCGATTCATGTGGCCGAGCAGATTCTCGCCAGCCTGGTGAAACCGTTCGTGCTCGAAGGCCGCGAATTCTTCGTCACTGCCAGTATCGGCATCGCCCTGAGCCCGCAGGATGGCAACGAACTCAGCCAGCTGATGAAGAATGCCGACACGGCGATGTACCACGCCAAGGAGCGCGGCAAGAACAACTTCCAGTTCTATCAGGCGGACATGAATGCCAGCGCCCTGGAGCGACTGGAACTGGAAAGCGACTTGCGCCATGCCCTGGAACAGAACGAATTCGTGCTGTATTACCAGCCGCAATTCAGCGGTGACGGCAAGCGCCTGACCGGAGCCGAGGCGCTACTGCGCTGGCGCCATCCACGCCGCGGGCTGGTGCCGCCGGGGGATTTCATTCCGGTGCTCGAAGAGCTCGGGCTGGTGGTGGATGTCGGCGACTGGGTGATCAGCGAAGCCTGCCGCCAACTCAATGCCTGGCATCAGGCCAGGGTACGAGTGCCGAAGGTGTCGGTGAACATCTCGGCACGGCAGTTCTCCGATGGCCAGCTCGGCACGCGAATCGCCACCATCCTCAAGGAAACCGGCCTGCCACCGGCGTGCCTGGAGCTGGAACTGACCGAAAGTATCCTGATGCGCGAAGTCAGCGAGGCGATGCAGATTCTCGCCGGGCTGAAAAACCTTGGGCTGAGCATCGCGGTGGATGACTTTGGCACCGGTTACTCATCGCTCAACTACCTCAAGCAGTTCCCGATCGACGTACTGAAGATCGACCGCACCTTCGTCGACGGCTTGCCGTCGGGTGAGCAGGACGCGCAGATCGCCCGGGCGATCATTGCCATGGCCCACAGCCTGAACCTGGCGGTGATCGCAGAAGGTGTGGAAACCCATGAGCAGCTGGATTTCCTGAGGGAGCACGGTTGCGACGAGGTGCAGGGTTATCTGTTCGGACGGCCGATGCCGGCGAGCCGGTTTGAAGCGCAGTTCAGCAATGATGCGCTCTTCATGTTCGATTGAGATTTTCGGTACAGCGAATGACGCCTTCGCGAGCAGGCTCGCTCCCACAGTAGATATCCGGTGTTCAACATTTTTGTGTACACCAAAGATCCCTTGTGGGAGCGAGCCTGCTCGCGAAGAGGCCGCCACAATCACCGCATATCTGGTCATGAAGCCCACTTGTCTGCGACATGATGCCGTTTCATATGCCATCTAAAACCCATTGGGTTAGAATGCCTCCCTTTTCCGCCCCCGATCCTTGAGGACCGCCATGTTCAGCCGTGATTTGACTATTGCCAAGTACGACGCCGACCTTTTTGCCGCCATGGAGCAAGAAGCTCAGCGCCAGGAAGAACACATCGAGCTGATCGCTTCGGAAAACTACACCAGCCCAGCGGTGATGGAAGCTCAAGGCTCGGTACTGACCAACAAGTACGCCGAAGGCTACCCGGGCAAGCGCTACTACGGCGGTTGCGAGTACGTCGACATCGTCGAGCAGCTTGCAATTGATCGAGCAAAAGAGCTGTTCGGCGCCGACTACGCCAACGTTCAGCCGCACGCCGGTTCGCAAGCCAACAGCGCCGTTTACCTGGCCCTGCTGTCGGCTGGCGACACCATCCTGGGCATGAGCCTGGCCCACGGTGGTCACCTGACCCACGGTGCCAGCGTTTCGTCTTCCGGCAAGCTGTACAACGCCATCCAGTACGGCATCGATGCCAACGGCCTGATCGACTACGACGAAGTCGAGCGCCTGGCTGTCGAGCACAAGCCAAAAATGATCGTGGCCGGTTTCTCTGCCTACTCGCAGATCCTCGACTTCCCGCGTTTCCGTGCAATCGCTGACAAAGTCGGTGCCTACCTGTTTGTCGACATGGCTCACGTGGCAGGTCTGGTCGCTGCTGGCGTCTACCCGAACCCGGTTCCATTCGCTGACGTCGTGACCACCACCACCCACAAGACCCTGCGCGGTCCACGTGGCGGCCTGATTCTGGCTCGCGCCAACGCCGACATCGAGAAGAAGCTGAACTCCGCGGTATTCCCGGGCGCCCAGGGTGGCCCGCTGGAGCACGTGATCGCTGCCAAGGCGATCTGCTTCAAGGAAGCGCTGCAGCCTGAGTTCAAGGCCTACCAGCAACAAGTGGTGAAAAACGCCCAGGCCATGGCCGGCGTGTTCATCGAGCGCGGTTTCGACGTGGTGTCGGGCGGTACTCAGAACCACCTGTTCCTGCTGTCGCTGATCAAGCAGGAAATCTCCGGTAAAGACGCCGACGCCGCTCTGGGCAAAGCGTTCATCACCGTGAACAAGAACTCCGTGCCAAACGACCCACGCTCCCCGTTCGTCACCTCCGGCCTGCGCTTCGGCACTCCGGCTGTGACCACTCGCGGCTTCAAGGAAGCAGAGTGCAAGGAACTGGCCGGCTGGATCTGCGACATCCTGGCTGACCTGAACAACGAAGCGGTGATCGACGCCGTTCGTGAGAAGGTCAAGGCCATCTGCAAGAAACTGCCGGTGTACGGCGCCTAATCAGCCCCGCTAAACCGCAGCAATAAAAAACCGGCCAGAGATGGCCGGTTTTTTTTCGCCTGCGAAACGCCTCTGTAGGAGCGAGCTTGCTCCGGGCGGCGCTCCGACGAAGGTCGTCAACGATAACGCGTGCTTGCTGGTTCAACGCATTGTCATTGAAACCATCGCGAGCAAGCTCGCTCCTACAGGACCAGCACCACTGGTCAGACCGGTCATGCCAATTTTCTAATTTTTGCTTGCGAACACTCAAAAACAGCGCCTACACTGCGCCTGCACTGGACATACCGGTAAGACCACAATAATTAAGTCCTGAATCTGATGTGCCCCGCACACGGCAGCCAGGACACCGACCAGGATTCCTCCCATGCTCAGATGGTGCTCGCGTTCAATCTTCCTCCAAGTGGTTCTCGGACTGGTGCTCGGCATCGTCTGCGGGCTGACCCTTCCCGAATACTCCGCTCAGCTCAAACCGCTCGGTGACGGTTTTATCAAGCTGATCAAAATGCTCATCGGCCTGATTGTGTTTTGCGTAGTGGTCAGCGGCATCAGCGGTGCCGGCGACCTGAAGAAGGTCGGCCGTATCGGCCTCAAATCGGTGATCTACTTTGAAGTGCTGACCACGATTGCCCTGGTGATCGGCCTGGTGTTCGCCTTCAGCACCGGCATCGGCAGCGGTGCGAACATTCACCTGGAGCAGCTTTCCGCAGCCGACATGGGCGACATTGCCCAGCGCGGTCAGCACATGCACACCACCACACAGTTCCTGATGGACCTGATTCCGACGTCGGTGATCGGCGCCTTTGCAGATAACAATATCCTGCAGGTCCTGCTGTTTTCAGTGTTGTTCGGCAGTGCACTGAATCTGGTGGGAGAAGCGGCATCGGGCATTTCGCGGCTGATCAATGAACTCAGCCACGTGATCTTCCGCATCATGGGCATGATCGTGCGACTGGCCCCCATCGGGGTATTCGGCGCGATCGCCTTCACCACCAGCAAATATGGCCTGGACTCGCTGCAACACCTGGGCAGCCTGGTCGGCCTGTTCTACCTGACCTGTACTGCCTTCGTGGCCCTGATTCTCGGCCTGGTGATGCGTCTCTCTGGCTTAAGGATGTGGCCGTTGCTCAAGTACCTGCGCGAAGAACTGTTGATCGTCATGGGCACCGCGTCCTCCGATGCCGTGCTGCCACAAATCATGCGCAAGCTTGAGCATCTGGGCATCGGCAGTTCGACGGTCGGGTTGGTGATACCGACCGGTTACTCGTTCAACCTCGACGGTTTCTCGATCTACCTGACCCTGGCCATTGTGTTCATCGCCAATGCCACCGGCACGCCGCTGGCGATGACCGACTTGCTGACCATTCTGTTGGTATCGTTGATCACCTCCAAAGGTGCCCACGGCATTCCGGGCTCGGCGCTGGTGATCCTGGCTGCCACCCTGACAGCCATTCCGGCCATTCCGGTGGTGGGTCTGGTGCTGGTGCTGGCCGTGGACTGGTTCATGGGCATCGGCCGGGCGTTGACCAACCTGATCGGCAACTGTGTGGCAACCGTCGCCATCGCGCGGTGGGAAAAGGACATCGATGTGCAGCGGGCGAACAAGGTACTTTCCGGCCAGGCGGGTTATACCTTCCAGCCGCGTAAACCGGTCGCACCGGCACATCAGCAGGAATTCTGAATCATCGGTGTGCCGGCCCCACCTTGGCTGGCACACCCTCACCACTTTTAGATGCTCATGGAGCGAACAGTGATTACCTCGTCAACCGTTGTAACTTCAGTCGTGGAAAAACTTCGGGCCGCTTTGGCCCGTGGTCAGTGGCGCTCCGGCGAAATGCTGCCGGGGCAACGTGAACTGGCCGAACAACTGGGTATCAGCCGCCCGAGCCTGCGTGAAGCGGTCATTGTCCTGGAAACCCTTGGCCTGGTGCGCTCGATGCCGGGCAAAGGCGTAGTGGTACTCGAGGCCAGTCTCAGCGATGGCCAGTCCCACGAAAGCGCGGTGGCCGCAGCGAGCCTGGAAGACGTGCTGCAACTGCGCTACACCCTCGAGCCGTTCATCGTCGGCCTCGTGGCGCAGTCCATCAGCAGCAAGGAAGTCGGGCAACTGCGCCTGACCCTGATGGACATGCGCGAAGCCCTGGAGGCCAATGACAGTGAAGCCGGCGTAAGTGCCTACATCGCGTTCCACGAAGAGCTGTTCACGCTGACGTCGAACCCGATCTTCCAGAGCGTGGTCCAGCAAACCAGCAATGCCCTCAAGCAAAGCGCCGAAGTGTTGCGCAACTCCCCGGAGCATCTGGCTGAGCGCCTTGAAGAAAACGAAGCGGTGGTGCGGGCGATCCGCAGCAAGAACAGCGCCCAGGCCAGCGCCGAGATGCGTCGGCATATTTTGTGTGAAGGCCAGCGCATGGGCATCGAACTGAACATCCCGGAAGACAACCTCGGCAGTTGAAACCTCTTCGAACTGGAGATTGGCCATGAACAGCTTCGCCTCGCCACAAACGCTCGCCACCCTGCCCGTCCGCCCTTCGGTGGATGATCTGTATTCACGGGTCCTCGATGCCATTTTCGAACAGCGCATCCATTCGGCCAGTCGCTTTACGGAAGAAAGCCTGGCGCAGATGTTCGGTGCAAGGCGCAGCGATATGCGTGATGTGCTGACGCGACTGTCCCATCAGCAGATCATCACTCTTCGAGTCAACCATCGTCCCCGCGTCGCCGAGCTTGATGCCGAGCATACCCGGCAGGCACTGCATGCCCGGCGTCTGGCCGAGATCATGCTGGTGCGGCTGGCCTGTCAGCGACCCTGCGCGCAAGACCTGAAGCAACTGCGGACGCTGGTCGATAGCGAGCGTCAATGCACTGAGCGTGGCCGGACGATCCGTTTGTCGGGAGAGTTTCACCTGCGATTGGCAGAAATGGCAGGTAATGCACCGTTATCGCACTTTCTAGACAGCCTGGTGCCGCTGACTTCGTTGGCGCTTGCGCAGTTTGATCCGCAGTCGATGGATTATTGCGTATGGCAGGTGCACATGGAGATCCTGGATGCACTGGAGCGAGGGGATGCTGCGAAGGCGGAAATTGTGCTCAACCGGCATCTGGATTATCTGGAACAGACTCTGCTCAATACAACCCGTGAACATTGTGCTGCCGGCTAGATCGCATCGCGGGCAAGCCCGCGATGGCATCCTCACAAACGCCATAAAGCTTCAGACCGCCGCCACCCGTGCAAACCCCTCACGAATCTTCTCTTCCGGCAAATCATCAGCAATAAACACGATCACGCTTTCACGCGGCTCATCTTCAGCCCACTCTGTATCCCAGTCGAAACCATAAAGCTTCAGTACACCCTGAAACACCATGCGACGGGATTCGCCGAGGATATTCAATACACCTTTATAGCGCAGCAGTTGCTTGCCATGGTCTTCCAGCAGTTCGTTCATGAACTCGCTGAGCCTGTCGATATCCAGCGGCTTTTCAGTGCGCAGCACCAGGCTGGAAATGCGGTCGATGGACGGCGCAACCTGGTTGACCGGGCGCAAGCTCACGCCGCCACCAAGGTCGGCGTTCAAATTGAAACCGCGGACATCAAGCAACTCGGCCAGGTCGATCCTGCCGTGGTCAACCACGCGAATCGGCGCTCGACGGTTAATGCGGGTCAGGCGCTCGCTCAACGCGGCGAAAGACGGCTCGTCCACCAGATCGCGCTTGCTCACCAGCAAGCGGTCGGCGAAACCGATCTGCGCCTGGGCGATGGTCTGGGTCAGGTGCACGTCGGCATGTGCCGCGTCGACCAGCGTAATGATGCCATCGAGGATATAGCGCTCACGCAACTCTTCGTCGATGAAAAAGGTTTGTGCCACGGGTGCCGGGTCGGCCAGGCCAGTGCATTCGATCACCAGGCGGTCGAAGGCGATATCGCCCTGGTCCAGACGCTCCAGCAACAGATAAAGCGCTTTGGTCAGGTCCGTATGGATGGTGCAGCAGACGCAGCCGTTGGACAGTGTCATCACTTGCACCGGCTCGTCGCCCAACAACTGGGTATCGATGCCGGCATCGCTGAATTCGTTCTCGATGACGGCGATTTTCAGGCCGTGCTCGGCCTTGAGCAGGTAACGCAACAGGGTGGTCTTGCCGGCGCCGAGGAAGCCGCTGAGGATCGTTACGGGGATGGGAGAGGACAAACTGGATCTCCTTTTTCACACAGAGAAAAAACAACACAAAACAATTGTGGGAGCGAGCTTGCTCGCGATAGCGGCTTAACATTCAACATCACTGTTGATTGACAGTCCGCCATCGCGAGCAAGCTCGCTCCCACAGGTATTGCTGTTAATCCGACAACCGGATCAACAGCACTTCGGTCCACCCTTGCCACCGTAACGGGCTTCCTGACGCTCGCGAAAGAACATCTCATAGCTCATCACCGGTTTGTCCGGGTGCTTGCTCTGCATATGCTCGACGTAGTTGTCGTAGTCGGGCATGCCGACCATCAGGCGCGCGGCCTGACCGAGGTATTTACCGAGGCGACTCAGGTCATTGAACATGGTGCAAATCCTCGATCACGCTTCCGGCAGCGCCTGGAATGGCGCTTCCTTGTCCGTACGCCCCTTGCTGCCCCAGGCGGAAATACCGACCTTGAGCGCATAGAACAGGATGCTGAACACCACGAACAGGAACAGCGCGGTCAGCGTTGCGTTGGTGTAGGCGTTGAAGATCACGTGCTGCATCTGGGTGATGTCCTTGGCCGGGGCGATGATCTGACCGTTGGCCAGGGCATCGCTGTATTTCCTGGCCAGCGACAGGAAGCCGATCGCCGGGTTGGCATCGAACAGCTTGATGAAACCGGCGGTGCTGGTGCAAACCAACAGCCAAACGGCCGGCAGCATGGTGACCCAGACATACCGCTGGCGCTTCATCTTGATCAGCACTACGGTGCCGAGCATCAGCGCGATACCGGCCAGCATCTGGTTGGAGATACCGAACAGCGGCCACAAGGTGTTGATGCCGCCCAGCGGATCGATCACGCCCTGATACAGCAACCAGCCCCACATGGTCACACAACCGGCGGTGGCGATCAGGTTGGCTGTCCAGGATTCGGTGCGGCGCAGGGCCGGCACGAACGAACCGAGCAGGTCCTGGAGCATGAAACGCCCGGCACGGGTACCGGCGTCGACCGCGGTCAGGATGAACAGCGCTTCGAACAGAATCGCGAAGTGGTACCAGAACGCCATGGTGTTTTCACCCGGCAGAACACTGTGCAGGATTTGTGCGATACCGACCGCCAGGGTTGGTGCACCACCGGCACGGGCCAGAATGGTAATTTCACCGATGTCATGGGCCACCGCTTGCAGGGCTTCCGGTGTGATGGCAAAGCCCCAGTTGCTGACCGCTGTCGCTACCGCCACCACATCCCCGCCGACAACCGCGGCCGGACTGTTCATGGCGAAGTACACGCCCGGCTCGATCACCGACGCGGCGACCATGGCCATGATGGCTACGAACGATTCCATCAGCATGCCGCCGTAACCGATGTAGCGGGCGTTGGTTTCGTTATCCAGCAGTTTCGGCGTGGTCCCGGAGGCGATCAGCGCGTGGAAACCCGAGACCGCGCCACAGGCGATGGTGATGAACAGGAACGGGAACAGCCCGCCCTTCCACACCGGGCCAGTGCCGTCGATGAACTGGGTCAGGGCCGGCATTTTCAGCTCGGGCATGGTGATCAGAATGCCGATGGCCAGGGCGACGATGGTGCCGATTTTCAGGAAAGTCGACAGGTAGTCACGGGGCGCCAGAATCAGCCACACCGGCAACACCGCCGCGACAAAACCGTAGCCGATCAGCATCCAGGTGATTTGCACGCCAGTGAAGCTGAACGCTTTGGCCCACACCGGATCCGCGGCAATCTGCCCGCCGAGCCAGATCGAACCGAGCAGCAACAGCACGCCGATCACCGAGATCTCACCGATGCGACCGGGGCGGATGTAGCGCATGTAGATGCCCATGAACATCGCGATCGGGATGGTCGCCATCACCGTGAAAATGCCCCACGGGCTTTCGGCCAGGGCTTTGACCACGATCAGCGCCAGCACCGCGAGGATGATGATCATGATCAGGAAGCAGCCGAACAGTGCGATGGTGCCGGGGATGCGGCCCATTTCTTCACGGACCATGTCGCCCAGGGATCGACCGTTGCGGCGGGTGGACATGAACAGGACCATGAAGTCCTGCACCGCACCGGCCAGCACCACGCCGGCGATCAGCCACAGCGTGCCGGGCAGGTAGCCCATCTGCGCCGCCAGCACCGGACCGACCAGCGGACCCGCGCCGGCGATGGCGGCGAAGTGGTGACCGAAGAGAATGTGTTTGTTGGTCGGCACGTAGTCCAGACCATCGTTGTTGAGCACGGCAGGCGTGGCCCGTCGTGCATCGAGTTGCATGACATTGTTAGCGATGAACAGACTGTAGTAGCGATAGGCGACCAGATAGATGGCCACGGCAGCGACCACAATCCACAAGGCGTTGATTGCCTCGCCCCGGCGCAATGCCACGACACCCAGGGCGCACGCACCTGTGATTGCCAGCACCAGCCAAGGCAAATGGCGTAGCGGGCTATTGTTATTTTTCATTTTGATATTCCAGCCAGAGTGGACAAGAAAGACAACCATATCGAGTTTAGCTCTCCTGATGGCAAAGACCATACCCCCGACATTGGTCTGGACACCTGCACGCGCTGGCCGCCTTGAAGTATGCAGGTCTATAGTCAGCGTACATCTACGAGGATCGCGTCATGAGCGAGCACCCTGCCGAACGTCGCCGCTTCAAACGTATTGCGTTCGATGCCCAAACCGAGCTGAGTCAGGGAGAGTCCACCTGGTCGGTGAAGTTGATTGATCTGTCGCTCAAGGGGTTGCTGATCGAGCGACCCGTTCCGTGGCTGGGCAATGCGCAGCAGGATTTTCTGGTCGACATTCATCTGGGCGAAGAGGCGGACATCATCATGGATGTGCAACTGACCCACGAAGACCACGGCCAACTCGGCTTTATCTGCCGGCACATCAGCCTGGAGTCCATCGAACGCCTGCGGCGATTGATCGAGCTCAACCTGGCTGATCCGCAGGAGCTGGAGCGAGAATTGGGTGCGCTGATCGAGATCTAGCCATCATCGAATTCCCCTGTAGGAGCGAGCCTGCTCGCGATTGCAATCTGACAGTCACATTGCTGCTGGCTGACACACCAAAATCGCGAGCAGGCTCACTCCTACAGGGTTTGTGTTTCGTCTGTTAGTTACTCGAATAACGCGTCGAGTGCCTGTTCCAGCCGGGTTACAGCAATGACCTGCAACCCCGCCGGCGCCTCCTTCGGCGCATTGCCCTTGGGCACGATGGCCCGCTTGAAGCCGTGCTTGGCCGCTTCTTTCAAACGCTCCTGACCGCTCGGCACCGGACGCACTTCACCGGAAAGCCCGACTTCACCGAACACCAGCAGATCGTGGGGCAACGGCCGGTTGCGCAAACTGGACATCACCGCTGCCATCAACGCCAGGTCGGACGCCGTTTCCAGCACCTTGACCCCGCCGACCACGTTGAGAAACACGTCCTGATCGTGGGTCGGAATGCCACCGTGACGGTGCAGCACAGCCAGCAACATCGCCAGCCGGTTTTGATCCAGCCCCAGCGTGACCCGACGCGGGTTGGCCAGGTGACTGTCGTCCACCAGCGCCTGAACCTCCACCAGCATCGGCCGTGTACCTTCCCAGGTTGCCATCACCACACTGCCCGGGACTTCTTCCTGGGCACGGGTCAGAAAAATCGCCGACGGGTTGGAGACTTCTTTCAGTCCTTTGTCGGTCATGCCGAAAACGCCCAGTTCATTGACTGCACCGAAGCGGTTCTTTACCGCCCGCAGCAGACGCAGGCGCCCGTCGGACTCACCTTCGAAATACAGCACGGTGTCGACCATGTGCTCCAGCACCCGAGGGCCAGCCAGCGCGCCTTCCTTGGTGACGTGGCCCACCAGGAAAATCGCCGTGCCGCTCTGTTTGGCATAACGCACCAGCAACGCCGCGCTTTCGCGCACCTGGGATACGCCGCCCGGTGCCGATTGCAATTGCTCGGTAAATATCGTCTGGATCGAGTCGATCACCATCACCTTGGGCTTTTCCTGACGGGCCGTGGCAATGATGGTTTCGATGCAGGTTTCGGTCATGACCCGCAGTTGATCCTGAGGCAACCCCAGGCGCCGCGCACGCATGGCCACTTGCTGTTGGGATTCCTCACCGGTGACGTACAGCGCCGGCATGCTCTTGGCGAGGTTGCACAAGGTTTGCAACAGAATGGTCGACTTGCCGATGCCAGGGTCGCCACCGATCAGCACCACCGAGCCATCCACCAGACCACCACCCAGAACCCGGTCCAGCTCGCTGGAAGCGGTAGAGAAGCGCGGAATTTCTTCGACACTGACTTCGGCCAGAGTCTTGATCTGCGCCTGCTGGCCGGTCCAGCCGGTACGACCGCTGGGGGCGGCTGCCCCGCCGCTTTCCACCATGGTTTCGGTCAGCGTGTTCCAGGCCCCGCACTCACCGCACTGGCCGGCCCATTTGGGGAAGGTTGAGCCGCACTCGGTGCAGCCGTACATGCGCTTGGCCTTGGCCATCGGAACTCCCGGAAAAAAACGCGATGATAGCTCAGCCAAGGCGCGCGAGTGCGGCCAGATATTTCTCAACCCTTTTGAAGACTTCAAATAACCTTATTAAACACAGGCATATTGGGATACACCCATTCTAAAAACCTTGTATAAGTTTTTCGCTCAACTGGGCCAACAAATTCTTGGGACATGCCATACCGTACACTTCGAAAACCTATACAAACTTTGTTCATATACATACTTTTTGCACAACTTCGAAAACATTCACACAAAACGCAGCAATGATTCAGAGAAACGTGCAACTTGTCAGACACCCCAAACTAACGAAACAGTTCATATCACCGCAGTTGCATTTAATTTTCAATGCAGCCTCTTGGCCACTAACTGCCCGATCATCTTGAACGTCCCGATTCAGGAATGGTCGCTCAACCTTGTCTCGCCCACACAAATGACGCCATTTCGCTGAAAAAAACGTCATCTGAGAACGCCTCAGAAGGCCTGACCGACCTCAGATGAGATCAATCGGTGAATTTTTCAACACCGCCCGGGTCAATGGCTGGCAAGCACAGCAGGCAGTTGATTCGAGCAGGATGCGATTTGCTGATTTACACTGCGCACATCTACCTCATCTGTAACAAGGAATAACCTATGGGCGTGCTAAACGAGTTCAAGGCCTTCGCGGTCAAAGGCAATGTGGTCGACATGGCCGTCGGCATCATCATCGGTGCGGCCTTTGGCAAGATCGTTACGTCGTTTGTCGGTGACCTGATCATGCCGCCAATCGGGATGCTGATCGGTGGCGTGGACTTCAGTGATCTGGCCATAACGCTCAAGGCAGCAGACGGCGCCATTCCTGCGGTGGTGCTGGCCTATGGCAAGTTCATCCAGACCATCATCGACTTCGTCATCGTCGCCTTTGCGATCTTCATGGGCGTCAAGGCCATCAACCGCCTGAAGCGTGAGGAGTCCGTGGCCCCTAGCCTGCCGCCGGTTCCCACCAAGGAAGAAGAGTTGCTGGGCGAGATCCGCGACTTGCTCAAGGCCCAAAACAACCGGCCTTGACTACACTGGCAAAAAACGGCGCCCTTGAGGCGCCGTTTTGCTTACCAGAAGTTTTCCACCGCCACTTGGCCGGGTCGCCGGCTGAGGCTCAAGTGCATGTCCCGCTGTTTAAGCAACTTGCGCGTATCATCGATCATCTGCGGGTTGCCGCACAGCATGACCCGTGAATGCTCAGGCGTCAGCGCAACTCCCGCGTTGCGCTCCAACTCGCCGCTTTCAATCAGTGTGGTGATCCGTCCGTTCAATGCGCCAGGATGCTGCTCACGAGTGACTGTGGCGATGAATTGCAATTTGTGTGCGTATTCAGCCAGATACTCAAGTTGCGCCAGCCCCGCGATCAGCTCCTGATAAGCCAGTTCCCGGGCTTCGCGAACGCTGTAGACCAGGATGATCCGCTCGAATCTCTCCCAGACTTCGAAATCCTGGAGTATCGACAGGAACGGCGCGATGCCCGTGCCTGTGGATAACAACCACAGATCGCGGCCATCGACAAAACGGTCCAGCGTCAAGTAACCGAAGGCCTGGCGGTCGACCAGCAATGTATCGTCAACGCCCAGGCGGCTCAGCTCACTGGTGAACTCACCGCCCGGTACGACAATGGAAAAGAACTCGAGGAACTCGTCAAAGGGCGAGGACACCATGGAGTAGGCGCGCCATACGGTGCTGCCGTCAGCCTTGGTGACGCCCAGGCGGGCAAACTGCCCCGCCCGAAAACGAAACCCGGCATCCCGCGTGGCGCGCAGGGTAAACAGGTTCGGGGTCAACGGATGAACCTCGAGCAAGGTCTGGCGCGTAAATTTTTCTTCACTGACGGACATGGAAGGCTCCAATCAACAGATACCCCAGTGTCCCGCAAAGAAAGCAGCGTAACCACCGACAATTTGTAGTGACATTAATGCGCACTAGTCGTCGATTACAGAATACGGATACAACCCTATGTATAAAATTATATGTGGCATTTCATAACCACTTATTCCCTAAGAACCTTGAGCACACTTTCCCAACAGTCAAAAGAGCAAAATTGTCGAACCACTTCTGCAGGAAATGTCCTACACTTCGTGGCGTGCCGGATCCTGGATCCAATACGGCACCCAGAAGACAAGCTAATGGAGATCACTGTATGGAGATCTGGAAGGAGTCACAACTCAAACAATTGGCGCACACACAAGAGATCAATACTGCCTATCGAATCGCGCTCAGTTTCGCTAGAAACCTTGGATATAAATTTTGTGGCTTTTCAATTACTTCGAACTCATTCGGGGTCGACACCAGTACAGTGAACCTGAACAACTTCCCCCAGGAGTGGAATACTCAATATGAAAAAAGCAACGCATCACAAATAGACCCAGTAGTGGCGCATTGCAGTCATTCAATGTTGCCTGTTCTCTGGAGTGAAGAGCTTTTTTCCAGGACGCCATGGTTATGGCAGTTGCTGCGACAACAGGGCTTACAGCATGGCTGGTCCCAAGCGATCTTTGATGAGGAAACCGGTCTGCGCAGCATTTTCAGCCTGGCCAGAAGCCATTGCCCGATTTCAGCCTATGAGCTGTACGAGCATCTTGGATTCTCGGTGTTCATCAGCCGCCATTTGCACGCTCTGGCGAACGCAATGCAACCGAAAAAACCGGCTCGCCCCCAGGCTCCGCCCTTGTCACGGCGGGAACTCGAAGTATTGAAACTATCGGCCGACGGCAAGACGGCCTATGAAATTGCCAGGATCCTCAATTTGAGTGAACGCACCATCAACTTTCATGTGCACAGGGCCATCGAGAAGCTCGGCGTCAACAACAAGATTGCGGCAGTCATCGCCGCAGCCCGGTCCGGGGCCATCTGAAAGCGCCCGACTGCGGGAAAACCTGCGGGTAATCCGGGCAAAAAAAACGTACCATTTGCGGTCCCTCCTGAGTGATGGCGTGTAGACCTGCACGACGCAGTACACTCGGTCGGCTCCGCCCGCTCCAACGCCTCAGGCAGCGGGACATCCGTTGATTACCCAGAGCCCCACCCCATGCCTTTGCTCGAAACACCCTTCGCCAGCCTCGACCTGATCCGCCAGCCCGAACAGCAGAACGAACCGCTGCAAGCTTTCGATGCGGCCGATGAATACCTGCTCAATCATCTGGCCGAACAGCAGCCGGCGTCGGACACCCGGGTATTGGTGCTCAATGACAGTTTCGGCGCGTTGGCGGCCAGCCTGGCGGGCAAGGTGCAAGTGGTCAGCAGCGGTGATTCGTTCCTGGCCCTGCAGGGGCTGGAAAAGAACCTGGTGCGCAACGGCCTGGCGTTTGATGCCGTGCCGAGCATACCCGCCAGCGAAACCTTTGCCGGGCCGTTCGACTGCGTGCTGATCCGTGTACCGAAAACCCTGGCACTGCTGGAAGAACAACTGATCCGCCTGCAAGGTCAACTGGCACCCGGCGCCCAAGTGGTTGCCGCGGCCATGATCAAACATCTGCCCAGGGCCGCGGGCGACTTGCTGGAGCGTTACATCGGCCCGGTGCAAGCCTCATTGGCCGTGAAGAAGGCGCGGCTATTGATTGCCACGGTGCAAGACAAAACGCCAGTTGTATCGCCTTACCCAACGCGCTACAGACTCGACGACCCGGCTATCGAACTGCTCAACCACGCCAATGTGTTTTGCCGTGAAGGCCTGGACATCGGCACGCGAGCCTTCCTGCCGCACTTGCCGAAAAACCTCGGCTCGGCGCGGGTCGCCGATCTCGGCTGCGGCAACGGCGTCCTGGCCATCGCCAGCGCCCTGCAAAACCCCGAGGCCCACTACACGTTGGTGGACGAGTCGTTCATGGCCGTGCAATCGGCGTCCGAGAACTGGCGCGCAGCCTTGGGTGAACGGGAAGTGATCGTGCGTGCCGGTGACGGCCTGGCCGGCCAGGAACCGCAATCGCTTGATGTCGTGCTGTGCAATCCACCGTTTCACCAGCAACAGGTGGTGGGGGATTTCCTGGCCTGGCGGATGTTCCAGCAGGCGCGCGAAGCGCTGGTCGTGGGCGGCGCGCTGTACATCGTCGGCAATCGTCACCTGGGTTACCACAGCAAGCTCGCGCGGCTGTTCCGCGGTGTCGAGCAAGTGGCAACCAATCCGAAATTCGTCATCCTCAAGGCGCGTAAATAACAGTAAAAAAAACCCTCCGGTCGGAGGGTTGTAAATCCGTGCCTTGAGGCTACGGGAGGGATGTCAGTGTGTGGTCAGGCCGGCCGCGTTCATGAACAGACGCATCAGGCTGGCGACGATGAACAGGGCGCCGACGCTGCCAACCCAGATCAGGGCCAACCAGCCGAGCCGCTGCCACAGTGGTTTTTTTTCGGCTTCTTCAATGTCGTGCAGGGAATGTTTGCTGCTCATTGATAAATCCTCCGATGTAGATCGATGGCGTCTGTCAGGACGCCATCGTCGGAACGCCGCCCGGAGCAGGCTCGCTCCCACATTAGTTTCGTGGTGCACAGGGCTAGTGGTAGCCGTCTTCATGGGTGACCTTGCCGCGGAACACGTAGTAGCTCCAGAAGGTGTAGCCCAGGATGAACGGAATGATGAACAGCGTTCCCACCAGCATGAAGCCCTGGCTTTGCGGCGGCGCGGCGGCGTCCCAGATCGAGATCGACGGCGGGATGATGTTCGGCCACAGGCTGATGCCCAACCCGCTGTAACCGAGGAAGATCAGCACCAGGGTCAGCAGGAACGGCGTGTAGTGCGCGTTGCGGGCCACCGCGCGGATCAGTCCGTACATCGTCACCAGCACCAGAATCGGTACCGGCATGAACCAGAACAGATTCGGCATGGTGAACCAGCGTGCGGCGATTTCTGCGTGGGCCAACGGGGTCCAGATGCTGACGATGCCGATCACCGCCAGCAGCACGAAGGCCAATGGCCGGGCCAGGTCATGCATCTGTTCCTGCAACTTGCCTTCGGTCTTCATGATCAGCCAGGTGCAACCGAGCAGCGCATACGCCACCACCAGCGCCGCACCACAGAACATCGTGAACGGGGTCAGCCAGTCCAGTGAACCACCGGCGAACTGCCGATTGACCACTGGCAGCCCATCGATGAACGCGCCGAGCGCAACGCCCTGGAAGAACGTTGCAGTGACCGAACCACCGATGAACGCCTTGTCCCACAGATGGCGCTTGTCGTCCCTGGCCTTGAAGCGGAACTCGAAGGCCACACCGCGGAAGATCAACCCGATCAACATCAGGATCAGCGGCAGGTACAACGCCGAGAGCACCACCGAATAGGCCAGCGGAAACGCGCCGAACAACGCCGCGCCACCCAACACCAGCCAGGTCTCGTTGCCGTCCCAGACCGGGGCGACAGTGTTCATCATCACATCGCGATCGGTCTTGCCCGGAATGAACGGGAAGAGAATGCCGATGCCCAGGTCGAAACCGTCCATGACCACGTACATCATGATGCCGAAGATGATGATCACGGCCCAGATCAGCGGAAGATCAATACCCATGATTCAAATCTCCTTGGTCAGGCTGTGATCGGCGTCGATGTGGTCGTTGTCGGCTGCGGAAAACGGCCGGGCCGGTGTGCGTTTCTGGCCAGGGCCACCGTCGTTGGTTTCCTTGCCTTCGTCGATCTTCGGCCCCTTGCGCACCAGGCGCATCATGTAACCAAGACCGGCACCAAACAGCGCGAAATAGACCACGACAAACAGGATCAGAGTGATGCTCATCTGCATGAAGCTATGGTTGGACGACGCATCCGCCGTGCGCATCAGGCCGTAGACCACCCACGGCTGACGGCCGATTTCGGTGGTGAACCAGCCGGCGAGGAGAGCGATCAGACCAGACGGCCCCATCCACAGCGCCAGGTACAGGAACGGCCGCGAGGAGTAGAGGGTGTCGCGCTTGCGCAGCCACAGGCTCCACAAGCCGGTGAAGATCATCAGCATGCCCAGACCCACCATGATCCGAAATGACCAGAACACAATGGTCGAATTCGGCCGGTCTTCAGGCGGGAACTCCTTGAGCGCCGGGACTTGCTTGTCCAGCGAGTGAGTCAGGATCAGGCTACCCAGGTACGGAATCTCGACAGCAAACCTGGTTTTCTCTTCTTTCATGTCCGGCCAGCCGAACAGGATCAGCGGCGTCGCCTCGTTACCCTTGTTTTCCCAGTGCCCTTCGATCGCGGCGATTTTCGCTGGCTGATGCTCAAGCGTATTGAGGCCGTGGAAGTCACCAATGACCGCCTGGATCGGCGCAACGATCAATGCCATCCACATGGCCATCGAGAGCATTTTGCGGATCGCCGGGTTGTCCCTGCCGCGCAGCAAATGCCAGGCCGCGGAGGAACCGACGAAGAAGGCCGTGGCGACGAACGCCGCCGTGGCCATGTGCATCAGGCGATACGGGAACGACGGGTTGAAGATAACCGCCAGCCAGTCGGTGGGTATGACCTGACCGTTGACGATCTCGAAGCCCTGCGGGGTCTGCATCCAGCTATTGGAGGCAAGAATCCAGAACGTCGAGATCAATGTACCGATGGCCACCATCACGGTGGCGAAGAAGTGCAGGCCACGTCCGACCTTGTTCCAGCCAAACAGCATGACGCCGAGGAACCCGGCCTCGAGGAAGAACGCCGTGAGCACTTCATAGGTCAGCAACGGCCCGGTAACCGAGCCGGCGAAGTCCGAGAAGCGGCTCCAGTTGGTGCCGAACTGATAGGCCATGACCAGACCGGAAACCACCCCCATGCCGAAGTTGACGGCAAAGATTTTCGACCAGAAATGGTAGAGGTCACGGTAGGTGTCGTTATGGGTTTTCAGCCACAGGCCTTCGAGTACCGCCAGGTAACTCGCCAGGCCGATGGTGATGGCCGGAAACAGGATGTGGAACGAGATGGTGAACGCGAACTGAATTCGGGCGAGATCAAGTGCCTCTAAACCGAACATAAGTCTTCCTCTGTCAGGTAGTACGGCTGCTGGCTGGAAGCCTGCACCCACGGCCCCCACGGATATGGAGTGTGGCGAATCTCTGTTTGTTCTTTTTCTGCACGCATCGCAACGCAGGGAATCTGGCCTTGCGGCCGCCGGATCAATTCCTTTTGTGGGTTTTGATCTGGATCAATCAACGTTGAAAGAGTAGTCCCATTTTCGGGGATAACCCGCGTGGTCTTTTGCCGCGTGACAAGTTGCCTCACGGCTGCCGAAATGACCGGAAATACATTCCCGGATGCAACATGATTAATGTGGCGAGGGGGCTTGTCGGACCGCCGCATCGCCCCGTTCGGCTGCGTAGCAGTCGTGGAGCTAGTCAATTCGGCTTCCCTTACGAAACGATTCCTGCAAGAGCAGGGTTGCTTCGCAATCCAACGGGGGCAAGCCCCCTCGCCACAAGGTTTTCGTCGTTTGAAAAATCGATGTCTGGCTAACTGAATTTTTTCTCGTGACAGCTTCCTGTTACAGGTTGGTGATAATCTCGCCATTCCCCTCTCCCCAGATTGTCCGCAGATGCCCAGCCAAGAGCCCTTGCTGTTACGTCACCATCGCCCTTTTCTCGCGTTCTGGCTGGCCCGGGTCTTCACCGCCAGCGGCTTCCAGATGCTCACCGTGGCCATCGGCTGGAACCTGTATCAATTGACCGGCAACGTGCTCGACCTGGGACTGGTCGGCCTGGTCGAGTTCGCCCCGCGCGTGCTGTTCATGCTGCACACCGGGCACGTCGCCGACCGCTATGACCGGCGCAAAGTCGCGGCGATCTGCCAGTCCCTGCAAGCATTGATTGCCCTGTCGCTGGCCATCGGCAGCGCGACCGACCATGTCACCCGGGAACTGATCTTCGTCCTGGCCTTCCTGCTCGGCGCCGCGCGTTCCTTTGAAATGCCGACCACCCAGGCCCTGCTGCCAGGCATCGTGCCCAGCGCGCTGTTTCCCCGTGCGGTGGCCGCCGCGCAATCGGCCCAGCAATCGGCAACCATCGTCGCCCCGGCCCTCGGCGGTTTGCTCTACGCCTTCGGCAGCGTCTGGGTGTATGGCCCGACGGTGCTTTTGTATGTCATCGCCTGTTCGCTGATGCTCAACCTACCAGCCCGGCAAACCCCACTGAACAAGGGCAAGGCCACTCTGGATTCATTGCTGGCGGGCATTCGCTTTATCCGCAGTCGTCCGGACATTCTCGGGGCGATCTCCCTTGATCTGTTCGCGGTGCTATTGGGGGGTGCGACGGCGTTGCTGCCGGTGTTCGCCAAGGACATCCTGCTGACCGGCCCGTGGGGGCTGGGCCTGTTGCGCTCGGCACCGGCAGTGGGTGCACTGCTGATGTCGCTGTTCCTGGCGCGGTTTGCCGTGGAGCGCAACGTCGGGCGGGTGATGTTCACCGCCGTGGGCGTCTTCGGCGTGGCAACCATCGCCTTCGGCCTGTCGACCTCGTTCTGGTTTTCCCTGGCGGTGTTGGTGGTGTTGGGCGCAGCGGACATGATCAGCATGGTGATCCGCGCCTCGTTCGTGCAACTGGAAACCCCCGACGAAATGCGCGGCCGGGTCAGCGCCGTGAACGGTCTGTTCATCGGTGCCTCGAACCAGTTGGGCGAATTCGAATCAGGCCTGACTGCCCACTGGTTCGGCACCGTGCCAGCCGTGGTCATGGGCGGGATCGGCACGCTGGTGGTGACCGGGGTGTGGGTCAAACTGTTCCCGACCCTGGCCAGCCGCGATCGCATGCACGTGGCTAAAGATGAAGAAAGAGAAGAAGCGAAAGTCTAAGCAGGCTAAACCAACAACTCCCCCGCCACCGCCGCACGTGTGGCTTTTCCGCAGAGTTGTTCCACCAGCGCCAGGGCAAATGCCAATGCGGCAGCCGAGCCCTGGGCGGTGATGCAATTGCCGTCGACCACCACCGGTTGATCAACGAAGTTACAGCCCAACAATTGATGGCTGGCCGAGGGCAGGCAGGTCATGCGCCGTTGACGCAATACGCCAAAGGCCTGCAGCGCCACGGCGGGCGCCTCGGCGATGCCGGCGAACAGGCGACCGGCCGCCGCCTGATCCTTGATCAATTGTTGCAAGGGTTGGTGGGCTGCCAAGTGCTGCGCACCCACCGCACCACCCGGCAAGGCGATCAGGTCGAAGGGCTGCGCCAGCAAGTCCACCAACATGGCATCGGACGTCAGGCGCGTGCCGCGGGCGCAGGTGAGCATGCGCCGCCCTTCGATACTGGCCACCACCACTTCTATTTTCGCGCGGCGCAGTACGTCGATCAGGGTGACGGTCTGCAGGTCATCGGTGCCCTCGGCGAGGGCAATCAAGGCTCTAAAGGTCATCAGGTAATGTCCACAGAATGATCTTTTAAGCGTAGTCACCTTTCCTGACCCTTGTTCGAGACCTGTGGTTACTTGATGAAAAGCTGCGTCGACATCGTATTGCCGGGCGCGTTGATCGAGGTATTGCTGAAGGTCAGCGTGCCTTCCTGCTTGCCAGCCAGATCGAGGGCATACAAATAGCCGACGGTTTTTTCGCCCGGGGTGCAACTGGTCAGGTTGCCGTTCTTGAACGCGCAGACCGGTGTGCGGGTGCCATTCACTTCGAAACCGTCCAGGGCGACATGGGCCTCGCGTCCATAACCCACTTCCAGCACGTACACCGTGATGTTCGGGCCATTGTGATCGCAGCGCGTCCCGGTTTGCCCTTCGTCGATGTTTTCAACGCCACAGGACGGCGACGCGACTTTGAGCACCTTCAATTGCGTCAGCGGCGCAGCCGAGGCCGCCACGGCCGTTTGGGCCCCGAGCAACAACGCCATCCATACGCCGGACACGCTAACCAGACGCCTTTTCATGCAGGACCTTTCCACCCCCAAAAAACCAGCGCGCAGTATGGCGTACTTGGTGTTGTCGCAAAACATCGACGACGATCACCGCCATAAGCAGCCATATCCCCAAGCTACTGGTATGATGCGCGGCTTTTTCCGGCCCACAGTAATTTCCAGGCGCGTTCTGCTGCCTGTGCTTTGCTGTTGAGGTCGATACATTCACGGCGCCCGGCGCGCCACGGGGAGCAGACATGCTGGAAAGGCTGTTTCAACTCAAGGCACACAACACCAACGTGCGGACCGAGATTCTGGCGGGTCTCACGACCTTTTTGGCCATGGCCTACATTCTGTTCGTCAACCCGAGCATCCTCGGCGAAACCGGCATGGACAAGGGCGCGGTGTTTGTCGCCACCTGTCTGGCAGCCGCCATCGGCTCGACGACCATGGGCCTGATCGCCAACTACCCGATCGCCCTGGCACCGGGCATGGGCCTGAACGCCTTCTTCACCTACACCGTGGTCCTGCACATGGGCCACACCTGGCAAGTGGCACTGGGCGCGGTGTTCATCTCGGCGGTGTGTTTCTTTCTGCTGTCGATCTTCCGCATCCGTGAATGGATCATCAACAGCATCCCGCTGCCGCTGCGCTCGGCGATTGCTGCCGGTATCGGCCTGTTCCTGGCGCTGATCGCCCTGCACAACGCCGGCATCGTGGTCAGTAACCCGGCGACCATGGTCGGCCTCGGTGACCTGAAACAACCGGCGCCGATCCTCGCTACCCTCGGTTTTGCCCTGATCGTCGCCCTCGAAGCCCTTGCCGTACGCGGTGCGGTGCTGATCGGCATTCTGGTGGTGACCATCGTTTCCATCGTGATGGGCTTCACCCCGTTCGGCGGCGTGATGTCGATGCCGCCGTCCCTGGCCCCGACCTTCCTGCAACTGGACATCAAGGGCGCACTGGACATCGGTCTGGTCAGCGTGATCTTCGCCTTCCTGTTCGTCGATCTGTTCGATAACTCCGGCACTCTGATCGGCGTCGCCAAGCGCGCCGGTCTGATGGGCAAAGACGGTCACATGCCGAAAATGGGCCGCGCGCTGATCGCCGACAGCACTGCAGCCATGGCCGGTTCCCTGTTGGGCACCTCGACCACCACCAGCTACATCGAATCCGCCGCGGGCGTGAGTGCCGGCGGCCGCACCGGCCTGACCGCCGTCGTGGTGGCGATCCTGTTCCTGCTGGCGCTGTTCTTCTCGCCACTGGCCGCCAGCGTTCCGGCCTTCGCCACTGCACCGGCCCTGCTGTTCGTCGCCGTGCTGATGACATCCGGCCTGGCCGAAATAGACTGGGACGACATCACCGTCGCCGCACCGGTGGTGATCACCGCGCTGGCAATGCCGTTCACTTATTCCATCGCCAATGGCATCGCCTTCGGTTTCATTTCCTGGACCGCCATCAAGCTGATGTCCGGTCGTGGCCGTGAGCTGAACCCGGCGCTGGTGATCCTGTCGATTCTGTTCGTGATCAAGCTGGGTTGGTTCAACGCATGACTTTTGATTCCCAGGCCTACGCCGTTCAGCTCGAAGAAAAGGTCACGCGTTTGCGTGACCTGCTGGCCCCGTTCGATGCACCCGAGCCAGCCGTTTTCGATTCGCCGTTGCAAAACTTCCGCCTGCGCGCCGAGTTCCGCCTGTGGCGCGAGGCCGGCGAGCGTCATTACGCGATGTTTTCCCAGGAAGACAAACGCACGCCAATCCTGATCGAAGAGTTCCCGATCGCCAGCCTGCGCATCAACCAGTTGATGCCGCAGCTCAAGGCAGCGTGGCAAGCCAGTGCGGCCCTGAGCCACAAGCTGTTCCAGGTGGAGTTCCTGACCACCCTGGCCGGCGACGCGATGATCACCCTGTGCTATCACCGCCCGCTGGACGAGCACTGGCACGCGGCGGCGTCAAAACTGGCGGCGGATCTGAACGTCAGCATCATCGGCCGCTCCAAGGGCAAGCGCGAAGTCATCGGTCACGATTACGTGGTCGAGAAGCTGGAAGTCGGCGGTCGCACCTTCAGCTATCGCCAGCCTGAAGGCGCCTTCACCCAGCCCAACGGCACGGTGAACCAGAAGATGCTCAACTGGGCATACGATGCGCTTGGCGATCGCTCCGATGATTTGCTGGAGCTGTATTGCGGCAACGGCAACTTCACCCTGCCGCTCGCCACCCGCGTGCGCAAAGTGCTGGCCACCGAAATCAGCAAGACGTCGGTCAACGCGGCGCTGAGCAATCTCAGCGAGAACGCGGTGGATAACGTCACCCTGGTACGTTTGTCCGCCGAAGAGCTGACCGAAGCCTTGAACGAAGTGCGTCCGTTCCGCCGCCTGCACGGCATCGACCTCAAGAGCTACGAGTTCGGCAGCGTGTTCGTCGACCCGCCTCGCGCCGGCATGGACCCGGACACCTGCGAGCTGACCCGACGCTTCGACAACATCCTGTACATCTCCTGCAATCCGGAGACCCTGGCAGCCAACATCGCCCAACTGCACGACACCCACCGCATCACCCGATGCGCGATGTTCGACCAGTTCCCCTGGACCCATCACATGGAATCCGGGGTAATGCTCACCCGGCGTTGATGGCTCCTGCCAGGCACAAAAAAGCCGTCTTCACGACGGCTTTTTTGTGGACACTTACACGACAACGTCGACCTTGCGCGGGCGCCCGCCTTTCCTGCCGTTGGCCCGCGCGGCTTCAGACTTTGCAGCGCTGCTCTGGCGACCATTGCGCGAAGCGACGACCGAGGCTGCCATGGACATCAGCGGCTTGCTCGCAGAAATCATCCCGGCGATAGATACATGCAGGTCCTTGCCTTCATGGCACAGGGCAGTTCCCCCGTAGCCGACAGCCAGACCAGCGTAGTCCTCGACCTCAAAATCATCGAACTCCGGATAATTGGCCACGGGCAGCAATACACCGCTGCCGTCTTCGAAGCTGACGGCCAGACAGGGAGCCTGGTAGGTAACCGCCGTTGCTTGCAGGCTATTTTTTCTACGTAATTCGCCACGTTCAATGGCTTTGTCCAGGCTGCTTTCCGTTACGGGACTATCGGCCTGAACCTTGGCTTTTATCGTTTTCATAACTCGATCTCCACACTTTCCTGTGCGCCTATCAGGGACAGCAACGTCCTGTTCGATTCAGGTTCGTAGCAAGCCGATCCAATCATATTGGTGGTACTGACAACCCTTTTCACCACAACGACTTCGTTGCTTTGCCAGTCCCACAATTGATTATCAAGACAGGCCGTTTGCAATTTTCGCCACCAGATGCCCCGGGCGCGCCGCAAATGGGCAGGTTGCTGGAGCGATTGGCGCAATCCCTCTAGCACCGCCAACGGTGGCCGACGCGAAAACGGAACTACATCCCAGAGCTCGACACCGTTGTGCCAAAAACTGAACCTGAATCTCGCCCTCCACGTACCCGCCTCCACATGCGCATGAGGCGGACAATGCTCGTCTCGCAACATGATCACTACCGACAGTCCTTTGTAATTGCATACCTTCATGCTAACCCATCAGTTAGGTTAATGAATCCGAAGATTCGACATTCCCTGGAAAATCCGACCGCTGGCATTGGCAGAGGAATCACTTTTTACGTCCTCAGGCTAGCGTCCTGGCGTCATCCGACTCTGCGGAACACCACGCGAAATGGTAAGAAACCCTTTCATTACGGCGCTGGCACCTGATAAATACTGATCCAGCTTCTTCATTTGATCCCCGGTGTAATCAATCATGCAGCGACAATTCGACGACCTTCAGTTAGGCAGCATCGAGCTGTTCTGCCTCGCGGCCGAGGCTGGCAGTTTTACTGCCGCGGCGCTGGTGGCAGGCGTCACGCCCGCTGCCGTGAGCCGCTCGGTGTCGCGCATGGAAGAGCGCCTGGGCGTGCGCCTGTTTGCGCGTACCACCCGCAGCGTGAAGCTGACCGAGAGTGGTCGCCGCTATTACGAGGAGTGCCGCCAGGCCCTGGCGCAATTGGTCGAGGCCCAGCGTGAGGTCATGGGCCAACAGCAAGTGCCGTCCGGTACTTTGCGCATCAGTATTCCGACCACCTACGCGCATCATCGAATCCTGCCGCTGTTACCCGAATTTCGGGCGCGCTATCCGGCGGTGAAGGTCGAGTCGCACATCAGTAATCGCAACATCGATTTCGTCGGCGAAGGCTACGACATGGCGATTCGTGTACGAGCCATCCCGGATTCCGGCCTGATCGCCCGGCAGCTGGAAGATGCCGCCCTGGTGATGATCGCCAGCCCTGATTACCTGAAACGGGCCGGCATTCCGCAAACCCTCGACGACCTCGGAAACCACGAATGCATTCAGTACGAATTGCCCAGCAGCGGCCGGCGCATTGCCTGGCTGTTCAACGATGAAGGCGCGCCACGGGAGATTCTGGCCGAGGGCAACCTCAGTTGTTCCGACGATGTACTGGGCGGTGTGACCCTGGCCAAACACGGGGCGGGGCTGTTTCAGACCTATCGTTTTATCGTGGAAAAGGAACTGGCCGACGGCTCGCTGGTGGAAGTGCTCAAGCCCTATGGCGGGCGCTCGCGGCCATTCACGCTGCTTTACCCGCAAAGTCGTCATGTGCCGCTGCGCTTGAGGGCGTTCATTGATTTTCTGGTGGAGTATTTGCCGCGTTGAACAGCGAAAGTGTCCGATCATCGCCCACAAACCGTCAGCGTGCCTTCTCTTCAATTGACCGAATTAACTAGTTAGTACAATTTATCTCCACAGACCGAAAACCTCGGCCGATTGCAAAAATAATAAGTGGAGAGATTCCGATGTCCCCTATCGTTCTGGTGCTCAACGGCCCGAACCTGAACCTGCTCGGTACCCGTGAACCGGCGACTTACGGCCACGAAACCCTGGCAGATATCTCGACCCTGTGCGCACGTGCCGCCGAAGAGTTCGGCCTGACAGTGGAGTTTCGCCAGACCAATCATGAAGGCGAATTGCTCGACTGGATTCACGCCGCCCGCGGTCGCTGCGCCGGGATCATCATCAATCCTGCCGCGTGGACCCACACCTCGGTCGCCATCCGCGACGCCTTGGTCGCCAGCGAACTGCCAGTCATCGAAGTCCATCTGTCCAACGTGCATGCCCGCGAGCCTTTTCGTCACCACTCGTTCGTCTCCGCCATCGCGACTGCGGTGATGGCCGGTTTGGGCAGTCACGGCTATCGCCTGGCGCTGGAACACTTCAGTCATCGTTTGAAGGGGTGATCGCCGTGACTCAGAACCACGTGATACTGGCCGGGCTGATTGGCGCCGGCATCCAGGCCTCCCGCACACCAGCCTTGCACGAGCACGAAGGCGATGCTCAGGGGCTGCGCTACCTGTATCGCCTGATTGATCTTGATCAGTTGAAGCTCGACAGCAATGCCCTACCCGACCTGTTGATGGCTGCCGAGCGCATGAATTTCACCGGGCTGAACATCACCTTCCCATGCAAGCAGGCGATCATCCCGCTGCTCGACGAACTCTCGCCGGAGGCCCGCGGTATTGGTGCGGTCAACACGGTGGTGCTCAAGGATGGCAAGCGCATCGGCCACAACACCGATTGCCTGGGTTTTGCCGAAGGTTTTCGCCGGGGCTTGAAGGGCGTTGCCGTTGAACGTGTCGTACAGATGGGCGCCGGTGGCGCAGGTGCGGCGGTGGCTCACGCGTTATTGAATGAAGGCGTACAACAGCTGAGCATTTTTGACGTGGATATCCGCCGCGCCCAGGATCTGGCTGACAACCTCAATCAGCATTTCGGCGTCGGTCGGGCGGTGGCCGGGTATGACCTGCCGAGCGCCATGGCCCGGGCTGACGGCCTGGTGAACACCACGCCGATGGGCATGAAAAAACTGCCGGGCATGCCGGTGCCGGTCGCGTTGCTGCGGGCCGAATTGTGGGTGGCGGAGATCGTTTACTTCCCGTTGGAAACCGAACTGCTACACCACGCCCGCGCCCTCGGTTGCCGGACGCTGGACGGCGGCAATATGGCGGTGTTTCAGGCAGTGAAGGCGTTCGAGCTGTTCAGCGGCGTGGTGCCCGATGCTCAGCGGATGCTTGAGCATTTCCAGAGCATGAATGACTGAAGCAACAACCTTGCCGATTCGTAGGAGCCGGCTTGCTGGCGAAACAGGCGATGCGGTGTATCAGGCAGGCCGCCTTCGCTGGCAAGCCAGCTCCTACAGTGTGTTGTGTATGTACACATTTGTATTGGGAGCCGGCACAACGCTGTGCATCAAGCTTGCAGGTAGCGCAACACCGACTCGCAAATCATCTCCCGATGACGCTGTTTGATGCGTTCGTCCGGCAGGTCGATCTGGAAAATCTCACCCACGGTATGGCGGTTCGAAACGCGATAGAAGCAGAACGAACTGATCAGCAGATGCACATCCAGCGGGACGAGTCCGACGCGGAAGACACCCTCTTCAACGCCACGACGCAGAATCACATCGAGGGAATCGAGAACGGTGTTGTTCATCGCCCTGATCGCCTCGGAACGCTTTACATACTCGGCGTTGTGGATGTTTTCGATACTGACGATGCGCACGAAGTCGACGTTGCGATCATGGTGGTCGAAGGTGAATTCAACCATCCGCCGAATGGCTTCCACCGGAGGCAGTTCGGTCAGGTGCAGGCGGCTTTCGGTGTTGCGGATATCGCCGTAAAGCTTCTCCAGCACTTCGACATAGAGCTGTTCCTTACTGCCGAAGTAGTAATAGATCATGCGCTTGGAGGTATGGATGCGCTCGGCGATGGCATCGACGCGAGCACCGGAAAGCCCCTGCTGGACGAATTCGACAATCGCCTCCTGCAGGATGTTTTCGCGGGTCTTTTCCGGGTTGTTCTTGCGACTCTTGCGCGGCTCGGCACCTGGTTCGGCGGAGGCTGCGGGAAGTTCTGAGGTCATTGTCATTGCGGGCTCACGGCCATCACTGCACAGGCTGGCGATTATGGGCCGCGCAACACAGTGAAGGAAGCCACGCGACCCACGTTTAATCCCGCGTTTACGAATTTCCTACAACTTCGCCTGGCGCAATGCGCCGCTACGGGATTTGGCCATGGCTGCCAGCCGCACCGCGACGTTGGCCGCGCCGTAGCCGGCATAACCGTTTTTACGCTGGATGATCTCGAAGAAGAATCGCCCCTCGAACGGCTCGGTGTACACATGAAACAGCTCACCGCCCTGGGCGTCGCGGTCATACAGCACGTTGTAGTAGGCCAGTTCGCTGAGGAACTCGTCGTCGAAATCGAACCGCGCCGCCAGGTCATCGTAGTAGTTGAGCGGGATATCCAGCAGCGGCACGCCCGCCTCTTTTGCACGGCTGACCTGGGCAAAGATGTCATCACAATCAAACGCGATGTGATGCACACCGGAGCCGCGATAACTCGACAACGCGTGTGAGATCGCGGTGTTGCGGTTCTCGGAAATGTTCAGTGGCAGGCGGATCGAACTGTCGCGGCTGCGCAGGGCACGGCTCTTCACCAGACCGTAAGGATCGGGCAACACGACTTCATCGTCCGCCTCGAAATCCAGCAGGCTCTTATAGAACAGCACCCAGCTATCGAGGCTGTCGGCCGGCAGCGCCATGGCCATGTGGTCGATGCGCTTGAGGCCACTGCTGGCCGGCGCTTGCGGGTACAGATTGAAGTCGGTGCCGTAGACGTCGGCATCCTGGTCCACCAGATAGATCAGGCTGCCATCCGGCGCACGCACCGCAGCCAGTTCCAGTTCATTGGGGCCCACCAGTCCGCGATAGGGCTGGCCCTTGTAGGCCACAGCTCGGGCCAATGCGCTCGCACTGTCCTTGACCCGCACGGCGGTAGCGCACAACGAAGGGCCGTGGGCTTCGAAAAAACTGTGGCCGAAAGAGTAAGGCTCTGAATTCAGGATCAGATTGATATCGCCCTGGCGCATCAAGCTGACGCTCTTGGAGCGATGCTGCCCGACCTTGGCGAACCCTAGCCGCTCCAGCCAATGGGAGAGTTTGGCGCCGAGGCTTTCGTCCACCGCAAACTCCAGAAACTCGATGCCGTTGTACTCGCTGGCCTTGGGCGTTTCGAACAGAATCCCGGAGTTGGCTGCAGGCTTGGCTTCCTGCGCCAGACGCTCGCGGGTTTTCTCCTCCAGGTACAACAACGAGCGCAAGCCGTCGGCGGCGTTGGCCCGTGGCGGCGCGGCGCGGAAACCGTCGTTGAAGATCTCCAGCGACAAAGGCCCGGTGTACCCACTCTTGATGATCGGCGCGAGGAACCCCGGCAAATCGAATTCGCCCTGGCCCGGGAAGCAGCGAAAATGCCGGCTCCACTCCAGCACGTCCATGGCCAGGATCGGCGCGTCAGCCATTTGCACGAAGAAGATCTTGTCGCCCGGAATCTCGGCGATTGCACTTGGATCGCCCTTGAGCGACAAGGTGTGAAAGCTGTCCAGCAACACGCCAAGGCTTGGGTGATCGGCCTGCCGCACGATGTTCCACACCTGTTGCCAGGTGTTCACATGCCGGCCCCAGGCCAGCGCTTCGTAACCGATGCGCAGGCCGCGTGCCCCGGCGTGTTCGGCCAGCAGGCGCAAGTCATCGACCAGAATCCGTTCATCACCGATGGACTCGGCCGAGGCGTTGCTGCACACCAGCACCAGGTCAGTGCCCAGCTCCTGCATCAGGTCGAACTTGCGCTCGGCGCGTTCCAGATTGCGCGACAGCCGATCACGCCGACAGCCTTCGAAATCACGGAAGGGTTGAAACAGGGTGATGGCGATCCCGAGATCGGCGCACATCTGTTTAATTTCCCGTGGACTACCGTCGTAGTAGAGAAGGTCGTTCTCGAAAATCTCGACGCCGTCGAAACCGGCGGCAGCAATGGCTTCGAGTTTTTCCGGCAGGGTACCGCTCAAGGATACGGTGGCAATGGAACGCTGCATATTTCGGCTCCCGGTGGAGGCTTCGGCTACAGGGAATTTGCGCCGCTTTTAAAAGAGTGAGCGGATTATTGAGCCGGGTTGTCCATTGGGCAATTTAAAGTGTACTACCCAGTTAGTTTTGTGTTCGATTATCGAACACAATGGTGGTTGGCGAATTGACGATTTTTTGTCCACTGCCCAACATCGCCCTCACATTAAGTCCGGACACGCAGCACCGGCCGCGATGTCCAAAACACCAAATAACAAATTCAAAAAACGGGTGGTACACATGATTCCTTCCCAAAGCTCTCGCATGGCTGCGGCCATGAACGTCACTGCCGGTGGCATCGGCGACAAAATCCGCGGCGCCATGGCGGTCGGCAAAACCCGTTGGGGCATGCTGGCGCTGGTGTTTTTCGCCACCACACTGAACTACATCGACCGCGCCGCCCTGGGCGTGATGCAGCCCATCCTGGCCAAGGAAATGAGCTGGACGGCGATGGATTACGCCAACATCAACTTCTGGTTCCAGGTGGGTTACGCCATCGGGTTCATTCTGCAGGGCCGGTTGATCGACCGGGTCGGCGTCAAGCGCGTGTTCTTCTGCGCCGTACTGCTCTGGAGCCTGGCGACCGGCGCCCACGGCCTGGCCACTTCGGCGGTCGGCTTCATGGTTTGTCGCTTCATCCTCGGCCTGACTGAAGCTGCGAACTACCCGGCTTGCGTGAAAACCACGCGCCTGTGGTTCCCGGCCGGCGAGCGCGCCGTGGCCACCGGCATTTTCAACGCCGGCACCAACGTCGGCGCGATGTTCACCCCGATGCTGCTGCCACTGATCCTGCACGTCTGGGGCTGGCAGGCCGCGTTCCTGTGCATGTCGGCACTGGGCGGGATCTGGCTGCTGTTCTGGGGCCTGAAGTACTTCAACCCGGAAGATCACCCGAGCGTCAAACAGTCGGAGCTGGACTACATCCAGAACGAAGTCGAACCGGAACAAACCCGCGTGCCGTTCTCGAAAATCCTGCGCATGCGTGGCACCTGGGCCTTCGCCCTCGCCTACTCGATCACCGCACCGGTGTTCTGGTTCTACCTGTACTGGCTGCCGCCGTTCCTCAACCAACAATACAACCTGGGCATCAACGTCACCCAGATGGGTATCCCGCTGATCATCATCTACCTCACTGCCGACTTCGGTAGCGTTGGCGGCGGCATCCTCTCCTCGTTCCTGATCGGTCGCGGAGTCAACCCGATCAAGGCGCGACTGATGTCCATGCTCCTGTTCGCCTGCTGCATCATCGGCGTGATCATGGCGGCCGGCTCCAGCAACCTGTGGGTCGCGGTGTTCGCCATCTCCCTGGCCATCGGCGCACACCAGGCCTGGACCGCGAACATCTGGAGCCTGGTGATGGACTACACGCCCAAACACATGATGAGTACGGTGTTCGGCTTCGGCGGCATGTGTGCGGCGATTGGCGGGATGTTCATGACCCAGCTGGTCGGCCACATCCTGACCATCACCAACAACAACTACACCGTGCTGTTCACCATGATTCCGGCGATGTACTTCATTGCGCTGACCTGGATGTACTTCATGGCACCGCGCAAGATTCCGACCGTCACCGACTAATGTTCGGCGCCATACCCTTGTGGGAGCGAGCCTGCTCGCGAAAGCGGACTGTCATTCAACATTGATGTTGTCTGATACATCGCCTTCGCGAGCAGGCTCGCTCCCACAGGTCGCTCATCGTTGAGCTTCTACCGGCGGCTTTGTTGCCAGGCCGCTGCCAACCCGCTGCAGCAGATAACGGCAATGCCGAGCACGGTGGTCAGTGTCGGCGTATGGGAAAACAGCAGCCAGCCCAGCAGGCCGGCGAAGATGATCTGGCAATAGCTGAACGGTGCCAGCAGTGCCGGTGCCGCCAGGCGGAAAGCCTGGGTCAGGAACAGGTGTGCCGTCATCCCGCAGGCCCCCAGCGCAAGCATCATCGCGCCATGCACCAGGTTCGGCGTCTGCCAGAAGAACGGCACCAGTGCACTCATCACCAGCGTGTTGCACAAGCCGGCGAAGAAATTGCTGGTGGTCGGGCTGTCGATCTCGCTGAGCTTGCGTGTCAGCAGTTGATAGAAGCAGAAAAACAGCGCAGAGCAGAATGGCAGCAACACCGCCGGGGTAAACAGATCACCGCCAGGATGAACGATGATCAGCACCCCGCTGAAACCGAAAATCACCGCCAGCCATTGCCCCCGCGTCACCCGTTCGCCAAGCAGCGGTACCGACAGCGCGGTGACCAGCACCGGAGCGAGGAAGTTGACCGACGTAGCCTCGGCCAGCGGGATGTACATCAAGCCTGTGGTGAAAAACAGGCTGGTACCCAGCAGGCACAGCGCCCGGATCAGCTGAAGCCATGGCCGTTTGGTACGCAGCACTCGCAGCCCGGATTGCGGCAGGAAAATCCCGGCCATCAGCAAGGTGTGAACCACGTAACGCGCCCAGACCACCATGACAATGGGATAGAAACCCGAGAGATATTTGGAAAAGGCGTCGTGGCTGGAAAACAGGAAGGTCGCGACAACGATCAGCAGGATCCCTTTGAAGGGCTGATTGACGCCGGAAAGCGGGGTGCTGCTGGGCGACGTCAAGGCGAAGTCCTTTTATGGGTTGAGGCGAGACTTGAATAATTTAGAACCCGGTTCCATTTTATGACATCAATGACTCAAGAAAGTGTGCGAATACCGCACACTCTATTCAAGCAGACATCACGCTCAACTGAACAACGCTGACGCCTGGCTCGCCAGCGAAAGCTCTTCGGCGTACTTCAACAAGGTCGACGCCAACTCATGCAAGCGCGCACCGGGCATTCGCGCGCTTGGCCCGGCAATACTGAGCACACCGATCACCCGGCCATCCAGTGGATGACGGACCACGGCGGCAATCGCCGAGGTACCCACCGCCGAACTTTCCTCGACCCAGGCGTAGCCTTGCTCCCGCGCCAGACGCAAGCGCTCCAGCAGTTCAACATTCGAACGCGGTGCATTAGGCCCGATGTCCCGAGGCAATTCGGCCCCTTGCCGCTCGACCAGCGACAGCGCCTCGGCATCGCTCATGCACGCCAGCCACGCATGCCCGGAAGCCGTGTAGAACAATGGCGCATCACGCCCCATGTCCGGGTCGTAGCGCAGGCCCGAGCGGGCCCCCTGGGACTTGGCGATCCACACGGGCCGTTCACCCTGAAGCACCCCCAGACGCACCAGTTCACCGGTTTCCCCGGCCAGTCGATCAAGCACCGGCTGAACGATATCCGCACCGCTGCCGGACAGGTATCGAAAGCCCATGGCCACCAGTTTGGTCGACAGGTGATAGCGCAGGTTGTCCGGATTCTGCCGCACGTAACCCAGGCGAATCAGTTCGGCGAGCAACCGATGAGTCGCGCTTTTAGGGATTTCCAATTGCTCGGCCAACGTCTGCATCGGCAAACCCTGCGGTTCACCGGTCAGGCTTTCCAGCACGCTGAAGACACGTTCGATCTGACTGCCGGCCATGGTAGGTTCCAAACAAAATTTGGCTGATTCTAGAAGAGAAGCCCCACGAAGCATAATTTGGAACCTGTCGCACAACCGGCAGTCTGACGACCGGACTGGCGTCGCTCCCACTTGGCAGCAACACTCATCGCACGGAGCTTTACCCGGAACAGAAGAGGATTCCCACATGCTATGGAAAAAAGGCCGACGCAGCGACAACGTAGTCGACGCCCGTGACGATGATGTTGGCAGCGGTGGCAGTAGCGTGCGTTTTGGCGGTGGCAAAGGCCTGAGCCTGACGGCGATCCTCCTGATCGTCGGCATTGGCTGGATTACCGGCCAGGACCCGCTGCAAATCCTCGGACAACTGACCGGGCAAATGGAGCAGCAATCGGCGCCCGCCACCCAGCAGACTCGCAAGGCGCCACCGGCCAATGATGAAGGCGCGGAATTTGTACGTTCAATCCTCGGCGACACCGAGGACACCTGGGGTGCGATATTCCAGCAGGCCGGCCGCCAATATAAGGACCCGACCCTGGTGCTATTCAGCAACCGCGTGAATTCGGCCTGCGGCCTGGCCACCTCGGCGACCGGCCCGTTCTATTGCCCGGCGGACCAGAAAGTCTACCTGGACATGGCGTTCTTCCAGGAAATGTCCCAACGCTTTTCCGCCGCGGGTGACTTCGCCCAGGCCTACGTGATCGCTCACGAAGTCGGACACCATGTGCAAACATTGCTCGGGGTTTCCGCGAAAATTCAGGCAGCACGCCAACAAGGCCGGCAGATGGAAGGCGACGGCGGTTTGCTGGTTCGTCAGGAACTGCAAGCCGATTGCCTGGCCGGCGTCTGGGCCAACAATGCGCAGAAGCGCCTGAACTGGCTGGAACCAGGCGACATCGAAGAAGCACTGAACGCGGCGAACGCCATCGGCGACGATCGTTTGCAGCAACAGGGTCAGGGCCGCGTGGTCCCGGATTCGTTCACCCACGGTACGTCGGCGCAACGGGTGCGCTGGTTCAAAACCGGTTTCGCCCAAGGCCAGGTAAGCCAGTGCGATACCTTTGCGACGAAAAATCTTTAAATGAAGAAGTGGTTGTTGGTTGTTCTGTTTACTTGCGCAACATCCCAGGCCGCCGAGCAGGGGGTCAAAGACCTCAGCTCAGGGCGCCTGCTGTTGAAATCAGGTGAAATCGCGGTGGGCATCAGCCCCGCCCCGGCAAAAATCGAACGGGTGCTGATCATCCTCCACGGTCGCTTGCGCAATGCGCAAACCTATCTGCAAAGCGGCGAACACGCCGCCGAACTCGCCGGACAGAGCGCGACGACACTGGTGATCGCCCCGCAGTTTCTCAATGAAACCGACGTTGCGGTCCATCCGGTGGCCGACACGGTTTTGCGTTGGCAAGGCAATGAGTGGATGGCCGGCGGCGAATCCACGGCGCCGTTTCGGCTGAGTTCCTACGCCGCGCTCGACGAAATCATCGCCCGCCTGGGTGACCGCCAGCAGTTTCCGGATGTGAAGCAAATCGTCATCGCCGGGCACTCCGGCGGTGCGCAGGTGGTTCAGCGCTATGCATTGCTCGGTCACGCGCAGTCCGGCCTCGATGCGGCTGGCGTGCAGGTGCGCTACGTGATCGCCAATCCGTCCTCCTACGCTTATTTCGATGAGCGCCGGCCGGTGGCGTTCAACCACGCCGGTTGCCCGAACTTCAATCGCTGGAAGTACGGCCTGGCGGATTTACCGGCCTACGCCGAAGGGCAAACCGCCGCGCAGTTGCAGGAAAATTACCTCAAGCGTGAAGTCGTTTATCTGCTGGGGCAGCAGGACACCGATCCGAATCATCCGGCGCTGGATAAAAGCTGTGAGGCCAGGGCGCAAGGGCCGTCTCGATTGGCCCGCGGGCGCTTTTACTTTGATTATCTGAAGCGGCTGCAACCGCAGGGGTTGAAGCAGCAACTGATTGAAGTACCCGGAGTCGGGCATGACGGGGACGGGATGTTTACCTCGCCGCAGGGGCAGAAGGCTTTGTTTGGGCAGTGAGTTTCAGGGTGCCTGAACTGACGCTATCGCGAGCAAGCTCGCTCCCACAGTAGTTCTCTGGTGTTCCAAATACTTTTGAATTCACCCAGATCCACTGTGGGAGCGAGCTTGCTCGCGATCGCGATTTAACAGGCAACAAACTCTTCAAGCCGTCAGCATCTGCCGCAACTCGACACAATCCGCCGCATGCCAATCGGTCAATTCCGGCCATGGATTATCCGGCAGATTCACCAGCACCGTGCGGGCACCCGCCGCTCGCCCGCAATCGAGATCGAAGCGGTAATCACCGACCATCACCATCTCGCTCGCCGGCACCTTCCATGCCTCGGCCAGTTTCAGCAGCCCGCCCGGATGCGGTTTGGGCGGTGCATCATCACGGCCCAACACATCCTCCAGCGCAAAGCAGTCGGCCAGGCCAATGGCTTCCAGCGTGACATGCGCCAGCTCCCGGGCATTGCGCGTAAGAATGCCCAGGCGATAACCGCGCCCGGCCAGCTCGCGCACCAGCTCCACCGCGCCCGGTGCCGGTTGCGAACCGAGGGCCAGGTCCCGCTCATGCTCCAGCAGCCACGCATGTTTGGCTGCAGCTTCATCGGCCGGCAGTGCGGCGAGGTGAGTCAGGATGTCGTGTTCGGCAGGGATCGCCAACGCCACGCGAATCGCCGCGAAGTCGTGCACGGCAACCGTCAGGGTACCGTCCATGTCGAACACCCAGTGACGCACATCGGCCAGGCTCATACCCAGTCCTTGCGATGACGGATCAAGCCTTCCTGAGTGACCGAGGCCACCAGTTGTCCTGCGCGGTTGAACACACTGCCACGGGAGAATCCCCGGGAGTTGCCCGCCCACGGACTGTCCATCGCGTAGAGCAACCAGTCATCGGCACGCAGATTCTGGTGGAACCACAGCGCGTGATCGAGGCTGGCAACCTGCATGTCCTTGTGCCACACCGATTTGCCGTGGGGCTGCATCGAGGTGGTCAACAAGCCAAAGTCCGATGCGTAGGCGAGCAAATACTTATGCAGCGCCGGCGAATCGGCCAATGCCCCGTCGGCGCGGAACCAGACGTACTTGACCGGGTCGGACGGCAGTGGGTTGTAGGGATCTTTCTCGGTTACCGGGCGGAATTCGATCGGCTTGGGGCACAACAGCTTTTCGCGCATTTTCTCGGGGATCAGGTGCGCGCGCTGCTGGGTGATTTCCAGCTCCGATGGCAAGTTTTCCGGACCGACCACTTGCGGCATTTCAGTCTGGTGCTGGAAGCCTTCTTCGTCGTACTGGAACGACGCACTGCACGTGAAGATCGGGTGGCCCTTCTGAATCGCCGTCACCCGGCGCGTGCTGAAACTGCCACCGTCACGCACCCGGTCAACCTGATACACCACCGGCAGCCCGGCATCGCCCGGACGCAGGAAATAACCGTGCATCGAATGCACATGGCGCGCCTCTTCAACCGTCTGACTGGCCGCCGACAGCGACTGGCCGAGCACCTGCCCACCGAACAACTGGCGAAAACCCAGATCCTGGCTGCGGCCACGGAACAGGTTTTCTTCGATCGGCTCCAGGGTCAGCAGGTCGACCAGATCATCCAACACTTGGCTCATTCAGATGCTCCTCACGCAAAACATTGCCGCGCAGCCTTGGCTGCAACGGTCGATTCAGTTTCTGGACCGGGCCCATGAGGGCCATTGTAAACGTCCGTGCCAGGTTATCCATGCAAGGTTTGCAGCCATTGTTCCCGGCTGATGCGATACAGCACATGCCGACGCAACGGATGATCGGCTTCGAGTTGCGGGTGATCGAAGTCATCTGCCGGATCATGGTGCATGCCGATGGCCTGCATGACTTTCTCTGACGGTAGATTGGTGTGCGTCGTGAAGGCCACGACCTCTTTGAGCGGCAAGCGGTCGAACCCACAACGCAGTGCGGTCCACGCCGCTTCACTGGCGTAGCCGAGGCCCCAGTGCTCGCGGGCCAGGCGCCAGCCGATTTCCGTGGCCGGGGTGAAAGGCGCGTCGAATCCGACCACACTCAGCCCGGTAAACCCGATGAACTGGCCAGAGTCCTTTCGCTGCAAGGCCCAGAGACCATAACCATGCTCGGCGAAATGACCACGGATTCGTCCGATCAATGATGCGCTTTCCAGCCGGCTCAAGGTTGCCGGGAAATAGCGCATCACCTGGGGATCGGCACACATTGCCACAAAGTCCACTAAATCTTCATCGCGCCACTGGCGCAACAGCAGCCGAGCGCTTTCAAGCTCCAGTATTGGCTCCATCGTGCCCCGCCCCTCCATTTCAATGTCGCAAGTCTACAACGCTGGTAGGATCCTTCTCTCATTCCTACATGAAATGACCATGCCACTGCCGCTGATTTATCACGAAGACTACAGTCCCGAGTTTCCGGCGGACCACCGCTTCCCCATGGACAAGTTCCGCCTGTTGCGCGACCACCTGGTGGACAGCGGCCTGACCCGCGACGCCGACCTGCTGCGCCCGCAGCTGTGCCCCGCTGACATTCTCGCCCTCGCCCATGACCCTTCGTATATCGCGCGCTACATGAGTGGCGAGTTGGCCCGCGAAGACCAGCGCCGTCTCGGCCTGCCCTGGAGCGAAGCCCTGGCCCGGCGCACGGTGCGGGCGGTCGGCGGCTCGTTGCTGGCGGCCGAGCAGGCGCTGGAGCATGGCCTGGCCTGTCACCTGGCGGGCGGCACCCACCACGCGCACTACGACTATCCGGCCGGATTCTGCATCTTCAATGACCTGGCGGTGATCAGCCATTACCTGCTGGAAAGTGGAAAGGTGAACCGGGTGCTGATCTTCGATTGCGACGTGCATCAGGGCGACGGGACTGCACGAATTCTGCACAACACCCCGGAAGCAGTGACCGTTTCCCTGCACTGCGAAAAGAACTTTCCCGCACGCAAGGCCGAAAGCGACTGGGACATTCCACTGCCCAATGGCATGGGCGATGCCGATTACCTGAAGGTCGTGGACGATGCACTCAACTACCTGCTGCCGCTCTACCAACCGGATCTGGTGCTGTATGACGCCGGGGTCGATGTGCATAAGGACGACGCCCTCGGTTATCTGCAGCTGACAGACGAAGGCGTCGCCACCCGCGACGAAAGCGTGATGCGCCATTGCCTGGGCCGCGACATTCCGCTGGTCGGGGTGATCGGCGGCGGTTACAGCAAGGACCGCCAGGCCCTGGCCCGCCGTCACGGTATCCTCCATCACAGCGCGCAGCGCGTCTGGCAGTCATCAGGCTGTCACTGAGCTGTGGATGCTTTACCCACAATGCCTGTGGAACTGCCTGTGGATAACCTGAGTGAAAGGGCCTGCAGCCCACACCGTCTATAGGCCACAGAGAGATGGTCGTTTTTTAACCACCCTTTCAAAGACACCTCTAAACCCTGTAGGAGTGAGCCTGCTCGCGATAGCGGTCTGTCAGGCCCACAGATGCTGAATGTACCGCCGCAATCGCGAGCAAGCTCGCTCCCACAGGGGACGGGGCTGGTAGAATGCCCGGCTTATCCCGCCAGGCCACAGCGCACCCCATGACCCAATCTTCGCCAGCCCTTCCCCCTTGCGTCGCCATCATCGGTGGCGGCCCCGCCGGTCTGATGGCGGCCGAAGTGTTGAGCCAGGCCGGGATCAAGGTAGACCTGTACGACGGCATGCCTTCGGTCGGACGAAAATTCCTGCTGGCCGGCGTCGGCGGCATGAACATCACTCACTCTGAAGCCTACCCGGCGTTTCTCTCGCGCTACGCCGAACGTGCCCCGCAGATCGCCCCGCTGCTGCGCGGCTTCGGTGCCGATGCGCTGTGCCAATGGATTCACGAGCTAGGCATCGAAACCTTCGTCGGCAGCTCCGGCCGGGTATTCCCCACCGACATGAAGGCCGCACCGCTGCTGCGCGCCTGGCTCAAGCGCCTGCGCGACAGCGGTGTAGTTATCCACACCCGCCACCGCTGGCTCGGCTGGAACGAGCACGGCGATTTGCGCATCGACAGTCCGGAAGGCGAAAAAACCGTTCAAGCCGACGCCACCCTGCTCGCCCTCGGTGGCGGCAGCTGGTCGCGCCTGGGCTCGGACGGCGCGTGGATGTTGTCGCTGGAGCAACACGGCGTAGGACTGGCGCCGTTGCAACCGAGCAATTGCGGCTTTGAGGTGCAGGCCTGGAGCGAATTGATGGTCAGCAAATTCGCCGGCGCACCACTGAAAAACATCGCCATCGGCCTGAACGACGACGTGCCGCGGCTCGGCGAATGTGTGATTACCGCCACCGGGATCGAGGGCAGTTTGATCTACGCCCTGTCGGCCCCGATCCGCGAGGCGATCAACCGGCACGGCTCGGCAACCATTCATCTGGACCTGTTGCCGGGCCGGCCTGTGGATAAAGTTGCGGCGGCGTTGAGCAAACCCCGGGGATCGCGCTCCATGGCCAAGCACCTGCACAGTCAGTTGGGCATCGATGGGGTAAAAGCGGCGCTATTGCGTGAACTGACCAGCGCCGACTGCTTTGCCGACATGACCTTGCTGGCCAAATCGATCAAGGCATTGCCACTGACACTGGTAAAAACCCGTCCACTGGACGAGGCCATCAGCAGCGCTGGCGGGGTGTTGTTCGAAGCGATGGATGAGCGATTGATGCTCAAGCAAATGCCTGGCGTGTTCTGCGCCGGGGAAATGCTCGATTGGGAAGCGCCGACGGGCGGCTATTTGCTGACCGCGTGTTTCGCCAGTGGGCGAGCGGCGGGGTTGGGGATGGTGGAGTGGTTGCGGCGCAAGAGCTAAAGACGGAGGCGCATCCATCGCGAGCAGGCTCGCTCCTACAAGGGATCTGCGTTGTTCACAAATCTCCTGTAGGAGCGAGCCTGCTCGCGATAGCTGCCTAGCCGACGATGCAGCTATTAAGGTTTGCGCTTACGCGGCCCGGTATTGAACACCGGCACCTTGCGCACAGGCTTGATCGAAGGCTCCGCCGGCGCAACCTCTCCGCTATCAACCCACCGACCCAGATTGCGTTTACCACCGCCACCACCGGACGCCTTGGGCTTCTTCGGTTTTTTCGGCTTCTTGACGACCTGGCCACTGGCATCGGTGTCCGGCACGCGGTGCTCGGGTTCGAAGTCCGGCTCGTTCTGCCGCTTCAAGGTCTGACGGGTCAGCATCTCGATGGCCGACAGCAGATTCACTTCATCGGCACACACCAGGGAAATCGCCTCGCCGGTCGAACCCGCGCGGCCGGTACGACCGATGCGGTGGATGTAGTCTTCAGCGACGATCGGCAAATCGAAGTTGACCACCATCGGCAGATCTTCGATGTCCAGGCCCCGAGCCGCCACGTCGGTAGCGACCAGAATCTGCACTTCACTCGCCTTGAACCGGTCCAGTGCGCGCTGACGGGTCGCCTGGGGTTTGTCGCCATGGATGCCGTCGGCATTGATGCCCAGGCCCTGGAGTTTTTCCACCAGCGCGTCCACGCCGTTGCGGGTCTTGGCGAACACCAGCACCTGCTTCCACTTGCCCTTGCGCATCAGGTGCACGAACAGTTCCGGCTTGCGCTTCTTGTCCACCGTCACGATCCATTGCTTGACGGTATTGGCCGCGACGTTGCGCGGGCTGACTTCGATTGTCAGCGGATCGTTGAGCATCTGCCCGGCCAGCAGGCGGATGTCGTCGGAGAAGGTCGCGGAGAACAGCAGCGTCTGACGTTTCTTAGGCAGCGCGCGGTAAATGTTCGCCAGCTCCTCGGAAAAGCCCAGGTCGAGCATACGGTCGGCTTCGTCCAGCACCAGGGTTTGCAGCTGGTTGAACTTCAACGCGTTCTGGCGGAACAGGTCGAGCAAGCGGCCCGGGGTCGCCACCAGCAGGTCGACGCCGCTGCGCAGCTTCATCATTTGCGGGTTGATGCTGACGCCGCCGTACACTGCGTAAGTACGCAACGGCAGGTTCTCGGCGTACTGGCGCACGGCTTCGTGAACCTGCTCGGCCAGCTCGCGGGTCGGCACCAGGATCAGCGCGCGAACCGAGTTGGCAGTGACTTTCGGCCCTTCCATGGCCAGCAGTTGCAACAGCGGCAGGGCGAAACCGGCGGTCTTGCCGGTACCGGTCTGGGCCGCGGCCATCAGGTCGCGACCGGCCAGCACCGCCGGAATGGCTTGCGCCTGAACCGGCGTCGGAGTCTGGTAGCCGAGCGTCTCGAGGGAGCGCAGCAAGGGTTCGATCAGGCCAAGAGTGGCGAAAGTCATGGGAGTACCGTAGGAAAATTCAGCGCGGGTTGTTCAAAACAAGTGTGCAAAACAAGATGCAATGGCGCGCAGTTTACCCTAATTCACACGGGATTCTGTCGGCACTGCCGTCGGCACCACTGGCCGCGCTGGCGTGCGACGCCACTGCGGCAAACCGATCAACACCACGGCGCTGATGATCACCGCCATCGCCAGGGCTTCTTCGATACCGATGGTTTCACCGACGAACACGATCCCCAGCAACACCGCCACCGCCGGGTTGACGTAGGCATAACTGGTGGCCGCCGCCGGACGCACGTGCTTCAACAGGTACATGTAGGCGTTGAAAGCGATGATCGAACCGAACACGGTCAGATACGCCAACGCGGCCCAGCCTTCGATCGGCGGCATCTTTTCCAGATGTTCACCGCTGACCACGCTGGCGATCAGCAACACGACGCCGCCCACCAGCATTTCCACGGCACTGGCCATTGCGCCCTGAGGCAATGGCAGGTGCTTGCTCCACACCGAGCCGAAGGCCCAGGTCGCCGCCGCGAAAATCAGCAGGGCCGCGCCCAACGGGCTCGACTGCAGGTTGGAACCGAGGTTGAGCATGCCGATGCCGATCAGCCCGAGTACGATCCCGGCCCATTCGAGACGGGTATTACGTGCGCCCCAGAAATATCCGCAGAGCAAGGTAAACAGCGGCACCGTCGCCACAGCCAACGCTGCCACGCCGGAAGCTACACCGGTGTGCTCAGCCACGCTGACCGCACCGTTACCGCACGCCAGCAGCAAGACGCCGATGATCCCGGCGGATTTCCATTGCACCCAGGTCGGCGCCGGTGCCCCACGCCAGCGCAGGAAGGCGTACATCAAGGTCCCGGCAATGACGAAGCGGATGCCGGCGAGCAGCAATGGCGGCCAATATTCCACGCCGATGCGGATCACCAGGTAGGTCGAGCCCCAAATCACGTACAACGCGAAAAAGGCAGCGATCAACGGTAAGGGAAAACGACGGAGGCCAGGCATGGGGAGCAGCTCGCAGGCAAGACAAGTGAACGGCTATTCTAGAAAGGCCAACGACGGAAAATAAGTTACAAAACCTGTTTATCGTACCGGTACACTTTTCAAAACACGGAGTTTTTTGCGATAAACCGTGTTTTCGAAAGTCAGTCATTTTCAGGAGCCGTTCCATGGACAAATACGACCGCATGCTGCTCAGCGCCCTGCTGGAAAACGGTCGCGCGTCCTACGCCGACCTGGCGCGCAAGGTCAGCCTGTCCGCCCCGGCCGTGGCCGAGCGCGTGGCCAAGCTCGAAGCCAGCGGCGTGATCACCGGCTATCAGGCAAAGGTCGACATGGCCAAGCTCGGCCTGCCGATCCAGTGCGTGATCGAACTGCGCCTGAACCAGCACGGCAACCAGAAAGCCTACGACGACCTGATCAAAATCCCGCAATTGACCGAATGCCATCGGGTGACGGGTGACCCGTGCGTGATCATGCAAGCCGCTGTGGGCTCGATGCCGGAGCTGGAAGAGCTGATCAACCGGATTGCCACGTTCGGGTTCAGCAAGACCTCGATTGTGTTGTCCAGCGCCATCGAAAAGCGGGTGCCGTTGGGGCATATCGAAGGGAATGGCAAATAGCTTTTCTGTAGGAGCGAGCTTGCTCGCGATGGTATTCCAGGCGCCAAGTGGTGTCGGCTGTACCTTTTTCGCGAGCAGGCTCGCTCCTACAGGGGTTATGCGGTGTATTCAAAAGCCGCGATAGCGCTTGAGGTGCTCGCCCACTTTCGCCGCCGGGACCTTCTGCAATTTGCACAGCAAGTCATGGGACAACTCGCGCAGCCCGTGCTTCTGCCGCAACTCGTCAACCAGATACGCCGTCAGGTTGGCCGCCATCTCGGCATCGGCCATGGCCCGGTGGGCCTTGCCGGTGTGGGGCAGGTTGGCGAACGTGGTCAAGGTGCCGAGTTTGTGGTTTGGCGCGGCGGGCATCAGCCGGCGGGCCAGCAGCAGCGAGCAGGCAAAATTCTGCAAGCGGGTGCGTTTGATTCGCCCGAGCTCGAAGTCCCAGAACTTCTGGTCGAACGCGGCATTGTGCGCCAGCAATGGCGTAGTACCGACGAACTCATTCACTTCGTTCATCACCTGCTCCGCCGACGGCGCGGTGCGCAGCATGGCGTTGCTGATGCCGGTGAGTTGCTCGATGAAGGCCGGGACGCGCACGCCGGCGTTCATCAGGCTTTGGTAACGCTCGACGATGCGCCCCTGTTCAAGGATCACCACGGCGATTTCCGTGGCCCGGCAACTGGTGCTCGGGGAGATCCCGGTGGTTTCAAAGTCGATGACTGCTATGCGTTCCAAACCTGGTTCAACTCCGTAAAAATCAATTCTTGAGCAACAACGCGCCTTCGATCGGCACGTAACGGCTGGCGGCGCGGATCAGCGAGTTGGCGGTCAGGCCCGGTACACCGTAGGCCACCGCTTGCACCCCGTGTTTGCTGATGATGCGTTCGAGCAGCATGTCGAAATCACCGTCGCCGGAGGCCAGGACGATTTCATCGACATGGTCGGCGGCATCCATGATGTCAAGAGTAATGCCCACGTCCCAGTCACCCTTGGCCGAACCATCGCTGCGCTGGATGTACGGCTTGAGCTTTACGGTGAAACCGAGGTTGCGCAGGATCTGCTGAAACTGCTGCTGTTTGCTGTCACCGCGATCGATGGCGTAGGCGTAGGCCTCGACGATCTCGCCCTGTTTGCTGATGTCAGCCCACAGTGCGGCGTAGTTGAAGTGGCAACCATAAGCCTGACGCACGGTGTAGTAGAGGTTCTGGACATCGGCGAACACTGCGATTTTTTTCACCGGCTTTCCTCAAGGCTGAATCAGGCACCAGGCCCGAAAGGTCGCCCAGTATGCCAGCCCGAAGGATTGTTCCGCGAATAATCGGCTATGTGGCGAGGGAGCTTGCTCCCTCGCCACAGATGGGTCAGACGAAGGAATCGTCGTCGCCGCCGAAGAGCGATGAGTTGTCATCGCTGTAATCAGCGTCGCTGAACCCGCCCTGGTCGTTGCTCCAGGAATCGTTACCGGCCATGCGCTGGCCATCGCCCCAGCCATTGTTGCCCTGGTCGTTGACCTGGGCCGGCTCTTGCTTGATGACTTCGACGACTTCCGGTTGCTGATTGTGATGGAACAGGCTGCTGATGCCTTGTGCCAACATCACGCCACCCGCCACGCCGGCCGCGGTTTTCAGCGCTCCACCGAGGAAACTGCTACCGGCCGCTGCCGGGGCCTGTTGCTGGGGTGCATAGCCCTGCTGTGGAACGTTTTGCGGCGGTGCGCCGAAGTTCTGCTGTGGCGATTGCGAACCGAACGACGAGCGTCCCGGCTCACGCCAGCCACCGCTCGACGGCGGTGCGCTCTGGGTGGATGCCGGTTGTGGATCACGGGAAGCGCCACCAAAAATACTCGACAAAAAGCCACCGCTACCCGGGGCCGGGGTTGCCTGAGCCTTGGCCTGTTGCAGTTCGTCCTGCAACTGCTGGACTTGCCGGGTCAGTTGCTGGTTCTGCTCGTTGAGACTCTTGATCGCTGCCTCTTGCACCAGAATCGCCTGGGTCATGAAATAACCTGCCGCCGGCTGGCGCGTCAGGTGTTCCTTGATCCGCGCCTCGGCCTGGGCGTCGCGCGGGGCTGAGTCCGTTTCGGCCTGTTGCAGCCGGGAAAACAGTCCATCGATCAGGGTTTGTTCTTCGCTGTTCATGGCGACCTCGTAGATTGCCGGGAAAATCGTTGCCTTTATCCAATGAGGATAAGGTGCTCAACCTTAATGGAGGCTGAAACAAGATGTTTCAATGTCCTTTACCGAACGTTTACGTTTGCGTTCCCGAGCACTTCATCGGTTAAAGTGAGCCACTGCTTCCAACCTGCGATACCCACTGATGAATCCGTTAGATGTGATGCGTGACTCCCTGTATTTCTTCAAGCGCAATCTGGGCCAGATCGTGCAGCTGTGCCTGCCGCTGGTGGTGCTTGAGGCGCTGCTGCAACAAGTGGTCGACCACTCCACGGAGCCGGACAGTTTCCCCGGCATCAGCGTGATCGTCGGCCTGCTGGTGTACCCGCTGTACACCGCCGCGCTGATTCTGTTTCTCGACGCCCGCAGCCGGGGCGAGTCGCCGCGCAACCGCGACTTGCTGACGATGGCGGCGAGCCTGTGGCCGCGCTTCGCCCTGCTGACGGCGCTCAATACCGTGCTGATTCTGCTGGGCCTGTCGCTGTATTTCCTGCCGGGCATCTACCTGATGGTGACCCTGGCGTTTGGCGAATACCTGCTGGTGTTGCGCGGCCTGGCGCCGCTGGCGGCCATGAAGGAAAGCCTGCGCCTGACCAGCGGTCACTTCCTGCGCATTCTGCTGTGCATTCTATGTGTGATGGGACCGTTGTGGCTGCTCAAGGGCGTGACGCTGGCGGCGTACCCGGAACCTCAGAACCCGGTGGTATCACTATTGATCGACAGTGCCCACAGCTTCCTTCAGCTGTTTACCAGCGTGGTGTTGTTCCGGCTGTTCATGTTGATCAGCCCGTTGCCTGAGAGAAATGACAGCTCGCTCTGACCTTGGGCGCGACCATCGCTCTCGGGTATGCTCGGGAGCAATCCTGTAACGCTAATAAGCCGAGCCATGACCCGTCTACTGCGCTACACCCTGCTGGGCCTGCTGATCGTGATCGGCCTGATCGTCGTGATGATCTACAGCCTGACCTGGCGTCCCGACGCCAAAGAAGTATTGCCCGTCAGTTGCAGTGCCCAGGCCCCCACCCTGGTCCCCGGACAGGCGCTGAAGGTGATGACCTGGAACGTCCAGTACCTGGCCGGCAAGCGTTACGTGTTCTGGAATGACCTGGCCGCCGGCACCGATGAACGTCCCACACTGGAAGACATGGCCTTCAGCCTCGACGAAGTGGCGCGGGTGATTCGCGACGAACAACCGGACATCGTGCTGTTGCAGGAACTGGACGACGGTGCCAAGGCCAGCGATTACCAGCACCAGCTCAAACTGCTGCAAGAACGGCTCGCCGACTTGTATCCCTGTGGCACCAGCGCGTTCGACTGGAAGGCCGACTTCGTGCCGAACCCGCACATCTTCGGCAGCGTCGGCCGGCAACTGGCGACGCTGAGCCGTTACCAGATCGAACATGCCGAACGCCTGCAACTGCCCATCACCTCGGGCAATCCGCTCAGCCGTCAATTCAAACCCAAAGACGCCTTGCTGGTGAGCTACTTGCCGTTGAGTGATGGCGGACAAATAGCGGTACTCAATACCCATCTGGACCGCGCTACCCAAGCTGACAAGACCTTGCAAAACCAGATAACCGCCGTAGCCAGGGCCCTCGATAAATTCGAAAGCCGTGGCACGCCGTGGCTGATCGGCGGGGATTTCAACCTGTTACCGCTGGGCCAGTATCGACGCCTGCCCGATGCGCAACGCGCGCCCTACTCCGCCGACAGCCCGTTGCACATCCTGTGGGACAAGTACCCGATGATCCCGACCAACAACGAAGCCAGTGGTATCGACCGCGAGCGCTGGCTGACCCATTACCCGAACGATCCCGGGCTGAACGGCCCGGACCGGACCGTCGACTACCTGTTCTACAGCCCGCGGATCAAACGGGTCGAGGCAATGGTGCGGCAGGATGATACGTTGCGCATCTCCGATCACTTGCCGGTGATTGCGCGGTTCCTGTTGCCGGTTGTGCCGTAGCACCTCATTCAAGTCAGACACAAACCTGTGGGAGCGAGCTTGCTCGCGATAGCGGTCCATCAGACACAGATGTGTTGAATGTGCCGCCGCCATCGCGAGCAAGCTCGCTCCCACAGGGTCTGTGTATGCCCGGCTTAATGCACCGCCTCCAGATCATCATGCAGCAGCCCGAAGATCTCGCGCTTCATCTCGATGAACGAGCGCTCCATGACCATGTCCAGGTTGCGTGGACGCTCGATCGGCACATCCAGAATCTGCTTGATCCGCCCCGGCCTGGCGCCCATCACGTACACCCGGTCGCCCAACAGAATCGCCTCGTCGATGTCGTGGGTCACGAACAACACCGTCTTCTTGCTGTTGCCCCACACCCGCAGCAACAACTGCTGCATTTGCAGGCGCGTCTGGCTGTCGAGGGCACCGAAGGGCTCGTCCATCAGCAGGATCTGCGGGTCGTTGGCCAGCGCGCGGGCAATCGCCACGCGCTGCATCATCCCGCCGGACAACTGCTTGGCGTAGTTGTCGGCAAAGCCGCTCAGTCCCACCTCATTGACGTAGTAATCGACGATGTCCTTGCGTTGCGCCGCCGGCATGCCGCGCCGCTTGAGACCGAATTCGACGTTCTGGCGCACCGTCAACCACGGGAACAGCGTGTAGCTCTGGAACACCATGCCGCGATCCGCACCGGGGCCGTCCACCTGTTGGCCGCCGACGTAAATCTCGCCTGAGGTCGGTTCGGCCAGGCCGGCGGTGAGGTACAACAGGCTCGACTTGCCGCAACCCGAAGGCCCGACCAGTACCGCAAATTGCTGGTCCGGCACCTCGAACGACACCTCCTCCAACGCGGTGAACGTGCCGCCATCGGGTTTCTTGTAACGCAGACTGACCTTATCCACCTGCAGCCGAGGCGCGTTCACCGGGGCAGCCTGAGGGGCGACAAAACGATGAGTGGCGGCGGTTACTGAGCCCATGCGGTAATCCTCAGGCGTAGGAAACGGAACAGTTGATCGGTGACCAGGCCTAGCAGGCCGATGATCGCGATGGCGAGGAAAATCACATCCACCTGGAAGCCACGCATGGCCTTGAGGCTCAGGTAACCCAGGCCACTGGAAGCGGCGACCAGTTCAGCCACCACCAGGTAAGTCCAGGCCCAGCCCATGGTCACCCGCAAGGTGTCGAGCACGCCTGGCAGGGAAGCCGGGGCGATCACATGCAGCACCGCATCGCGGCGATTGGAACCGAGGGTGTAGGAGGCATTGATCAGGTCCTTGGAGATGCCTTTGGACACGTCCGCGATCATCACCAGTTGCTGGAAGAACACGCCGAAAATGATCACCGACACCCGCTGCTCCAGACCGATGCCGATCCACAGGATGAACAGCGGCACGAACGAGGTCACCGGCAGGTAACGAATGAAATTCACCAGCGGCTCAAGAAAGGCCTGCACGATGCGGAAGCTGCCCATCAACAGTCCCAGCGGCACTGCCACCAGGGACGACACGATGAAGCCGACCATCACCACTTCGACGCTGGCCCACACATGCTGGCCGAGAGTGCCGTCGCGACCGAGGCGCACGGCGGCCTCGACCACCGCACCCGGCGTCGGCAGAAACATGCCCGGTACCACGCCACCGTAGGACAAGCCGGCCCACAGGCCGACCAACAGCACCCAGGCCAACCCGCTCGCACTCCAGATCACCGAGACCGGCAGACCGGTCTTGGGCGTGATGCAGCGGCTCAGCCATGAATTGCGCTTGAACATGCAGCCTCCTAGAGCGGGGTGACGAAGCGGTTGTCGATCAGGTCGTCATTACTGACGTTGTAGGGTTTGCCTTGCAGCTCACTGGCGGTCTCGTTGGCCAGTTTGATCAGCGGCGCGCTGTCACCCGGTTTGCCCGGTGCGCCCAGGAGTTTTTCGCTCATGGCCTGATCGTAGAAGCGCACGCCCTGGGCGGCGGCTTCCAGCTCCTTCGGATCGGCCAGGTAACCGCCAACGCCCTTGGCCATGATTTTGTAGGCTTCCTGCGGATGATCCTTGGTGTACTGCACGGCCTTGTACAAACCAGTCACCAGGGCCTTGACGTCTTCCGGCTGTTTTTCGATGACGGTGCAGTTCAGTGCGACCACGTCGACAATCACGCCCGGCGTGCTGCTGCTGTCGATCAGCACCTTGCCCTGCTGCTTGTCGCGAACCATCGACAGGTGCGGCTCCCAGGTCACGGCGGCCGGCACGCGACCGGCGATGAACGCGGTGGCGGCGTCGTCGGCCGTCATGTTCTGCACGGTGATGTCGCTCATGCTCATGCCGTGTTTTTTCAACAGATACGACAGCCAGAACTGCGAGGTCGAACCTTCGTTGACCGCAACGGCCTTGCCCTTGAGTTCCTGCAGGCTCTTGACGTCCTTGCCGACCAGCACGCCGTCGCCACCATGGCTGTCGTCCAGTGCGGCCACGGCCTTGAAGCAGAATTGCGGACGGTATTTGAGCACCTCGTCGATGGTCGACGCCGAGCCGGACAACTCGCCGGAAGCCTGTGCGGCCATGTACATCGCCGCTTCCTCGACCACCGGCAACTCGACGGTCAAACCGTTTTCCTTGAAGTAGCCAAGGTCCTGGGCCAGGTACAGGGTGCCGTAGCCGACCCAGGTGGTATGACCGATGGACAGGGTGCCGGCCTGGGCGCTGGTAGCGACCGAGGCGGCGATGGCGGTGACCGCCAGTGGCTGGGCAACGCGGGTAAGCAAGGACTTGATCATGGAGCACTCCCAAAGCTGTTGATTTGGTTTTGTCATGGGCAGTACGGCCAACGGCCCTCATGCAGCTGCGGCCTGTGGTCTCTGATGGACCCTTCGGCATGCAGCATTGGGCTGGCTGGGGAGATCGATGTTGGCCCAAGGGCGGGATTAGGAAAATGAGGAAATATGTGGATGCGAACGATGAAAAAACTCGTTAGCGCGCACCGTGAAAGAGCGCTGTGGGCGGGGATGCCCGAGGTGGGTGCAAGACTTGAGAAGTAGTTTGATTCGACAAAAGCAATCGCGAGCAGGCTCGCTCCTACAGGGGGTCTATGTCGCCCTCGTTTCCGATGATCGGCACAAATCCAATGTAGGAGCGAGCCTGCTCGCGATAAGGTCCGCAGGACCTTCCAGCAATCTCAGAGCCGACCGTATTCCTGCGCCGTGCGATCCACCGCGTTCAAGGTCTTGGCGATCAGCTCATCAATCTCTTCACGGCTGGCAATCAATGCCGGCGCCATGATCATCCGGCCCAGGGTCGAGCGAATGATCACCCCCTCTTCAAAACCAATCGTACGGCAGCGCCAGGCGATGTCGTTCTCGTTGGCGAAACGCTTGCGAGTGGATTTGTCTTCGGCCAGTTGCAACGCCGCGACCATGCCGGTGCCCTGGATGTCACCCACCAGCGGGTGCTTGCCGAACACTTCGCGCAGGCACTGTTGCAGGTACGGACCAATGTCATCCTTGACCCGCGTCACCACGCCTTCATCACGTAGCACCTTGAGGTTGGCAATCGCCACCGCCGCCGCCACCGGGTGCCCGGAATAGGTCAGGCCGTGGGCAAACACGCCGCCCTGCTCCACCAGCACCGAGGCCATTTTTTTCGACAGGATCAAGCCGCCCATGGGGATGTAGCCCGAGGTCAGGCCCTTGGCGATGGACAGGGTGTCCGGCTCGAAACCGAAGTACTCGTGGGCGAACCACTCGCCGGTGCGACCAAAGCCACCGATCACTTCATCGGCGCACAGCAGCACGTCGTACTTGCGGCAGATGCGCTGGATTTCCGGCCAGTAGCTTTCGGGCGGGAAGATCATCCCGCCCGCGCCCTGGAACGGTTCGGCGATGAAGCCTGCGACCTTGTCGGCGCCCAGTTCGAGAATCTTCGCTTCCAGCTGTTGCGCTGCGCGCAGACCGAATTCCGCCGGCGTCAGGTTGCCCTCGTGAGCGAAGAAGTACGGCTCGTCGATGTGCTCGATGTCTGGAATCATGCCGCCCATTTCGTGCATGAATTTCATACCGCCCAGTGCCGTCGCGGCCAGGGTCGAACCGTGGTATCCGTTCCAGCGGCCGATCATGATTTTCTTCTCGGGCTTGCCGAGCACCTGCCAATAGCGACGCACCGTGCGGATCAACACCTCGTTGGCTTCGGAGCCGGAGTTGGTATAGATCGCGTGGCTGTAGTGATCCGGCAGCAGGCTGAACAGCAACTCGGAGAGTTCGATCACCTGCGGGTGGGTGGTGTGGAAAAACATGTTGTAGTACGGCAGCTGTTCCAACTGCCGGCTCGCCGCGGCCGCCAGGTCCTTGCGCCCGTAACCGAGGTTGGTGCACCACAGCCCGGACATGCCGTCGAGGTAACGCCGGCCATCGTTGTCCCACAGGTGCAGGCGCTCGCCACGGACCATCACCCGTGGCCCCTCGTCATTGAGGGCTTTCTGATCGACGAACGCATGGATGTGGTGCGCAGCGTCGGCGGCCTGGTAGTCGCGGGTGTCACGTGGTGTGGTCATCGCCAGTTCTCCGTTTTGTTATCAGCGCAATTGAAACCAGGTGGTCTTCAACTGGGTGTATTTATCGAATGAATGCAGGGACAGGTCGCGACCGAAACCTGACTGCTTGCCGCCGCCAAAAGGCACCGTCACGTCCAGCGCATCGACGCTGTTGACCGACACCGTACCGGCCCGCAATTGTCGCGCCACACGGTGAGCGCGATTGAGGTCGTCGGTCCACAGCGAAGCCGCCAGACCGTAGACGCTGTCGTTGGCCAGTTGCAGGGCGTGGGCCTCGTCGTCGAACGCCGTAATCGCCAGCACCGGGCCGAACACTTCATCGCGAAACAGCGGCATGTCCGGGGTCACGCCGGTGAAAATCGTCGGCTGGATGAAGTTGTCCGAGCCGTTGAATATCGACTGCCGACCGCCACAGACTTTGCTCGCGCCTTGCTGCTCGGCCTGCTGGATGAACTTCATGATGCGCGCGGTCTGACGGCTGTCGACGATGGCTCCGGCGGCGCTCGACGGGTCCAGCGGATCGCCCGGCAACCAGCGCTCGGCCTGGGCCTTGAGGCGTTCGACGAATTGGTCATGAATCGAGCGCTGCACCAGCAACCGCGAGTTGGCCGAGCAGACTTCCCCCTGATTGAAGAAGATGCCGAATGCGGCTTTCTCGGCCGCCAGATCCAGGTCCTGGCAATCGGCGAACACCAGGTTCGCACTCTTGCCACCGCATTCCAGCCACACCTGCTTGAGGTTCGACTGGGCCGAGTACTGCATGAAATATTTGCCGACTTCGGTGGAGCCGGTGAACACCAGGCAATCGACGTCCGGGTGCAGGCCCAGGGCCTTGCCGGTCTGCTCGCCGAGGCCCGGCAGCACGTTCAACACACCCGCAGGTACACCGGCTTCCAGCGCCAGCTCAGCCAGGCGCAGGGCCGAAAATGGCGATTGCTCGGCCGGTTTGAGGATCACCGAGTTGCCCGACGCCAGGGCCGGAGCGAGTTTCCACGCGGCCATGTCCAGCGGAAAATTCCACGGCACCACGGCAGCCACCACGCCGAGGGCTTCACGGGTGATGGTCGCCAGCACGTTCTGCGCACTCGGCGCGACCTGGTCGTAGAGTTTGTCGAGGCTTTCGGCGTACCAGCGGAACACTCCAGCGGCACCCGGCACGTCGATGTTGTAGGCATCGGCGACGGGTTTGCCCATGTTCAGCGAGTCGAGCAGCGCCAGCTCTTCACGGTTGTCGAGGATCAAGTCGGCCAGGTGCAACAGCACCTGCTTGCGTTCGGCCGGCGAGCGCGCCGCCCAGGTGCCAGCCTCGAAGACCTGCCGCGCATTACGCACCGCCGCGTCCACATCTTCTTCGCCGCAGGCGGCAACGTTGGCCAGGCATTGCCCGGTGGCAGGGTTGATCGCGGCGAAAGTCTGTCCCGACTGCGCCGCGCGGCGCTGGCCGTCGATCACGGCCTGGTCGGGAAACCGCAGGGAAGCGGCCTTGCGTTGCCAATACTCAAGCTCGAACACGTTCAGATGCTCCAGAGGACATTCTTGTGTATTGGATAGTCGCTCAGGCCCAAGCGGTGGAAAACCAGTAAAAATGTGTTCGCAGGCCAAGAAAAAACTACGTAGCCAATCTCCCTTCTGGTGCCGCATGTGGTTATTGTTCAACCACAACAAATCGCTGCCCGAGTGGTTAGGATAGGGGGGGCGCGCAAATTGCCAGGATGCCTGATCCGTTCTCCCTCGAGGTTTGCTGTGGCTGCCTACAATCTGCGTCAACTGAAATACTTCATCACCACCGTCGAATGCGGCAGCGTCGCCGAAGCCTCGCGCAAGCTATACATCGCCCAGCCTTCGATCTCCACGGCCATCAAAGGCCTGGAAGACAGCTTCGGCGTGCAATTGCTGATCCGCCACCACGCCCAGGGCGTGTCATTGACCCCCAGCGGTGCGCGCTTCTATCGCAAAGCCCAGGAACTGCTGCGCATGGCCAGGGAGTTCGAACAGAACGCCCTGGCCGACAACGATGTGGTGTCCGGGCAGATCGATATTGGCTGCTTTGAAACCGTGGCGCCGCTGTACCTGCCGCAACTGATGGCGGGGTTCTCGGCGTTGTATCCGGGCGTGGAAATCCGCATTCGCGACGGCGAGCAACAGGAATTGGTGCAAGGGCTGACGTCTGGCGCCTTCGATCTGGCGATCCTCTATGAACACGAACTTGACGGCACCATCCAGACCGAACCGCTGATGCCGGCACAACGTCCCTATGCCCTGCTGCCGGCCGATCACCGCTTTGCCCAGCAGCCGCAGGTGTCCCTGCGTGACTTGTGCCTGGAACCGATGATCCTGCTCGACGTGCAGCCGAGCCGGACTTATTTCGTCAGCCTGTTTGACGAGTTGGGACTGACCCCACGCATCGCCTTCAGCTCGCCATCGATCGAGATGGTGCGCGGCATGGTCGGCCAGGGGTTCGGTTTTTCGATCCTGGTGACCAAGCCGCATTCGGAGTGCACCTACGACGGGCAGAAAGTGGTGTGCGTGGACATTGCCGAAGACGTCACCGGTTCAGGGTTGGTAGCGGCCTGGCTCAAGCGCGGGCAACTGACCAAGCCGGCGCAGTTGTTCGCGGACTATTGCCGCGAACAACTGACCGCCAAATCCGAAAGCTCACGCACCCAATTGTAGTAGCTGCGGTGCGGCGATCCGACTTGCCAGCGAAGGCGTCATCAAGGCCGATGCAAGTCTCAAGGACCTCTTCGCCGGCAAGCCGGCTCCTACAGGGAATGCGTGCAGCGTCCTATCGGCGTTTGATTTATTTACGCGGTTTGATCCGCGCAGTGGCCTCGGCCACCAGCGGATCATCCGGCCAGTAGTGTTTGGGATAACGCCCCTTCAGATCCTTCTTCACCTCGGCATAGGTGCTGCGCCAGAAGTTCGCCAGGTCTTGAGTCACCTGCACCGGTCGCCGCGCCGGTGACAGCAGATGCAGCTTGACTACCTGTCGGCCCCCGGCGATGCGCGGGGTTTCGGCGAGGCCAAACAACTCCTGCAAACGCACCGCCAGAATCGGCGGCTGTTCGCTGTAGTCCAGACGAATCGACGAGCCCGACGGCACGCTCAAATGATGCGGCGCCAGTTCGTCCAGCCGCTGCGGCAGCGGCCACGGCAGCAGGTTGTGGACGATGCTCGACAGCTCCAGATTGGCGAAGTGACTGAGTCGCGACACCTTGCCCAGATAAGGCATCAGCCAGTGTTCCAGACTCTTGAGCAACGCCGCGTCGCTGACATCCGGCCACTCGCTCTCGCCCTTGCCAGCGAGGTCCAGTTGCCGCAACAACGCGACCCGCGCCTGCCACTGACGCAGCTCCGGGGTCCACGGCAACAGCTCCAGGCCTTTGCGTCGCACCAGGTTCACCAGTGCCTGGCTGCGGGCGGTTTCGTCGAGGCCGGTCAGGGGTTCGCGACTGAGAACCAACTCACCGACTTTGCGCTGACGCTCGGCCCGCAGCACCCCTTCACGCTCATCCCAATCCAGTTGATCGACGCAGCGAACCTGCTCGGCCAGCACTGAATCGAAGAGCGCCGGATCGAAGTCCGTCGCCAGGTAAATCCGCTCTTCACGCTGGCCCTGGCGACTGCCCAGATCGGCGATTACCAGCCACGGTTGCTTCATGAGGCTGTCGGCCTCGGCGAACAGTGCGGCACGTCCGTTGGCCAAGCGATATTCCGCACCACCGGCGCGCCGTTGTTGGGCGACGCGGTCGGGATAGGCCAGCGCCAGCAATGCACCGAGCCAGCGCGGGTGATCCGGATCGCTGACCGGCTCCGAGGCTTTGCCGCGCAGGTAACCACGATACTGCCGCGCCAGTTGCCGTGCGCGTTGCACGCCCCCCTGAGCACCGCGTGCAGCGCGTTCTTCGCCCGACAACAGCACCAGTCGGCTGTGCAAGTCCGCCCCGCCGCCACGCAAGATATCGCGCTCGCCGAGCAGCGCCGCGACGTCGCAGGCCATGTCCGCCAGACCCAGCGCCTGGCCGCGCAACAGCAAATGCGCGATGCGCGGATGCGCCGGCAGTTCGGCCATGGCCTGACCATGACGGGTCAGTGCTTCCCCCTCCAGAGCCCCCAGGCGTTCGAGCAGATCTTGAGCCTGTGCATAAGCGGCGGCTGGCGGCACGTCGAGCCACACCAGTTGCCCCGGTGTCACGCCCCAGCGTCCAAGCTGCAAGGCCAGTCCAGCGAGGTCCGCCGAGAGGATTTCCGCACTGCCATAGGCCGCCAGTTGTTCGTGCTGGTCCTGGGACCACAAGCGATAACACACGCCCGGCTCCAGTCGCCCGGCCCGGCCCGCTCGCTGGGTGGCGCTGGCCTTGGAAATCCGTTGTGTGTCGAGACGGGTCATGCCGCTGCCGGGGTCGAAACGCGGCACCCGCGCCAGCCCGGCATCGATCACCACGCGCACGCCATTGATGGTCAAGCTGGTTTCGGCGATGTTGGTGGCCAGCACCACTTTGCGCTTGCCCGCCGGTGCCGGATCGATCGCGGCCCGTTGCGCGGCGAGGTCCAGTTCACCGTGCAACGGACAGAGCAGAACCTGTGGGTTACCGCCCAGCGCATCCGCCAGTTGCTGATGCACACGCCGGATTTCCGCCTGCCCCGGCAGGAACACCAGCACGCTGCCGGTCTCGTCGTTCAAGGCTTCAAGGATGGTCTGCACCAGGCGCGGCTCGATGAATTCGCCGGCCTGAAACGCCCGGCCCCAGCGCATCACCACCGGGAACATGCGCCCTTCGCTGCGCAGGATCGGCGCGTCGTCGAGCAACCCGGACAAGCGTTCGCCTTCGAGCGTGGCCGACATCAAGAGGATTTTCAGCGGCTGATCATCACGGAACAGCTCACGGCCGTTGAGGCTCAGGGCCAGCGCCAGGTCAGCGTCGAGGCTGCGCTCGTGAAACTCATCGAAGATCAGCAGGCCCACGCCCTCCAGCGCCGGATCATCCTGCAGGCGCCGGGTGAGGATGCCTTCGGTGACCACTTCGATGCGGGTGTTGGGGCCGACCTTGCTGTCGAGACGAATGCGATAACCCACGGTTTCGCCAACCTTCTCTCCCAGCTCACTGGCCAGCCGCTCCGCCGCTGCCCGTGCGGCCAACCGGCGGGGTTCGAGCATCAGGATGGTCTGCCCGGCCAACCACGGCTCGTTGAGCAAGGCCAAAGGCACCCGGGTGGTTTTACCGGCACCGGGCGGCGCTTCGAGCACGGCTTCGTGGCGTGTAGCGAGGGCTTCACGCAGGGCGGGTAAAACTTCATCGATCGGCAAAGAAATCATGCTGGCTCCAAAACAGAGGGCCGAGTATAACGGCGAACTGTCAGGCGTTCGTCAGGGTCTTAATTCATACCGACGACGTTTCGTTTCGAGATTACCCAGGAGATTTCATATGCGTGCTCCCTTTCGCCTGATTGGCGGTGTTCTGGTCGCAACCTTGCTGACTCAAGTGACCGCCTGCGGTTCGATCTTCTACCCCGATCGCCGCGGCCAGATCGAAGGCAAGATCGACCCGGCCATCGCCGCGCTCGACGCCGTTGGCCTGCTGTTCTACATCATCCCCGGCCTGATCGCGTTTGCCGTGGACTTCGCCACCGGCGCGATTTATTTCGAGCCGGGCAAGACCGCCCAGGTCGACCCGCAAAAACTCAAGGATGCCATCGGCCCCGACGGTAAAGTCGATAACCGCAAGTTGCAGACTATTCTGGAAAGCGAACTGGGCCGCAGCTTCCCGCTGGACGATCCACGCCTGATCCAGAGCAAAGGCAGCGCCCAACAACTGGCGATGTTCGGCCTGCAACCCGCCGCATAATCCCTGCGCGCAAAAGGACTCTTCAAACAACGATGGCCACTATGACCTCCAGCTCCGAACACGCCCGCCTGCTGCGGCTGGCGACCCGTGCCTCGGTGGCGGTGGCGTGCACCCTGATCGTCGCCAAAGCCATCGCCTGGTGGCTGAGCGGCTCGGTGAGCATGCTCGCCGGGCTCACCGACTCGGCACTCGACGGCGTCACGTCATTGCTCAACCTGCTGGCGGTGCATTACGCCCTGCGCCCCGCTGACAATGATCATCGCTACGGGCACGGCAAAGCTGAGTCATTGGCAGGCATGGCCCAGGCGCTGTTCATTGGCGGCAGTGCGGTACTGATTGCGTTGCATGCCTATGATCGGCTGAAACACCCCGAACCGGTCGGCGCGCCGTGGATCAGCATCGGTGTGATTGTATTCTCGCTCGCCCTGACCCTGGCCTTGCTGATGTTGCAACATCGGGTGGTCAAGGCAACCGGCTCCAACGCCGTGCGTGCCGACTCGCTGCATTACCGTTCGGACATATTGCTCAACGGCAGCATTCTGCTGGCGCTGATACTGGCCGGGTTTGGCTGGGATCAGGTCGACGCCTGGTTTGGCCTGGGCATCGCCGCTTATATCTTTTGGAGCGCGGTACAGATCGCCCGGGAGAGTTTTGCGGTGTTGATGGATGAAGAACTGCCGCCGGATGTCAGCCAGCACATGCTGGAACTGGCGTGCAGCGTGCCCGGCGTGTTGGGCGCCCATGACCTGCGCACACGGATCTCCGGCAACCAGTGGTTTGTGCAGTTGCATCTGGAGTTGCCGGGGGAACTGACGCTGTCAGTCGCCCACGGCATCAGCGATCAGGCTGCCGCGGCCATTCACAACGCCTACCCGCGCGCCGAAGTGCTGGTACACGCCGACCCGCGGGAAGTGGTGAAAGCCGCCCGGGCTCAGTAATTCACCTGATAACCGCGACTGCTCAGGCAGTTGCCCTGGGCCTGTCGGTAGTCTTGCACCACCGCCGGGGCTGGCTGGTAGGTGGCGGTTCGTGGATCGAAACCGCTCTGCTGCACCGCGTATTGATAACACTCGTAGCCATCCCGACCGACCTGCTCCGTCGACTGACCGTTGGCCGGATACGCCTCCACGTCATAACCATTGCTGCCGGCTGGTTGTTGGTCAACCGGCGGCTCGACCACGACGTAGTCCTGAGTGCTTTCCTCATAGGCGTAATACGAACCGGCCGCAAGGAACAGCAATGCCCCGCCGATGAACACTTGCTGGGCGTAATCGGGCAGGTATCTGACGCGAATCCCGCGCGGTGGCTTCACCACTTCATAGCGCGGGCCGAGCGGGCGATACCAGTAACCGCCGGAATAGTAGTAATCCATGCCACGGTAAGGCACGTGGAAGTTGCGTTCGGGGAAGCGGTCGATCACCTGGCCGGGGCGATACCTGGGGCCTGGCCCCCAACCGGCACCGTATCCACTCGGGCGCCCCTGCATGTGATTGTCATAGGACGGTGCGTTTGTGTAGCCATTCCAGTGCTGGTTGTAATTATTGCGACGCGGCTGGCCCCGGTAGTCACCCTGCTGCGGCGGCCGGGTCTGCTGCACGGTGTCGGGACGGGGCTGGATCGGCATGTCAGTGGCCGGTAACTGCGGCGGAGGCGGCGGCGAGCGAACCCGGCTGTTGAAATCCGGCGCCGGACGGTTCTGCCACTGGCCATTGTTCAGATGTTGATTCTGGCCGTTGTGCTCGTACTGGCGGTTGTCGTTGTTCTGCACACGGGGCTCGTTCTGCGGCTGGCCGTTTTGCGGATGCGGCTGGTCGTTGCCACCATGGCCCTGATTCTCCCCCTGATGCCCGCCCTGGCCGTGTGGCCCGCCATCACGGCCATGGTTTTGTGGCTCATCGGCCATCGTTTGCGCGGTGACACTGACACACAGCAAACCAACGCCGGCCAAACGCCAGATGCGCGACTTCATGCTTTTCCTCATTGCGGGTTAGGGCCTGTACATAAGACTGGGAAAGCACCGGCCGGTTCTGCTACAGGTTATCTGTCACGCAACTTATTTATTGAGGGGCGCTCTTTGATTCACGGCAGCAAATTCCACGCAAGAAAAAGGGGAGACCCGTCGGCCTCCCCTTGGAGAACTTCGTCCTGGCTCGACGCTTGTGGCGCCGGCTCACCTCACGCCGTCTTCTGGACAGTGTGTAGCTCGGGGGCCGGCACATCCCCGGTGGGGGTGGCGACCGCGGCGGGCCTGATTGGGCGAGCCGCACTGGACTGTTTGTCCGAGCAGTGATTCTGGTGATAAGAATAGGCCGGGAGCGCCGGCAGAGGATTGCGAAGATTGCTTGATTAAACATCACTTGCGCAATTTTTAACCACAGATACATAATCCTCCGCAATAGTTACGACAAAGGACCGTTTGATGAGCAAGCTCGACCGTTACGACCTGAGTATTTTGGCGGAATTGCAGCGCGACGCACGCATCTCCAACCAGGAGCTGGCCGAGCGCATCGGCCTGTCGCCTTCGCCGTGCTCGCGGCGGGTCAAGCAACTGGAAGACGACGGCTACATTTCCCGCCAGGTCGCCCTGCTCGACCGTAAAATGCTCGGCCTGAGCCTGACGGCCTATGTACTGATCGGCATGGACCGTCACACGCCGGAGCGTTTCGAAAACTTCGAAGCGGCCATCCGCACCCTGCCCCAAGTGCTCGAATGCAGCCTGGTGACCGGAATGGATGCCGACTATCAACTCAAGGTCGTGGTGCCGGACATGGATCACTACCAGAAACTGCTGCTGGGGCATCTGACCCGGATTGAAGGGGTGACCAGTGTACGGTCGAGTTTTGTGTTGAATCAGGTTTTGAACAGCACTGAGCTGCCTTTGACTCATCTGCGTAGCTGATTGTGGCGAGGGGGCTTGTCGGGACGCCGCACCGCCCCGTTCGGCTGCGCAGCAGTCGCAAACTCAGCAAATACGGTGTGTCAGGTGTAACCTGCTTGCAGATTTCAGGGCTGCTTCGCACCCCAACGGGGGCAAGCCCCCTCGCCACAGGTGCGACACACCGACGCAGGTCAATACAGCGCGAACCCGCGCAGGCGTATACTCTCCGCGCCCTTTTAGCCACGCCCGCGCTGGAGATGTTCGATGGATCCTGCCGTTTTCGAAGAGTGGATGATGACCGGACTGGTCAGCATCCTGATCATTTTCATGGGTTTCATCGTCTGGGATCTGGCGAAGAAGTCCAAGGCCGGGCGCTTTGGCTCGTTCATTCTGTTCTTCGTGCTGGGCCTGGGCGTGGCGGCGTTCGTGATCAAGAGCGTGGTGATCGGCCTGATCGAGTCCGGCGCCTTATAAGCGCGCCGGCACTTCTTTCCACTGTCCCTGATCGAGCCCTTCGATCGTCCAGTCACCGATTCTGACCCGCACCAGACGCAAGGTCGGCAAACCGACCGCAGCGGTCATGCGCCGCACCTGGCGGTTGCGCCCTTCGCGAATCACCAACTCCAGCCAACTGGTCGGCACGCTTTTACGAAAGCGCACCGGTGGATTGCGCGGCCACAACTCGGGGTCGTCCAGTTGCCGCGCCTCGGCGGGCAAGGTCATGCCGTCATTCAATTCGACGCCGTCACGCAAACGCTGCAATTGCTCGGCGCTCGGTTCGCCCTCGACCTGCACCCAATAGGTCTTGGCCAGCTTGTGTTTCGGGTCGGCGATCCGCGCCTGAAGCTGACCGTCGTTGGTCAGCAGCAACAAGCCTTCGCTGTCGCGATCCAGTCGTCCCGCCGGATAGATACCCGGTACATCGATGTAATCCTTGAGGGTCGCGCGCCCTTCGCCATCACTGAATTGCGTCAGCACATCGAAGGGTTTGTTGAACAGGATCAGTTTCGGCTCGGCCGGCGGTGCCTTGGCGACACGGCGCGGGGCTGAAGGCGAGGGTTTCGCGCCAGGGCGGCGGGAAACGGGGTGTTGAGGACGGGACATGGCAAAGAGAGCATCTAACGGTCAGGGCTCACTATGCTAGTGGCCTGACCGTCAAATGACCATGACAACGATCAGCGGAACGGCGGCTCGTCGAAACTGCGCAGTTTGCGCGAGTGCAGTGAGTTGAGCTCGGTGCGCAACAGATCCACCGCCTCGATACCGATCTTCAAGTGCTGGCTGACCGCGCGCTCATAGAAGGCGTTGGCCGAACCCGGCAGCTTGATTTCGCTGTGCAACGGCTTGTCCGAGACGCACAGCAACGTGCCGTATGGCACCCGCAAACGATAACCTTGCGCTGCGATGGTGCCGCTTTCCATGTCAACCGCCACGGCGCGGGACAGGTTGATCAGCGGCCGTTCCTGGGCCCAGCGCAGCTCCCAGTTACGGTCGTCGTAGGTCAGCACGGTGCCGGTACGCAGGCGTTTCTTCAGTTCGTCGCCCTTCTCGCCGGTGACGTTGGCCGCCGCTTGCTGAAGCGCCAGCTGCACTTCGGCCAACGCCGGAATCGGAATGTTCGGCGGCACCACCCGGTCGAGAATCCCGTCGCGACGCATGTAAGCGTGGGCCAGCACGTAGTCGCCAATGGTTTGCGACTGACGCAAACCGCCGCAGTGACCGATCATCAGCCAGCAATGCGGGCGCAGCACGGCCAGGTGGTCGGTGATGTTCTTGGCATTGGACGGGCCGACGCCGATGTTGACCAGGGTCACGCCGTGGCCGTCACTGGCGATCAGGTGATAGGCCGGCATCTGGTAGCGGTGCCAGACCACCCCGGCGGCAATCGCCGAGGCTTCGTCGTGGTCCATGCTCTTTTCGATGATCACATTGCCCGGCAGCACCATGCGCACGAAGCGCGGATCTTTGCGCAGCTGTTCCAGACCATGGACGATGAACTGGTCGACGTAGCGGTGATAGTTGGTCAGCAGGATCCATGGCTGCACATGTCGCCAGTCGCTGCCGGTGTAATGCACCAGTCGGCGCAGGGAAAAATCCACCCGCGCAGCATCGAACAGGGCCAGGGGCAGCGGATCGGTGTTTTCCCAATCGTACAAACCGTCGGCGATGCCATCGGTCGCGGCCGACAGGTCGGTACTCGGGAACACCCGCGCCAGCACGGCAGCGGTGACGCCGGACCCCCCCAGTTCATCGCCCTGCTCGACCACATACGGATACGGGATGTTCTGCTCGCTGACACCGACTTCCACGGTCACGGTGAAGTCGTGCATCAGCGGAACGAGCTGTTCCAGCAGGTACTTACGGAATGCCGACGGATGGGTGACCGTGACGCTGTAGGTGCCCGGCAGCTGGACCTTGGCATAGGCACGGGTGGTCTGCGGGACTTCGCCCTGGCAAAGGTAGGTCAGGCGCAATTCGGGATAGCGGAACATCGAGCGCTGTTCGGCATCGGGCTCGACGCGATCCTTGAGGTAACGCTTGAGTGCCTGACTCAGCGCGGTGGTTGCACGATTGTGCAAGAGTGCAAGCCGATCCACGGCTTGCTCGGCGGTTTGAACGACAATAAAAGCTTCGGTCACGATCAGCATCCTGTGTTCTGACTTGCAGACCTTCATCTTGCCTGCATCGTCGCTTCACGGGAACAGCCGCGTGTTGGCAATGCAGCATTGCGGTATACACAAAACAATTGTGGGAGCGAGCCTGCTCGCGAAAGCGGTCTGTCAGTCAAATCAATGTTGAATATGACACCGCCTTCGCGAGCAGGCTCGCTCCCACAGGAGGCCGGTGTCGCTTAGAAGCCTTGCGGGGTCGAGCGGGCGACAATGGCTTCCACGTCCAGGCCTCGTGGTAACACGCCGTACACTCGGCCGCCACCCTCCAGACGACTGGCAATAAACGCATCGCTGATCACCGCATTCCCGGCCTCCAGCAACAACCTGGCCTGCAACCCCAAGGCGATGTCTTCAGTCAGTTGGCGGGCGCGGTACTGGATGTCGCTGGTGTCCTTGAAGGCTGCCTGCAATTGATGGATGTGCGCAGCCAGGCGCTTGTCGCCATGGCCATCGCCCAACTCACTGAACAGCGCGTCGAGCACACCCGGTTCTTTCGACAGGGCACGCAGCACGTCGAGACATTGCACGTTGCCGGAGCCTTCCCACGTCGAATTCACTGGCGCCTCGCGGTAAAGCCGCGGCAGGATGCTCTCTTCGACATATCCCGCGCCGCCCATGCATTCGGCGGCTTCGTTGATCATGGCCGGCGCCCGCTTGCAGATCCAGTACTTGCCCACCGCCGTCACCAATCGGGCGAACCTGGCTTCCTGCGAATCGTCCAGATGATCCAGTGCCCGCCCCATGCGCAGGCTCAAGGCCAGGGCGGCTTCACTTTCCAGCGCCAGATCCGCCAGCACGTTCTGCATCAACGGCTGTTCGCTGAGCAGTTTGCCGCCAACCGAGCGGTGAGCGCAGTGATGGCTGGCCTGGGTCAGCGCCTGACGCATCAGTGAACTGGAACCGACCATGCAATCGAAGCGGGTCATGGCGACCATTTCGATGATCGTTGGAACACCCCGGCCCTCTTCACCGACCATCCACGCCAGCGCACCACGGAGCTCCACTTCACTGGAGGCGTTGGAGCAGTTGCCGAGCTTGTTCTTCAGGCGCTGGATGTAGAACTGATTGCGTGTGTCGTCCGGGCGGTGACGCGGCAACAGGAAACAGGTCAGGCCCTTGTCGGTCTGCGCCAGTGTCAGGAACGCGTCGCACATCGGCGCCGAGCAAAACCACTTGTGCCCCACCAGTTCATAGGCCTGGCCCGGACCGCTGGCACCGACCGGATACGCCTTGGTGGTATTGGCCCGCACATCGGTGCCGCCCTGCTTCTCGGTCATGGCCATGCCGATGGTGACCCCGGCCTTGTGGGCCATGCCGACGTTGCGCGGATCGTATTCGGTGGCGAGGATTTTCGGCAGCCATTTTTCAGCCAGGTCCGGTTGCAGACGCATGGCCGGAACGCTGGCGAAGGTCATGGTCAACGGGCAGCCACTGCCGGCTTCGGCCTGGCTGTGCAGATACGACATCGAAGCGCGGGCGACATGGGCGCCGTCCTGCGGGTGCGCCCAGGGCAGCGAGGTCAAGCCGTGCTCGACCGCCGCGCGCATCAATTGGTGATAGGCCGGATGAAATTCCACCAGATCGATACGATGACCAAACCGGTCATGGCTGTTGAACAGCGGTTTGTTCTGATTGGCCAGGAACCCGGCTTCCATCAACGGGCCACCGGCCAGTGCGCCGTAGGCGTCGATCCGCGACTCGGCCCAACCGGCCCCGAACCGCCGCGACCACTCCTGCAACGGCAGGTCGATGCGGTACAGGTTGGCGCCATCCAGTGACGGTGGCTGGTTGGTGACTTCGTGGGTTTCAGCGAACTGATGCAGGTTCATGACAGGGCTCCTTTGGTCGGCCAAGGGACTTCAGTTAAGCACCGCCCCTCGGCCGATCAAAGTGTCATATCCGCCTAACTGTCGGCGCTTTCACCCTGTTGCGAGCGGAGCACACGGCGGTAGAGGGCGGCCTGCAAGTCTTCGAATTTCACCGGCTTGTTCAAGTGATCAACCAACGCGCCGGTCGGGCAGCGTTCACGCTCGCCGCCCAGAGCGATCATGAACAACGGCAGCTCGGCATAACCCGGTAACGCGCGGATCTGGCAGCACACCGACTCACCGCCCTGAAGCGGCACCTGACAGTCGACCAGCACTGCGTCAAACACTTCGCGCTGCAAGAGATCGAGTGCGACATCGGCGCTATCAGCCGTACGCACGCGGAACCCCAGCTTGAGCAACATGCCGCGCATCACCAACTGGCTGATGCTGTTGTTATCCACCAACAGCACGGCACAATCCTGAGGCAAGCGCAGGCGCGGAAAATCCCGGGTCATCAACGGCATCACCGGACGCTCGGCCACCGGCAGCCCAACTTCGACATCCAGCTGAAACCGGCTGCCGCGTCCCGGCTCGGTGCGATGCGTCAGGCGTCCACCCAGCAATTCGACCAACTGTCGGCAAATCGCCAGGCCAACACCCAGCCCGCCGTACTCACGGGTCATCGAGCCATCGAGCTGGAAGAAGCGTTGATACATCGTGGCCTCCCCCAAATCAGTGAAGCCAATGCCCGTATCGATCACCGCGAAGGTCAACGCCAGCCGGTCGGGCCCGATGGCCTTGCCGGTCACCCGCAGGGCCAGGCCGCCGACCCTGGTGAACTTGATGGCATTATCCAGCAGACATTCCAGGCACTGCGCGATCTTGACGTTGTCGCCTAGCAAGCGATCTGGCACACCCGGGGCGATATCGACCTTGAAGTCCAGCGACTTGCCTGATGCGTTGCCCTCGAACTGCATGCGCAGTGCCTCGACCATGCCGCGCAAACTGAAGGTGTCGACCGAGGCCTTGAGTTTACCGGCCTGCAGTTCGGTGAGGGTGAGGATGCCGTTGACCATGCGCATCATGTCCCGCGCCGATCCCGCAGCCGTCTGCTGATACTGCTCAAGCTCCGGGTCCATTTCGACCGTCTGCATCAGCTCCAGCGAACCGATCACGCCGTTCATCGGCGTGCGCAGTTCGTGGGTCAGGGTGGCAAGGAACTCGTCCTTGAGCTTGTTACTGCGAGCCAGTTGCTGGTTGAGCACTTCGAGCTTCTGGCTGGCGTCGAACAGGGTTTGTGCCTGCTGCTCGCGCATGGCGTTGATGCGGTCGGCCAGCGCCAGGGACAGCAGCGCCACTTCGATGGCCGAGCCGATCTGACTGGAATACATGGTCAGGAACACGTTCGGCAGGTAGCCCAGCACCATTAGCGTATTGACGATGCCGCCGAGCAAAAACGCCGACCAGGCAATAATGAAATACCGCGCCACCCGCAGGCCCCGCAGCCAGGCAAAGATCCCGGCGGCAAAAATCACTACGGTGAACGTGAGCGCCAGCGCCGTGGCCAGGCGCAGGGCCAGGGCGTAACTGCTCATCAATGACAGGCCGACCACCAGCGCACCGAAGGCAACCAGCGCCAGCAACAAGCGGTCGAGCCAGCGACTGTGGGTAGCCATTTGCAGGAAACTGCGGGCGAACTGACTGCCGAACAACCCCGCACAGCCGATGAAAAACGGCGTTGCGGCGTTGGCCCACCAAGGGTTGTCCGGCCAGAAATACTGCACAGCGGCACCGTTTACCGACAGCTGATACAAGCCGAACGAGGCGATATAGAAGATGTAGTAGAGGTAACTGGTGTCGCGCACGCTGAGGTAGATGAACAGGTTGTAGACCAGCATCCCCAGCAGCACGCCGTAGATCAGCCCCAATACATAGAGGCGCGCAGGCTGATCTTCGAGGTAGGCGGTGCTCGACCACAAGGTTACCGGTGCCTGGATCGAGCCTTCGCTTTGCAATCGCAAGAATACGGTTTCAGCCTGGTCAGGTTTGAACGTCAGGTCGAACAAATAGTTGTTCTGTCGAATCTCGCGGCTGGCGAACGGCAAGGCATCGCCGGTCTGCCTGACCAACTGATAGTCGCCGGCCGCATCGGGCAAATAGAGATCGAGATGATCGAGGGGCGGATAGGCCAATTCCAGCAGCCAGGTCCGTTGCGCCGCCGGATTGGCCGGACGGTAATGCAGGTCGATTTTCAGCCAGAATACCGAACGCGAGTACCCGGCGTTGAGCGTGTCTTTCTGGTGCGTTTTGAAGTTGCCGGCCGCCGCTTGCGCACGGATATCCGCGATGCTCGCCTGACCACCTGCGTCCTCGTAGACCTGCAGGGTTCGGCCCAAGGGGAGGCTTTGAGTGAATTCATCGAACTCGACGGCGTTTGCCAGGAGGGGCAAACACAACAGCAACATCAGCAAATAGTGCATTGAAGCCCCAGCGTGGCCTGTCCGGTTCTGTCAGGAAGCCCCCCATTCCTTTTGAGCAGACGTAAAACCGGTATTACCTGTTATTGGTTTGGATCCACTCTAGCATAGCCGTTGATAGCCATTAAACACCATTGAAATTTTTCCTGAAAAGGCTCTAGGACGGGCGTTTCAGCGATACTACTGAACGATTATCAATGGCAGAAATTCACTGTGGCGAGGGAGCTTGCTCCCGCTCGGCTGCGAAGCAGTCGTAAAACCAGTCGACGCAATGAACGTGAAGGTTTTTTGGGGCCGCTTCGCGCCCCAGCGGGAGCAAGCTCCCTCGCCACAATGGAGAGTCGCTGCACCCGAAAAAGAATGTTTGGTGGTAAGCTCGCGCACCATGAATATCTACAGCTCTCGCCCCGTTGTCCTCTGTCTCTCCGGCCACGACCCAAGTGGTGGCGCCGGCTTGCAGGCAGATATCGAAGCCCTGCTCGCTCAGGGTTGCCATGCGGCTCCGGCCGTCACCGCCCTGACCGTGCAAGACACCGTCAATGTCACTGATTTCCGCGTCCTCGACCGTGAGTGGGTACTGGCCCAGGCCAATGCCGTGCTCAACGACTCCGAAGTCGCGGCGGTCAAACTGGGCATGCTCGGCTCCCTGGAAATGGTCGACACTGTGGTCGAACTGCTTTCGGCGCACCCGCACTTGCCGGTGGTCTGCGACCCGGTGCTGCGCGCCGGCGGCGGCGGACGCCTGGGCAAGGACGAAGTCGGCTACGCCATGCGCGAACGCCTGCTGCCCCTGTCGATCATTGCGACCCCCAACCTTCCCGAAGCCCGGATCCTCGCCGAGCTGCCCGAAGGTACTGCGGACGAGTGCGCTGAAAAACTCCTGCCGTTCGTCAAACACCTGTTGATCACCGGTGGCCATGGCGACGAAACCGAAATCCACAATCGCCTGTACAGCCGTGACGGCCTGCGCGAAACCTTTACCTGCCAGCGCTTGCCGGGCAGTTATCACGGTTCCGGTTGCACCCTGGCCAGTGCTCTGGCCGGTCGTCTGGCCCAGGGCGAAAACCTCGCCAGTGCCGTGCAGACCGCGCTTAACTACACATGGCGCACCCTGCGTGATGCCGAGCAGTTGGGTAAAGGCCAGTTTGTGCCGCGTCGCTTGCCACTGGATTTCTGTTCGTAACTTCTCTTTGTAATGCAGTGAGGCTTGTCCGATGAAACTACGTGGCCTGTACGCCATTACCGACAGCCAGTTACTGGCCGGTAAATTTCTTTCGTACGTGGAGGCGGCGCTTGAAGGCGGCGTCACCCTGCTGCAATACCGCGACAAAAGCAGCGACGAGGCCCGCCGCTTGCGTGAGGCCGAAGCCTTGCGCGAGTTGTGTGAACGCTACAAGACACAGTTGATCATCAACGACGACGCCGAGTTGGCGGCACGCCTGAATGTGGGCGTGCACCTGGGCCAGACCGACGGCCCGCTGACTCCTGCCCGTGCGCTGCTCGGGCGTCAGGCGATCATCGGTTCAACCTGCCACGCGCAGCTCGAACTGGCCGAACAGGCTGCCAGAGAAGGTGCCAGTTACGTCGCCTTCGGCCGCTTCTTCAATTCGAACACCAAGCCCGGCGCGCCGACCTGCAGCCTCGAACTGCTCGACCAGGCCCGCAAGCAGTTGCACCTGCCGATCTGCGCGATCGGCGGCATCACCCTGGAAAACGCCGCCCCGCTGGTGGCCCACGGCGTCGATCTGCTGGCGGTGGTGCATGGCCTGTTTGGCGCCGAGAGCACGGCCGAGGTAACCCGCCGCGCCCGCGCCTTCAACGAATTGCTTTCTATTAAAGTCGCTTAAAATCTGATTTGAGAGCCCGATCATGTCTCGTTCCGAAACGCTGTTTGCCAATGCCCAAAAACACATTCCCGGTGGCGTGAACTCGCCGGTTCGCGCGTTCAAGAGCGTCGGCGGCACGCCGTTGTTCTTCAAGCACGCCGAAGGCGCCTACGTCACAGACGAAGACAACAAGCGCTATGTGGATTACGTCGGCTCCTGGGGCCCGATGATCCTCGGCCATAGCCACCCGGACGTGCTGGACGCCGTGCGCAAGCAGCTTGAGCACGGTTTGTCCTACGGCGCCCCGACCGAGATGGAAACGCAGATGGCCGACCTGGTCTGCTCGCTCGTGCCGTCGATGGAAATGGTGCGCATGGTCAGCTCCGGCACCGAAGCGACCATGAGCGCCATCCGTCTGGCCCGAGGCTTCACCGGCCGCGACAGCATCATCAAATTCGAAGGCTGCTACCACGGCCACTCCGACAGCCTGCTGGTCAAGGCCGGCTCCGGCGCACTGACCCAGGGCGTACCGAGTTCGGCCGGTGTACCGGCAGCGTTCGCCAAACACACCCTGACCCTGCCGTTCAACGACATCGACGCCGTTGAAAGCATGCTCGCCGAAGTCGGCCAGGACGTGGCCTGCATCATCGTTGAGCCAGTGGCTGGCAACATGAACTGCGTGCCGCCGGCACCGGGTTTCCTCGAAGGCCTGCGGACCCTGTGCGACAAGCACGGCGTGGTACTGATTTTCGACGAAGTGATGACCGGTTTCCGTGTCGCCCTCGGCGGTGCCCAGGCGTATTACGGCGTGACACCGGACCTGACCACCTTCGGCAAGATCATCGGTGGCGGCATGCCGGTCGGCTGTTTCGGCGGCAAGCGTGAAATCATGCAGCGTATCGCTCCGCTGGGCCCGGTCTACCAGGCCGGCACGCTGTCCGGTAACCCGCTGGCGATGGCTGCCGGCCTGACCACCCTGCGCCTGATCAGCCGCCCGGGCTTCCATGCCGAGCTGACCGACTACACCACTCGCCTGCTCGACGGCCTGCAACAGCGCGCCGATGCGGCCGGCATTCCGTTCGTGACCACCCAGGCCGGCGGCATGTTCGGCCTGTATTTCAGCGGCGCCGACGACATCGTCACCTTCGATGACGTCATGGCCAGCGACGCTGCCCTGTTCGGTCGCTTCTTCCATCTGATGCTGGAAGGAGGCGTCTACCTGGCACCGAGCGCCTTCGAAGCCGGCTTCACTTCGATCGCTCATGGTGAAGCCGAGCTGAAACTGACCCTGGACGCCGCCGAGCGCGCCTTCGCTGCCTTGAAATAACGCTGTGGCGCTGACGTTGGCTATTGCCGGCGTCAGCTTTCACCTACACGCCGCCGGTACTCCTACAGTTTCAGCAAAAATCCCTCGCAAAACGGGCGTTATATTTCCCGCGCAGCAGAAAAACGAGTAAAGACTTTGTAAGGTTGCCCCTGCTTATTTCATAATGCGCGCTTATTGGATCCCTCGATGGGTCCGCGCGCCCTTCAGAGGTAAGTCGATTCCCATGAACCGCACCGGCCGCACCCTTGCACTGGGCTGCCTGTTGCTTCTTCAGCCCCTGCTCGCGCACGCACAAGCAGGCGGCAACTCGTTGTTAATCCCAGCGATGGGTCGCTGCACCCTCAATACCCAGCCGCAAGACCTGGAACAGGCGCTCGCCGCCTGCCAGAAAGCGTCGGAGGAAGGGGATGCACAAGCGCAATACGAGTTGGGTGAGTTCTACTACGAAGGCAAAAACGCGCCGCGCGACCTCAATCAAGCCCTGAGCTATTTCGAAAAAGCCTCGCTGCAGGGCCACGCCCAGGCGCAATTCAAGCTCGGCACCATGTTCTTCCACGGTGAAGGCGTGCCGGCCAATAACGTTCAGGCGTACATCCTGCTGAAGATGGCGGCGGTCAACGGCGCCGAAGATGCCCTGGACACCGCCGACGAAGTCACCGAAAAAATGCCCCGCGAAGAACTCGAAGTCGCCACCCAGGTGCTCGGGCAAATTTTCCGCAAATATTTGATGGAATTGCAGAGCGCTGATGGGCGTACGCCTTTCGCACCTCTTCCCTGATTTTTGCTGCGACGCATTCGCTGGCAAGCCAGCTCCTACAAGGACCGCGCGTTTCTGTAGGAGCTGGCTTGCCTGCGAATGGAGCGACTCGATTCCAGGTCTTACTTCTCAGGCATTGGCATCGGAAACGGCATGACATTGCCGACCGCGCCACGGGCCTCGCTGATTTTCGGTGTTCCCATACGCTCGACTTCGTCGATACGCACGATCGAATGCATCGGCACAAAACTGCGCACTACGCCTTCGAACTGAGCCTTGAGCTTTTCTTCGCTCGGATCGACGACCACTTGCGTGCGCTCGCCAAAGACGAACTCTTCCACTTCCAGAAAGCCCCACAGATCACTTTGATAGATCTGCTTGGCGTACATTTCGAACACCTGGCCCTGGTTGAGGAAAATCACCTTGTAGATTGGAGCTTCACGTTTGGTCATGGCGGGCGAGCAACACATCGGGGGATAAAAATGAGGGCGCGAACTATAGCATAGCCATCGGACGCGCAGCGGTAGGAACCTGGGTACATGTTCCCTATAATGCGCGGTTCTTTGAATCAGGTGATGACTCTATTCCATGGCCAAGAAGCTTTACATCGAAACCCACGGTTGCCAGATGAACGAGTACGACAGCTCGCGCATGGTCGATCTGCTGGGCGAACATCAGGCCCTGGAAGTCACCGCCCGCGCTGAAGACGCCGACGTGATCCTGCTCAACACCTGCTCGATCCGCGAACGTGCCCAGGATCGCGTCTACTCCCAGCTCGGCCGCTGGCGTGAACTGAAACTGGCCAACCCGGACATGGTGATCGCCGTCGGCGGTTGCGTGGCCAGCCAGGAAGGCGCGGCCATCCGTGATCGCGCGCCGTACGTCGACGTGGTCTTCGGCCCGCAGACCCTGCACCGCCTGCCGGAAATGATCGACGCCGCGCGCATCAGCAAGCTGCCACAAGTCGACGTCTCGTTCCCGGAAATCGAGAAATTCGACCATCTGCCCGAACCTCGCATCGACGGCCCGAGCGCTTACGTGTCGGTGATGGAAGGTTGCAGCAAATACTGCACGTTCTGCGTGGTGCCCTACACCCGTGGTGAAGAAGTCAGCCGGCCGTTCGACGATGTGCTTGCCGAGATCATCCACCTGGCCGAAAACGGCGTGCGCGAAGTGACGTTGCTGGGGCAGAACGTCAACGGCTATCGTGGCCTCACCCATGACGGACGCCTGGCGGATCTGGCCGAGCTGATCCGCGTGGTCGCCGCGGTCGACGGCATCGACCGCATCCGTTACACCACGTCGCATCCGCTGGAGTTCTCCGACAGCCTGATCCAGGCCCATGCCGACGTGCCGGAACTGGTCAAGCACCTGCACTTGCCGGTGCAGTCGGGCTCGGACCGCATCCTCGCCGCGATGAAGCGCAACCACACCGCACTGGAATACAAATCCAAACTGCGCAAACTGCGCGCCGCCGTGCCGGGGATCTGCATCAGCTCCGACTTCATCGTCGGCTTCCCGGGCGAGACCGAGAAAGACTTCGAGCAAACCATGAAGCTGATTGCCGACGTCGGCTTCGACTTTTCCTACTCGTTCATCTACAGCCAGCGCCCGGGCACACCGGCCGCCGATCTGACCGATGACACGCCGCAAGAGTTGAAAAAAGAACGCCTGAACGCGCTACAACATCGCTTGAACCAGCAAGGTTTCGAGATCAGCCGACAAATGGTCGGTTCGATCCAGCGGATCCTGGTAACCGATTACTCGAAAAAAGACCCGGGCGAGCTGCAAGGCCGGACCGAGAATAACCGGATCGTCAACTTCCGCTGCGACAATCCGACCCTGATCGGCCAGTTCGCGGACGTGCACATCGATGCCGCGCAGCCGCATTCGCTGCGGGGTTCGCTGATCCAATAACACCGTTAATCCCTGTGGGAGCGAGCCTGCTCGCGATTGCTATCTGACATTCAATGCATCAGTCGTCAGTCATACCGCTATCGCGAGCAGGCTCGCTCCCACAGGTACAGCGTCCGCAACTGGAATCGGGTCGCCTCATTTAAGAGCTTTCGCGCCCACGCCACTGGCGCTATCCTTGATTCATCCCAATTGCCCCAGGGCGGCTAAATACGACCTTGAACGCACCCATAGAACCACATCGTTTCATCCTCGAGCCTTTTGAAGCTCGTCGCTTCGCCAATCTGTGCGGGCAATTCGACGAGCATTTGCGCTTGATCGAACAGCGCCTGACCATCGAGATCCGCAATCGCGGAAACCAGTTCGAGCTGATCGGCGAACCCAAACACACCACCTCCGCGGAAAACCTCCTGCGCCGCCTGTACCGGGAAACCAAGGGTACCGAGCTGTCGCCGGACATGGTTCACCTGTTCCTGCAGGAATCGGCCGTCGAACAGCTGGACAACCACACCCCCGCAGAACCGTCCGTAGCCCTGCGCACCAAGAAAGGCATGATTCGCCCCCGCGGTTTGAATCAGGTGCGCTACGTGAAGGAAATCCTCGGTAACGACATCAATTTTGGCATCGGTCCGGCCGGTACCGGCAAGACCTATCTGGCCGTGGCTTGCGCGGTCGATGCACTGGAGCGCGAGCAGATCCGCCGCATCCTGTTGGTGCGTCCGGCGGTCGAAGCGGGTGAAAAACTCGGCTTCCTGCCCGGCGACCTCGCACAAAAAATCGACCCGTACCTGCGCCCGCTCTACGACGCGCTCTACGAAATGCTCGGTTTCGAATACGTCGCCAAGCTGATCGAACGCCAGGTGATCGAAGTCGCGCCGCTGGCCTACATGCGCGGCCGTACGTTGAACAACAGCTTCATCATTCTCGACGAAAGCCAGAACACCACGGTCGAGCAGATGAAAATGTTCCTGACCCGGATCGGCTTCGGCTCCACGGCCGTCATCACCGGGGACATCACCCAGGTCGACCTGCCACGCGGCACCAAGTCCGGGCTGCACCACGTGATTGAAGTGCTCAAGGAAGTGCCGGGAATCAGCTTCACCCATTTCCAGCCCAAGGACGTCGTGCGCCATCCACTGGTGCAACGGATTGTCGAAGCCTATGAGCGCTTCGAAACTAAAGTGGCCGATGATGCAGCCGCCAAGGATAGCCGCCGCGATGCTTGAGCTTGACCTGCAAATCGCCACCCAAGCCCCCGCCCCCAGCGAAGCCGAATTCCACCAGTGGTGCGAACTGGCCTTGCGCCAGCGCACCGCCGACTCGGAAATGACCATTCGTCTGGTCGACGAAGCCGAAGGCCGCGAGCTGAACCACACCTGGCGACAAAAGGATTACGCAACTAACGTCTTGTCATTCCCGGCCGATGTGCCGGATGAGTTCCTCGACATCCCGCTGCTGGGCGATCTGGTGATCTGCGTGGCCGTGGTCGAGCGCGAAGCCGCTGAACAGGGCAAGGAGCTCAAGGCCCATTGGGCACACCTGGTGATTCACGGCTGCTTGCATCTGCTCGGTTACGACCATATTGATGACGACGAAGCCGAAGAGATGGAAGCACTGGAACGAACGTTGCTTGCAGAACTGGGCTTTCCCGATCCGTACGCGGACGACGAAACCGATTTATCCCCTACCGAAACAACAAAGGATTCAGAGTAATCGCTATGAGCGAAGATCGATCGAGCAACGGGCAGAAGTCATGGCTGGGTAAGCTCACCCAGGCTTTTGCCCACGAGCCGAAAAACCGCCAGGAGCTGCTGGAGCTGCTGCGCGATGCACACCAGAACAAACTGCTGGACAGCGAAGCGCTGGCCATCGTCGAAGGCGCCATCCAGGTGGCTGACTTGCAGGTTCGGGACATCATGGTCCCGCGCTCGCAAATGGTCAGCATCAAGGCGACCCAGACACCCCGCGAGTTCCTGCCAGCCGTGGTCGACTCGGCCCACTCCCGCTACCCGGTGATCGGCGAAAGCCACGATGACGTGATGGGCGTGTTGCTGGCCAAGGACTTGTTGCCGTTGATCCTCAAGGAGAACGGCGACAACTTCAACATCAAGGACCTGCTGCGCCCGGCCACCTTCGTGCCGGAATCCAAGCGCCTTAACGTGCTGCTCCGCGAATTCCGTGCCAACCACAATCACATGGCCATCGTCATCGACGAGTACGGCGGCGTGGCAGGCCTGGTGACCATCGAAGACGTGCTGGAGCAAATCGTCGGCGACATCGAAGACGAGCACGACGTCGAAGAAGACAGCTACATCAAGCCGCTGCCCAGCGGTGATTTCCTGATCAAGGCCCTGACACCGATCGAGAACTTCAACGATTTTTTCGACAGCGAGTTCTCCGACGATGAGTTCGACACCGTTGGCGGCCTGGTGATGAGTGCGTTCGGGCATTTGCCAAAACGTAACGAAATCACTGAAATCGGCCCGTATCGCTTCCGCATCCTGAACGCCGACAGCCGTCGGATTCACTTGCTTCGCCTGACGCCCATTGCTCGCTAAGGATTGAAATGCGCTGGACAACCCGCCCCGGCTGGCCCGGTAACCTGCTGGCCGTGGCGGCCGGTGCAATCACCACTCTGGCCCTGGCGCCGTTCGATATCTGGATACTGGCACTGCTCGCCGTCGGCCTGTTCTATGCCGGCTTGCGCGAACTGAGCCCACGCCAGGCGCTGGGTCGCGGCTGGTGTTTCGGTTTCGGCCTGTTCGGTGCCGGCACCAGCTGGATCTACTACAGCATTCACCACTTCGGCGGCGCGTCGATGCTGCTGGCCGGCTTCCTGATGCTGATCTTCACAGCGGCGATTGCCTGGTTCTTTGCCTTGCCAGCCTGGATTTGGGCGCGCTGGCTGCGGCGCAATGAGGCACCACTGGCCGACGCGCTGGCCTTTGCGGCGCTATGGGTTGGCCAGGAAGCTTTCCGTGGCTGGTTCCTGACAGGTTTCCCGTGGCTGTATTCCGGCTACAGCCAGCTCGATGGCCCGCTGGCCGGGCTTGCTCCCATCGGCGGGATGTGGCTGATTTCCTTTACCCTGGCCCTGACAGCTGCGCTGATCCACAACGGCTTGCGCCTGGTTCGCACAGGGCGTAAAGGCTTCATCGCTGCCGGTGCATTGCTGCTGGTCGGGCCATGGCTGGTCGGTATGGCCCTCAAACATCATGCCTGGACCAGCCCGTCGGGCCCGCCACTGAGCGTCGCCGCCATTCAGGGCAACGTCGAACAAAGCATGAAGTGGGACCCGGCGCAGCTCAACGCACAACTGGCGTTGTACCGCGACATGAGTTTCAGCTCCAGGCGAGCCGACCTTCTCATTTGGCCGGAAACGGCGATTCCGGTGCTCAAGGAGTCCGCCGAGGGCTACCTGAACATGATGGGCAACTTCGCGGCCGAACGTAAATCGGCGTTCATTACTGGTGTCCCGGTGCGCATGGAAGTACGCCACGAGAAGCGTTTCTTCAATGGCATCACCGCTACCGGTGAAGGCGACGGCACTTACCTGAAGCAAAAACTGGTGCCGTTTGGTGAATATGTTCCCTTGCAGGACATGTTGCGCGGACTGATCGCTTTCTTCGACCTGCCAATGTCGGACTTCGCTCGCGGCCCGGCCGACCAGCCGCTGCTGCAAGCCAAGGGTTATCAGATCGCGCCGTTCATCTGCTATGAAGTGGTTTATCCGGAGTTCGCCGCCAGCCTTGCCGCTCGCAGCGACCTGCTGCTGACCATCAGTAACGACACCTGGTTCGGTACCTCCATCGGCCCCCTGCAACACCTGCAGATGGCGCAGATGCGTGCACTGGAGGCCGGCCGCTGGATGATCCGCGCCACCAACAACGGCGTATCCGGCCTGATCAACCCGTTCGGTCAGATTACCGATCAGATCCCACAGTTCGAACGCGGCATCCTGTATGGCGAAGTGGTGCCGATGCATAACCTGACGCCATACCTGGAATGGCGTTCGTGGCCATTGCTGATTCTCTGCGTGTTGTTGTTCGGTTGGGCGCTGATTGCGAGCCGGATGGCCAAGACCGTCTGAACTGACACCGCATAAACCTGTAGGAGCCGGCTTGCCGGCGAAAGCTATGGTCGCCGTAACATCGCTTTCGCTGGCAAGCCAGCTCCTACAGGGCGCGGGCAACCATTCGGTTATCGGTAAAACAACGAATAACCGATCTGCCCCACCGCCTCGTTCATCAATTGCCCGTTCTGCCAGATCGCCTTGAACTCTGGCATCCAGCCACCCAGTGGCCGCGCGTTGTCGCCTCCCAGAAAGCCTACCGGCGCCGGCACCACCTCAAACCCGGCCTTGCGGAAACTCCAGACCGCTCGTGGCATATGCCAGGCCTGAGTCACGAGCACCACACGTTTGACGCCCTGTGGCAGCAACACTTCGGCGCTGAACTGCGCATTTTCCCAGGTCGTGCGGCTGCGCCCTTCCTGCCAGCGCACGCTCACGCCAAAATCGTCACGCAAGGAGTCAGCCATCATCTGCGCCTCACTGGGCGGCGTGCCGTAATGCAAGCCGCCGCTGGTCAGCACGGGCAGGCCAGAAGCCTTGGCCAGTCGCGCGGCAAAGCGCTGGCGCTCCAGGCCGACGCCCGTGGGCTGGTCGGCGCCCCAGGCCACATCACCGCGCTCGCGCCCTGAGCCAAGGATCACGATCGCATCCGCACGCTGCCCCAGGACTGCCCATTCATCGCGGGTCAGCGGTGGCTCCCGCTCGAGCAGGCCGGCACTCCACTGCACCACCACCGGCAGGCTCATCAGCCAGAAGCCCCCCAGGCCCAGCGCAAAGCACGCACCGGCAAGCCTTGGCCTGGATCGGCGCCACCACCAGGCAAGCAAAAGCAGCAGCAATAGAATGCCGGGTGGCAAAAGAAGTTGTTTTACGAAATAACGAAAAGGCATTGAGCATCTCCCGGAGATGCCCGAAGCCTAAGTGGGTTGGCGTAATGCGACAATCATTACGCAAGGACTATATTTCAAAAATGCATCGAGCAAGGCTCTGTGCCCTATTTGAACTGGAAAGACCGGACCTTTACCGCGTCTCTGCCGGGAACCTTGTCCTTGAGCCAGATGATCTTGGCCGAACGCGGTACGTCGAGTTGCTTTACCGCCTCTGACAAGCATCCGTGTATCTCACGCTCACTGCGATCCAGATACGCCTTGACCAGTGCAAACTCTGCGGGGCTCAGACCACGCAGTTCCAGTTCCAGAGGGTGTTCGTCGCGCAACCGGCCAGCGGTCCTTGCCGCATCCAGGGCCAAGGCCAAACGATCGATCAGCCTTTCGTACAGCTCCGGTTTTGTAGCTTTTTGCTGAGACTCAACCATCCCTCACCTCATTGGAAGATAAGACCTACTCCCCAGTTAGAGCTTAGCTTCCATGAACAAACCGGCTGAACGCCGCGACCAACGGCCCTCGCAGCGGTTTTTGCAGGATGTGCGGCCGCAATCAGGGTTTCCCTCGGTAGAGCGCGGTCATGTATGCTACGGCGCTTCCTGTAACTCCACTTCCAGCTCGGCTGGGCCTCGAAAACGCCAATGTGGCGTGTTCACCGTCCAGCGTTGCATTGAAGAGGATTAGGCCACCCCTATTCAGTTCAAAAGTAGCCATGCACGAACAATATCAGCCCCGTGAAATCGAAGCCGCCGCCCAGTCGTTCTGGGACGAGCAAAAGTCCTTTGAAGTCAGTGAACAGCCAGGCAAGGAGACTTACTACTGCCTGTCGATGTTCCCTTACCCCAGCGGCAAGCTACACATGGGGCACGTGCGCAACTACACCATCGGCGACGTGATCTCCCGCTACCAGCGCATGCAAGGCAAGAACGTTCTGCAACCCATGGGTTGGGACGCCTTCGGCATGCCGGCGGAAAACGCCGCGATGAAGAACAACGTAGCGCCCGCCAAGTGGACCTACGAAAACATCGCCTACATGAAGACCCAGCTGCGCAGCCTGGGCCTGGCGGTGGACTGGTCGCGCGAAGTGACCACCTGCAAGCCGGATTACTACCGCTGGGAACAATGGCTGTTCACCCGCCTGTTCGAAAAAGGTGTGATCTACAAAAAAAGCGGCACCGTGAACTGGGACCCGATCGACCAGACCGTCCTGGCCAACGAGCAAGTGATCGACGGTCGCGGCTGGCGCTCCGGCGCGCTGATCGAAAAGCGCGAAATCCCGATGTACTACTTCAAGATCACCGCCTACGCGGATGAGCTGCTGGAGAGCCTCGACGACCTGCCGGGCTGGCCTGAACAGGTCAAGACCATGCAGCGCAACTGGATCGGCAAATCCCGCGGCATGGAAGTGCAGTTCCCGTACAACGTCGATTCCATCGGCGAAGCGGGCGTGCTGAAAGTCTTCACCACCCGTCCGGACACCCTCATGGGCGCGACCTACGTCGCCGTGGCCGCCGAACACCACCTCGCCACCCTGGCCGCACAGAACAATCCTGAGCTGCAAGCGTTCATCGCTGAATGCAAGGGCGGCAGCGTGGCTGAAGCCGACGTCGCCACCCAGGAGAAAAAAGGCCTGCCGACCGGCCTGTTCGTCGAGCACCCGCTGACCGGCGAAAAACTGCCGGTATGGGTCGCCAACTATGTGCTGATGCACTACGGCGATGGCGCGGTGATGGCAGTTCCGGCCCACGACGAGCGCGATTTCGAGTTCGCCCACAAGTACAACCTGCCGGTTAAATCGGTCGTGCGCACCAGTTCCGGTGACAGCAACCCTACGCCATGGCAAGACGCCTACGGCGAGTACGGCACGCTGATCAATTCCGGCGAGTTCGACGGCCTCGACTTCGCGGGCGCCTTCGACGCCATCGAAGTGGCGCTGATCAAGAAAGAACTGGGCGCCTCGCGCACCCAGTTCCGCCTGCGCGACTGGGGCATCAGCCGTCAGCGCTACTGGGGCTGCCCGATCCCGATCATCCACTGCAACACCTGCGGTGATGTGCCGGTACCGGAAGATCAATTGCCCGTCGTACTTCCGGAAGACGTGGTGCCGGACGGCGCCGGTTCGCCACTGGCGCGCATGCCTGAGTTCTACGAGTGCAGCTGCCCTAAATGTGGCCAGCCTGCCAAGCGTGAAACCGACACCATGGACACCTTCGTCGAGTCGTCGTGGTACTACGCCCGCTACGCCTCGCCGCACTTTGAAGGTGGCCTCGTGGAAAAATCCGCAGCCGACCACTGGCTGCCGGTGGATCAGTACATCGGCGGTATCGAACACGCGATCCTGCACCTGCTCTACGCGCGCTTCTTCCACAAACTGATGCGTGACGAAGGCCTGGTGAGCTCCAACGAGCCATTCAAGAACCTGCTGACCCAGGGCATGGTGATCGCCGAGACTTACTATCGTCGCGAAGCCAATGGCGCTTACACCTGGTTCAACCCGGCGGACGTCGAGCTTGAGCGTGACAGCAAGGCCAAGGTTATCAGCGCCAAGTTGAAAGCTGACGGCTTGCCGGTGGAAATCGGCGGCACCGAGAAGATGGCCAAGTCGAAGAACAACGGCGTCGACCCACAGTCGATGATCGACCAGTTCGGTGCAGACACTTGCCGCCTGTTCATGATGTTCGCCTCGCCGCCTGACATGAGCGCGGAATGGTCCGACTCCGGTGTGGAAGGCTCGCACCGCTTCCTCAAGCGTGTCTGGCGTCTGGCTCAAGCCCACGTCGCTCAAGGCCTGCCGGGCAAACTGGACGTCGCCAGCCTGAATGACGAGCAGAAAGCCGTTCGTCGTTCGATCCACCTGGCCATCAAGCAGGCCAGCCAGGACGTCGGCCAGAACCACAAATTCAACACCGCCATCGCCCAGGTGATGACACTGATGAACGTGCTGGAAAAAGCCGCGCAAGTCACCGAGCAGGATCGCGCACTGATTCACGAAGGTCTGGAAACCGTGACCCTGCTGCTGGCTCCGATCACGCCGCACATCAGCCACGAACTGTGGAATCAATTGGGTCACGCTGATCCGGTGATCGACGCCGGTTGGCCGGCGCAGGACGACAGCGCACTGGTGCAGGACAGCCTGACGCTCGTCATCCAGGTCAACGGCAAGCTGCGTGGCCAGATCGAAATGCCCGCCAGTGCCAGCCGCGAAGAAATCGAAGCAGCAGCCCGCGCCAACGAGAACGTCCTGCGCTTCGTCGACGGCCTGACCATCCGTAAAGTGATCGTAGTGCCTGGGAAACTGGTCAATATCGTCGCCAGCTAATTGGATCAGGCGCCAGGTGAGCCTGGCGCCGAATAAAACCTTTCGGGCCGCTTGAGCGGCCCACATGGTTTCAAGGGGAGCAACAAGATGATCAAACGCAATCTGCTGGTGATGGGCCTCGCGGTTCTGTTGAGCGCCTGCGGTTTCCAGCTGCGCGGCACCGGCACCGACGAACTGGCGATCAAGGAACTCGACCTGAGTGCCCGCAACGCTTACGGCCCAACCGTGACCCAGTTGCGTCAGACACTGGAAGGCAGCGGCGTCAAGGTCTATAACGGCGCACCTTACAAACTGGTGCTGACCAATGAGCAGGAAAGCCAACGCATCCTCAGCTACGCAGGTGCCGGTCGTGCTGGCGAATACCAGGTGACCACCGTGTTGAACTACGACATCCTTGGTCGCGGTGACCTGCCACTGATGAGCGACAAGCTTGAAGTGCAGAAAATCTACATGCACGACGGCAACAACCTGGTGGGCTCCGACCAGGAAGCCGCAACGGCCCGGACAGAAGCCCGCCGCGAGCTGGTTCAACGCATGATGCTGCGCCTGCAACAACTGAGCCCTGGCCAACTGGATCAGTTGCAGCAGACTGCCGAAGCCAAGGCCAAGGCTGATGCCGCAGCACTGGAAGCGGCAAAGAAGGCTGAAGCGGACACCCCGCGTCAGTCGCCTGTCGAACTGCCGCAGCAGTAAGACTTACGGGGTGCTCAGGCGCCCCGTTCGACCTCTCTTATGAAGCTCGCCCCCGCCCAACTCGCCAAACACCTGCAAGGCGCCCTTGCGCCGATCTACATCATCAGCGGCGATGACCCGTTGTTGTGCCAGGAGGCGGCCGACGCTGTTCGCACTGCCGCCCGTCAGCAGGGATTCGATGAACGCCAGGTGTTTGCCGCCGACGCCAGTTTCGACTGGGGAACGCTGCTGCAAGCCGGTGCCAGCATGTCGCTGTTCGCCGAAAAGCGCCTGCTGGAACTGCGCTTGCCCTCTGGCAAACCCGGCGACAAAGGTGCCGCCGCGCTGATCGAGTACTGCTCGCGCCCGGCTGACGACACCGTACTGCTGATCAGCCTGCCGAAACTCGATGGCAGTGCGCAGAAAACCAAGTGGGGCAAAGCGCTGGTCGAAGGGCAACAGACCCAGTTCGTGCAGATCTGGCCAGTCGATGTCGCCCAGTTGCCAAGCTGGATCCGCCAACGTTTGTCCCAGGCCGGGCTTTCCGCCAGCCAGGACGCCGTTGAGCTGATCGCGGCGCGGGTCGAGGGCAATTTGCTGGCCGCCGCCCAGGAAATCGAAAAGCTCAAGCTGATGGCCGAAGGGGGTCAGATCACCGTTGAAACCGTGCAGGCGGCGGTGGCCGACAGTGCGCGCTTCGACGTCTTTGGCCTGACCGATGCGGTGCTCAATGGTGAAGCGGCCCATGCGTTGCGCATGCTCGAAGGCTTGCGTGGTGAAGGCGTCGAGCCGCCGGTGATTCTCTGGGCCCTGGCCCGGGAGTTGCGCCTGCTGGCCAACATTTCGCTGCAATACAGCCAGGGTACGCCGCTGGACAAGGCCTTCAGCCAGGCCAAACCTCCGGTCTGGGACAAGCGCAAACCGTTGATAAGCAAAGCCCTGCAACGCTACTCGGCACAACGCTGGGCGCAACTTTTGCTCGAAGCACAGCGTATCGATGCCCAGATCAAGGGCCAGGCGGCCGGTTCGCCGTGGATGAGTCTGAGCCGATTGACGTTGTTGATGGCTGGGCAGCGCCTGACGTTACCTGCCGAGTAAGGCTTTCTGTGGCGAGGGGGCTTGCCCCCGTTCGGCGGCGAAGCCGTCGTAAAGTCGAACTACATGGTTTATCTGCACGACCGCGTGCGCCGATTATGGGTGCGCTTCGCGCCCCAACGGGGGCAAGCCCCCTCGCCACAAACAACCGCCTCCCGACCAAGATGGGTGAAAAATCCTACGCAATACAGGACTAGACAGCCCCTCAACTTCGGCCGATGATTTGCCCCGCAAAAACCACTCACTTGCGAGGCATCATCATGAGCAAAAAGCCATCGAAGCATGGCCCCAACAAGGCCAAATCCATCATCGCCCAGCCATTGTTCCGCAGCCGCCAGGAACGCCCCGCCAAGGGCAAAGGCAGCTACCGCCGCGAAGCCTTCCAGTCTGACAGCTGGGAGGCTTCTTACTTTCTGGCTGCGTAAAGCAGAACACCCCTTTGACATGGTAAGGTCTGTACCTGATCCGTATTCCCTGGACCCGTGCATGCCCTTTTGTCTTTCCCGTCGTTGGCACTTACGCCAATTGATTGCTGCCTCCAGCCTCGTTTTGCTAGTCGCCTGCGCGGAAAAACCCACCGCCGCCGACGCCCAGCCGCTTCAGACCCTCCCTGTCGCCACCGCCCCGGCGGTTGTTCCGCCTGTGGTTGCGAACGGTGAAAACCTCGACATCCAACCCACCCAGACCTTCGCCGAATGGCAGGCGGGTTTCCGCAAGGATGCCTTGGCTGCCGGGATCCGCGCCGATCTGTTTGATCGCGCTTTCGCCGATGTCAGCTTCGACCCCAGTGTGATTCGTGCTGATCGCAGCCAACCGGAATTCGCAAAACCGGTGTGGGAATACCTCGACGGCGCCTTGTCGCCGCTGCGTGTACGCAAAGGCCAGTCGCTGGTCAACCAGTACGCCGACATCCTGCAAAGCATCGAGCAGCGTTACGGCGTTGATCGTCAAGCGCTGGTGGCCGTGTGGGGCATGGAAAGCAACTTTGGCCAGTTCCAGGGCAGCAAGTCGGTGATCAACTCACTGGCGACCCTGGCCTACGAAGGCCGTCGCCCCGCTTTCGCCCACGCACAATTGATTGCCGCCCTGCAAATCCTGCAACAAGGCGATATCGAACCCGAGAAGATGCTCGGATCCTGGGCCGGTGCCATGGGCCAGACCCAGTTCATCCCGACCACCTACAACACCCATGCCGTGGACTTCGATGGCGACGGACGCCGCGATATCTGGGGCAGCTCGGCCGATGCCCTGGCCTCGACTGCGCATTACCTGCAGAGCTCAGGCTGGCAGAAAGGCCAGCCGTGGGGCTTCGAAGTGCAGTTGCCAGGTGGGTTCAACTACGTGCTGGCCGACGGCACTACTCGCAAGAGCGTCGCCGAATGGCGGCAACTGGGAATTACCCTGCCCAATGGTGGCCAGGTCCCGGCCGGCTCCGAGCAATTGTCCGCGGCCCTGCTGCTGCCGGCCGGTTACCGTGGCCCGGCGTTCCTGGTGCTCGATAACTTCCGGGCGATCCTCAAGTACAACAACTCGTCGTCCTACGCCTTGGGGGTGAGCCTGTTGTCCGAACGCTTCAATGGCGCGGGACTGATCAGCGGCACGTGGCCAAAGGATGACCTGCCACTGAGCCGTACCGAGCGGATCGAGCTGCAAAACCTGCTGAGCACACAAAACTACGATGCTGGCACCGCCGACGGGATCATTGGCGCCAACACGCGCAAGGCGATCCGCAGCGCCCAACAGTCATTTGGCTGGCCGGCGGATGGGTACCCGACGCACAAATTGCTGGAAGGGTTGCGTAACCGCTAAAAGCTTCGCGAGCAGGCTCGCTCCCACACTGGTTTTGTGTCGTTCACAGAACTGATGTGGGAGCGAGCCTGCTCGCGAAGACTGACTAACAGGCGATAAAAATCTAGCGTCTGACGACCACATCCTGCTCCAGCACCAATTCCTTGTTCCCCGCATCCAGTCTGACCAACGCCCCCATGGGCAACGTCAGGTTCGGGTCGCAATGCCCACTGCGCCACCCGGACAGCACCGGAATCTTCAATGGCTCGAAGGTCTGCTTGAGCAACCTGTCCAGCGCTGCCACCTCAACCCCCGCCACATCCCCGACCAACACGCCGCGCAGCTTGTGCAACGTGCCAGCCAGCCGCAGGTGTGTCAGCAACCGGTCGATGCGATACAGCGGCTCGTTGATGTCCTCGATCAACAGAATGACGCCCTCGGCGTCAATCTCGTAAGGCGTGCCCATGGTCGCGGCGATCATGGCCAGATTGCCTCCGAGCAAGCGCCCATGAGCCACGCCAGGCTCGATCGTGGTCAGCGGGTAGGCTATCGGATGAGCCAGCACTGTTCCCGCCCTCACCTGCCCACGCAGCATGTTGAAGAAGGAAGACTCCGTAGGTATTTGCTTGCCACCCAGCAGGTCGGCATTGAGCATCGGACCATGAAAGGTCACGAAGCCGGCATAACGACTGATCGCCAAATGCAGCGCAGTGATGTCGCTGTAGCCGACGAACGGCTTGGCATTGTCACGCAGCAAATCAAAATCGATGCGGTCGAGCAGCCGGGGCGCGCCGTAACCTCCACGCAGGCAGATGATGGCATCCACCTCCCTATCGGCGAACGCTGCATGCAGATCGCCGAGTCGCACCTCGTCGCTACCGGCCAGGTAGCCGTTTTTTTCGTAGACCCCGGGAAACACTTTCAGTGAATAACCCCGGGCGCGCATCCATTGCACCGCCTTGTCGGTGTCCAGCGGCGCGGGACCGGCAGGTGCGATGACGCCGATCATGCCTTCCGACGGCAGTGCCGGGACGGGAGCATGGGGGCAAAGGGTATGGGTCGGTCGAGCGGTCATCCGTGAATCTCCCTGCGTGAAATCTTCAGCACACAGTAGTCAGGAACGGGGACAAACAGAAGAGGAACCGTTGCCCCGCAGGTTGCAGGAAAAAACAGCCATTGCCATCGGCCAGGCAAAAAAACGCCCGCGAGGCTGGGTGCCGTGCGGGCGCTTTTCATTTCATTGCGTCGATCAGGACGACATAAGCTCGGCCTTGACCAGCTTGGCTTGCTCGTCAGCGTGATACGAAGAACGTACCAACGGACCGGACGCCACGTTCTTGAAGCCCATCTTGTAGCCTTCCTCGGCGAACCAGGCGAAGGTGTCCGGGTGCACGAAGCGCTGCACCGGCAAGTGGCTGCGGGACGGTTGCAGGTACTGGCCGAGGGTCAGCATGTCGATGTCGTGCTCGCGCATGCGCTTCATGACTTCGATGACTTCTTCGTCGGTCTCGCCCAGGCCCAGCATCAAACCGGACTTGGTCGGAATGTGCGGCATCATCTGCTTGAAACGTTGCAGCAGGGTCAGCGACCACTGGTAGTCCGAGCCCGGACGTGCGGCCTTGTACAGGCGCGGCACGGTTTCCAGGTTGTGGTTGAATACATCCGGTGGCTCGGCGGCGGTGATTTCCAGCGCGATGTCCATGCGGCCACGGTAGTCCGGGACCAGGGTTTCGAGCTGGACGTTCGGCGACAGCTTGCGGATTTCGCGGATGCAGTCGGCAAAGTGCTGGGCACCGCCGTCACGCAGGTCATCACGGTCCACCGAGGTGATCACCACGTACTTGAGTTTCAGGTCGGCGATGGCGATGGCCAGGCTTTCCGGTTCGTTGACGTCCAGTGGCTTCGGACGGCCGTGGCCGACGTCGCAGAACGGGCAACGACGAGTGCAGATGTCGCCCATGATCATGAAGGTCGCGGTGCCGCCGGAGAAGCACTCGCCCAGGTTCGGGCAGGACGCCTCTTCGCACACGCTGTGCAGCTTGTGCTTGCGCAGCAGGGCCTTGATGCGGTCGACTTCCGGTGAAACCGGGATGCGGACACGAATCCAGTCCGGCTTTTTCGGCAATTCCGTAGTCGGAATGATCTTCACCGGGATGCGTGCAACCTTTTCGGCGCCGCGCAGCTTGACGCCGGCTTCTACCTTGGGACGCGGGGCCGGGCGCTCGGTGACATCGAGCGTCGGGATCATGGTTTGCACTGCATCAGTAGTCATATCAGTCGATTCCGCCCGTCAGGGTCGTCTGCTCAGCATAGTCGAGGTGTTTGACGAGCTGCGCGCGCAGCCGGGCACTTACCTCGGCAAATTCAATCGGTCCTGCGTGATCGCTCAGCTGGGTCATCGCCAGCCCGGCGTAGCCGCAGGGATTAATCCGTCGAAACGGTTCCAGGTTCATGTCCACGTTCAGGGCCAGGCCATGAAAGGAGCAGCCATGGCGGATCCGCAGACCCAGCGAGGCGATTTTCGCCCCGTCGACGTAGACACCCGGTGCATCGGGTTTGGCCACGGCGGTGACGCCGTAACTGGCCAGCAGCTCGATCAGGCACTGCTCCATCCGGCTGACCAGATCGCGCACACCAAACCCGAGCTTGCGCACGTCCAGCAGCAGATAAGCCACCAACTGGCCAGGCCCGTGGTAAGTCACCTGACCACCACGGTCGACCTGCACCACCGGAATATCACCGGGAAGCAGCAAATGTTCGGCCTTGCCCGCCTGGCCCTGGGTGAACACCGGTGGATGCTCTACCAGCCAGATCTCGTCGGCGGCATCGCTGCCGCGTTCGTTGGTGAAGCGTTGCATGGCATGCCAGACCGGCTCGTAAGCCATCTGGCCGAGCTCGCGAAAGCCCAGCGTGCCAGACATCACAACACCATGTGCACGAAACCGGTGGCCCGCAGTTCGCTGTTGATGTTGTACAGCTGGTCCTGGTCGGTCGCGACGATGTGCAACTGGATGGTAGTGTATTTGCCGTTGCTGCTCTGGCGCTCGTCAACACGCTCGTCGTTGATCTTGGCGTGTTTCTCGACGATCTTGATGATCTTGTCCTTGTTGCCCACACCGGTATCGCTGATTACCTTAACGGGATAGTCAGTGACCGGGAATTCGATCTTTGGCGCCTTTACTTCGGTATCGGTCATGGCGTAACGGCCTCGTAAGCCGTGGCGACGGGCATGGCTGCGCGCCAGATCAGCGCGGAGCCATGCAGGTGCACACTAAATTCAGTTGAACAAGCCGTAGAAGAATAGACGGATGCTATCCCACATGCGGCGGAAGATACCACCTTCCTCGACAGCGTCCAGAGCGATCAGATCAGCGCTGTGCACCACCTTGTCGTCCAGTTTCACTTCGACTTTACCGATCACGTCGCCCTTGGCGATTGGCGCGACCAGTTGCGGGCTCATGGTCATGCTGGCAGCGAGCTTTTTCAGCTGGCCTTTGGGCAGGGTCATGGTCAGGTCTTCAGCCAGGCCAGCCTTGACCTGGTTCGTGGAACCCTTCCAGACCGGCGCCTGGGCCAGTTCGGCGCCCTTCTGATAGAAGGTCTGGGTTTCGAAGAAGCGGAAACCGTAGGTCAGCAGCTTCTGGGTTTCTGCGGCACGAGCCACTTCGCTGTTGGTGCCGAACACCACGGCGATCAGGCGCATGCCATCACGTACGGCCGAAGACACCATGCAGTAGCCGGCTTCGTCGGTGTGACCGGTTTTCAGGCCGTCGACGGTCTTGTCGCGCCACAGCAGCAGGTTACGGTTCGGTTGCTTGATGCCGTTCCAGAAGAACTCTTTCTGCGAGTAGATCGCGTAGTGAGCCGGGTCTTCGTGGATGATCGCGCGGGCCAGCACAGCCATGTCGTGAGCCGACGAATAGTGCTCAGGGTTCGGCAGGCCGGTCGGGTTCATGAAGTGGGTGTTGGTCATGCCCAGGTCGGCGACGGTCTTGTTCATCAGGTCGGCGAAAGCGTCTTCGCTGCCGGCGATGTGCTCGGAGAGCGCGACGCTGGCGTCGTTGCCCGACTGGATGATGATGCCGTGCAGCAGGTCGCTGACGGTGACTTGCGAGCCCACTTTGATGAACATCCGCGAACCGCCGGTGCGCCAGGCGTTCTCGCTGACGGTCACCGGATCGTTTTCGCCGATCTGGCCACGACGGATTTCCAGGGTCGCGATGTACGCGGTCATCAGCTTGGTCAAGCTGGCCGGCGGCAGACGCTGGTCACCATTGTTCTCGACCAGCACGTTGCCACTGCTGGCATCCATGAGCACGTAGGCCTTGGCAGCCAGTTGCGGTGGCGACGGCATCATCTCGACCGCGAACGCGGCAGGTGAGAGGAGCAGCGGGACTAACAGGAACAGGCGTTTGGCAAAGGTGGTGATGTTCATCCGTCTCTCGAAATCGCTAATGGAAACTGCCCGAAGGCAAAATTTAATCAGATGACTTTCTAACGAGTCATCGCGTGTTCAGTTGCTCACTCCAGTCACCCTTGCCGGGCTTTTGTTCTTCGACGAGTCAACAACCTGGTTCGCCCCCCAATACCGCAGACGAACCGCCAATCAAGTTCTACGTATTTCTGCGTGGCTTACTCGGTCACAACACTTGGCGAACCGAGGTTGGCCAGGCGCACACTGTTCTGCACCTGCTGGATTTCACCCGGCGAGCCGATCGGGCCCAGGCGAACCCGATGCAGGGTCTGCTGATTGCGCACGATCGAACTGATGAACACCGGAGCGCTCACCATCCCGCTGAGCTTCGATCTCAGGAGTTCTGCAGCGTCCGGGTTGGCGAACGCGCCCACCTGCAGATACTGGCCAGAGGCTGATGCAGAAGCGTTTTTTTTTGCATCAAGCTGTACAGGTACCACCGCAGCGGCATGTTGCTGCGGCGGCGGCGTCCATTGCTCGACGGTGCCAGCCGACGCCGTGATCACCGGGGCGCTATTCTGCGCGACTTTCGGTTCATTGAGCATTAATGGTGCCGGACGGCCTTTGGCAGCCCACCATTGCTGCGGGTCGATGCCTTCGACCTTGACCCGTGCGGTGCCGGTCTCGGCATAACCGAGCTTTTTGGCCGCCGCGTAGGACAAGTCGATGATCCGGTCCGAATAGAATGGCCCGCGATCGTTGACCCGCAGAATCACGCTCTTGTTGTTGTCCAGGTTGGTTACCCGAACGTAACTCGGCAGTGGCAATGTCTTGTGCGCGGCACTCATGCCGTACAGGTCATACACTTCGCCGTTGGCGGTGTTCTGACCGTGGAACTTGGTGCCGTACCAGGACGCCGTGCCCGACTGCACGTAGGTCTTGGACTCTTGCAGCGGAAAGTAAGTCTTGCCCAGCACAGTGTACGGGTTAGCCTTGTACGGGCCGGTGTGCAGGGTCGGCGTGGCATCCGGGATGCGCGAAACATCGACATCCCACCATGGCGCGCCATCCTTGTGGGCGCGGTTGATGTCCAGCCCCGGCGTCGAGCGCACGGCGGCGGTGGACTTCTGGGCCGGCGCGCGGCTGGTCGAACAACTGGCGACCAACACAGCCAACGCGGCGAATGCCATCAACTTCAGGGGTTTATTGATAGGCAATGCCCGCATTACTTGACGCCCCGTGCTTGGACCAGCTGTTCAGACAGTTGATGTACGGCCATGGCGTACATCACGCTGCGGTTATAACGCGTGATCGCGTAAAAATTCTTCAGGCCCATCCAGTACTCGGAGCCATTGTCGCCTTCCAGGCGGAAAGCGGTAACCGGCATATCATCGCGCAGCGCATCATGACTTGACCACCCCAGGGCTCGCAACTCCCCGACTGTTTTCGTCGGTTCGATGCCTGCGGTCAAACCCTCGTCGACCTGATCGCCACGGACATCGGCACGGCTGACCACCGGTTCGCCGGCGCCCCAGCCATGACGCTTGAAGTAGCTGGCGACGCTACCAATGGCATCGTCGGGGTTGGTCCAGATGTTGATGTGGCCATCACCGTCGAAATCCACCGCATAGGCGCGGAAACTGCTCGGCATGAATTGCGGCAACCCCATTGCGCCGGCGTAAGAGCCCTTGAGCGTCAACGGATCGACCTGCTCTTCGCGGGCCAACAGCAGGAACTCACGCAACTCCTTGCGGAAAAACTCGGCACGGGGAGGATAGTCGAAACCCAGGGTCGACAAGGCATCGATCACCCGGAAATTTCCGGTATTACGGCCGAAAAAGGTTTCAACGCCGATGATCGAGACTATCACCTGGGCCGGAACGCCGTATTCCTGCTCCGCACGGGCCAACACCGCTTCGTGCTGACGCCAGAAATCCACACCCCGGGCTACGCGCGCATCGGTGATGAACATCGGGCGATATTCGCTCCACTGCTTGACCCGTTCGGCGGGTTTCGAGATGGCGTCCAGAATCGACTGCTTGCGCTCGGCTTCACGGAACACACCCATCAATTGTTCACCGGCGAAACCATAGTCGCGGGTCATTTCACCGACGAATTCGGCCACCTGGGGTGAGCCTTCGTAGTCGCCGGCCAACGCTTCCTGCATGGTGCCAAGGATGCTTACCAGGCCGACCCATGGCGCATACCGAGTCGCCCAGCCACGCATTACTTGCATTGAAAGTTTCACCTTATTCAAACCTGTGCGATCCACTTGCGATGGGTATGGATCGACATCAAAACCCCAAACGCTGACAGCAGCGTCACCAGCGAAGTTCCTCCGTAGCTAATGAACGGCAACGGCACCCCCACCACCGGCAACAGGCCACTGACCATACCGATGTTGACGAAAACATAAACAAAAAACGTCATGGTCAGGCTGCCCGCGAGCAACTTGCCGAACAATGTCTGCGCCTGGGCGGTAATCACCAGTCCGCGGCCGATCAACAGCAGGTAGATCAGCAGCAGCGCGCAGATCCCCACCAGGCCGAATTCTTCACCCATTACTGCAATGATGAAGTCGGTGTGGCTTTCCGGCAGGAAGTCCAGGTGCGACTGGGTGCCCAGCAACCAGCCCTTGCCGAACACTCCGCCGGAGCCGATGGCGGCCTTGGACTGGATGATGTTCCAGCCTGTACCGAGCGGATCGCTCTCCGGGTCGAGGAACGTCAGAATCCGCTGCTTCTGGTAGTCGTGCATGATGAAGAACCACATGGCAACCGCCAAGGGCACGGCGGCGGCCAGTACGCTGAGGATCCAGCGCCAGCGCAAGCCACCCATGAACAGCACGAAAGCGCCGCCGGCCAGGATCAGCAGCGAAGTGCCGAGGTCCGGTTGACGCACGATCAGAATGAACGGCACGCCGATCAGCATCAGGCTGACGCCCACATGCTTGAGCTGGGGCGGCAAGGTGCGTTTGGACAAGTACCAGGCGATCGTCGCCGGCATCAGGATTTTCATGAATTCCGAGGGCTGGAAGCGGATCACCCCGGGAATGTTGATCCAGCGGGTGGCGCCCATGGCGTTGTGGCCCATGATGTCCACCACCAGCAACAGCATTACCCCGACCACGTAGCCCAGCGGCACCCAGCGCGCCATGAAGCGCGGCTCGAACTGGGCGATGACGATCATCGACACCAGGCCGATGCCGAACGAAGTGGCTTGCTTGCCCAGCAGATCCCAGCTTTTGCCACTGGCCGAATACAGCACGAACAAGCTGCCGGCGGCGAGGGTCAGCAGCAAGATCAACAATGGGCCGTCGATGTGCAGACGTTGCAGCAGCGTCGCACGGCGACGCATCACATCCTCGCTGGAGAGCATGCGATCGAAGTTATTCATCACGGGCGGTAGCCTCTGCACTGATAGGGCTGGCGTATTCGGGCTTCAACCGACCGTCCTGGTCCAGGAGCCAGGCATCCATGACTTGACGCACCACTGGCGCGGCGACGCCGGAGCCGGACTCGCCGTTCTCGACCATCACCGACACCACGATTTTCGGGTCGTCGGCCGGCGCGAAGCCGACGAACAAGGCGTGGTCACGGTGACGCTCCTGGACCTTGGAGCGGTCGTACTTTTCACCCTGCTTGATCGCGACCACCTGGGCCGTACCCGACTTGCCGGCGATTCGGTATTGCGCGCCGATCGAGGCCTTGCGCGCCGTACCCCGGGCACCATGCATAACCTGTTGCATGCCGTGGTTGACCTTGGCCCAGTCCGACGGGTCGCGCAGGATGATGTCCGGCATCGGGTTAGGGTCCACCGGCTTCTGGCCTTCGATGGTCCTGGCCAAGTGCGGACGATTCCAGATGCCTTTGTTGGCCACCAGTGCAGTGGCCTGGGCCAGTTGCAACGGGGTCGATTGCATGTAGCCCTGACCGATCCCCAGAATCAGCGTTTCACCCGGGAACCAAGCCTGACGGCGGGTCGCACGCTTCCATTCGCGGGTCGGCATCAACCCCGGCGACTCTTCGAACATGTCCAGAGAGACCTTCTGACCGATACCGAACTTGCTCAAGTACGACGACAGCCTATCGATGCCCAGCTTGTGGGCCAGGTCATAGAAGTAGGTGTCGTTGGAGCGCATGATCGCGGTATCGAGATCGACGAAGCCGTCGCCAGTCCGGTTCCAGTTGCGGTACTTGTGATCGTAGTTGGGCAGCATGTAGTAACCGGGGTCGAACACTCGGGTCGAAGCGGTCACCACACCGGAATCCAGGCCGGCAATCGCCACCGCCGGCTTGATGGTCGAGCCCGGCGGATACAGGCCACGCAGCACGCGGTTGAACAACGGCCGGTCGATGGAATCGCGCAGCTCGGAATAGGCCCTGGAGCTGATGCCGGTGACGAACAGGTTCGGGTCGAAACTCGGCTGACTGACCATCGCCAGCACTTCACCGGTTTTCGGGTCCAGCGCTACCACCGCACCACGACGACCACCGAGCGCAGCTTCGGCGGCTTCCTGCAATTTGATGTCCAGGCTCAGGACGATGTCCTTGCCGGGAATCGGATCGGTACGCTTGAGCACGCGCAGTACGCGGCCCCGGGCGTTGGTCTCGACTTCCTCGTAACCCACCTGGCCATGCAATTCAGGCTCGTAGAAACGCTCGATGCCGGTTTTGCCAATTTGATGGGTGCCGCTGTAACTCACCGGATCCAGGATCTTCAGCTCTTTCTCGTTGATCCGCCCCATGTAGCCCACCGAGTGCGCAAAGTGCGCGCCCTGCGGGTAGTGACGAACCAATTGCGCGACCACTTCCACACCCGGCAGGCGGAACTGGTTCACGGCGATGCGCGCAATCTGCTCTTCGGTCAGTTCAAACAGGATAGGCACCGGTTCGAACGGCCGGCGACCCTGACGCATGCGCTTCTCGAAGATCACCCGGTCCTCGGGCGTCAGTTCCAGCACTTCGACGATCACGTCGAGCACCTGCTGCCAGTCGCCGGAACGCTCGCGGGTCATGCTCAGGCTGAAACTCGGCCGGTTATCGGCAATCACTACGCCATTGCGGTCGAAAATCAAGCCACGGGGCGGCGGAATCGGCTGCACATGGACGCGGTTGTTTTCCGACAGGGTCGAGTGGTACTCGTACTGGATCACCTGCAGGAAATACAGGCGCGCGATCAGCACGCCAATCAGCACCACCACTGCAATGGCCCCAAACACGACGCGGCCACGCACCAGACGGGCGTCTTTTTCGTGGTCCTTGATGCGGATCGGCTGGGACATGAGGGCAGAGCTACTTGTGGTAAGGGTGACCGGACAGCACGGTCCAGGCACGGTACAACTGTTCGCCGATCAGGATCCGCACCAGCGGGTGCGGCAAGGTCAGCGGCGACAACGACCAGCGCTGGTCAGCCCGCGCACAGACTTCCGGCGCCAGCCCTTCGGGGCCGCCGACCATGAAGTTGACCGTACGCGAGTCCAGCCGCCAGCGGTCGAGCTCGACCGCCAGTTGCTCGGTGCTCCAGGGCTTGCCGTGGACTTCGAGAGTGACAATCCGCTCGTTCGGCCCGACCTTGGCCAGCATGGCTTCGCCTTCCTGACGGATGAAACGGGCCACGTCAGCGTTCTTGCCGCGGGTATTGAGCGGTATTTCCACCAGTTCCAGCGCCAGCTCGGACGGAAGACGCTTGGCATATTCATGCCAGCCTTCTTCCACCCATTTGGGCATGCGTGAACCGACGGCGATCAGTCGCAGTCGCACAGCAGTCCCTTATTCCTGGTCTTTGTTGAGCTTGTTGAAGTGCTCGTGACCAACTTCAGGGCTGTGGTGCTTGCCATCGGCTGCACGGCTCTGCTCGGCACCTTTCCACAGGCGCTCCAGGTCGTAGAACTGGCGTGCATTGGAAGTCATCATGTGGACGATCACGTCATCCATGTCCAGCAGAACCCAGTCGCTGTCGCCCTTGCCTTCTTCACCCAGCGGCTTGATGCCCAGGGCTTTGACGGCCTCGCGGACCTTGTCCAGCATCGCGCCGATCTGGCGGTTGGACGTACCGGTGGCGATGATCATGTAGTCGGTGATGCTCTGTTTGTCGCGAACATCGATGACCAGCACGTCCTGGGCCTTGACGTCTTCCAGGGCGGCTACGGCGATCTTGACCAGTTCGTCGCCTTTAGGCGGCTCGGCAGCGAGTACCTTTTCCGGCAGCGGGGCACTCTTGAACGTGCCTTTGCGCTTAACTTTGTTTACGTCGTTGTTCGTCATATAAAACTCGTTTTGCTCGTATGTTCGGGTGCTTCAATACACGTTGTTGCTACGTGCCTTGAGGCACTCCTATTCAGTTCGACGCACGGTAGAGTCCGTGCGCATCGATGTAGGCCAGGACCGCGTCGGGCACCAGGAAACGTACCGACTTACCGCTGGCCAGCAGTTGACGGATCTGGGTGGCGGATACCGCGAGCGGTGTCTGCCAGACGAATGCAATCTGTCCGCTCGGCCCCTTGAGGGCCAGCGGGTCGCTCACCGAGCGCGCTGCCAGCAGGTTGCGCAAGGCATCCGGCGGTTCGCTGTCGGCATCCGGGCGTTGCAACACCAGGATATGGCAATGCTGGAGCAACTCTTCCCAGCGGTGCCAAGTGGGCAGGCCGCAAAAAGCGTCCCAGCCCAAAAGCAGAAAAACCTGGTCATCTGCGGCCAGTTCGGCGCGCATCAGCTCCAGGGTATCAATGGTGTAGGACGGTTTGTCCCGCCGCAATTCGCGGGCGTCCACCACCAACGGCGCCACACCGGCCACCGCACACTCGACCATCGCCAGTCGGTCTTTGGCTGACACCTGCGGCGTATCCCGATGGGGCGGCCTGGCACTGGGTGTCAGTCGCAGTTCATCGAGCGCCAGTGTTTCGGCGACTTCCAGCGCACCGCGCAAATGGCCGATGTGCACCGGGTCGAACGTTCCGCCCAGCACGCCAATGCGGCGAGGGGCTGGCTCGCTGGCGGTGACCGGGACTGACGGGTCTAAGTCGCCCAAGTCAGGCCGGCTCCTGTCCGCGCAACTGCCCGTCGCCGACCACGATGTACTTCTCGCAGGTCAGTCCTTCGAGGCCCACCGGGCCGCGGGCGTGCAGCTTATCAGTAGAAATGCCGATCTCGGCACCCAATCCGTATTCGAAGCCATCGGCGAAGCACGTCGGGGTATTGATCATCACCGACGAGGAGTCGACTTCAGCCACGAAACGCCGGGTGTCGCCCTGGTGTTCGCTGACAATCGAATCGGTGTGATGGGAACCGTAGTGGTTGATGTGCTCGATAGCCTGGTCCATTGCGTCGACTACACGGATCGACAGAATCGGCGCCAGGTACTCGGTGCTCCAGTCTTCTTCAGTGGCGACCACGGCATCGATGATTGCCCGGGTACGTTCACAACCGCGCAGTTCGACGCCTTTTTCGCGGAACTGCGCCGCCATCGCCGGCAGGAAATCCCTGGCGACGGTTTGATCCACCAGCAGCGTTTCCATGGCACCGCAGATGCCGTAACGGTAAGTCTTGGCGTTGAACGCAATGCGCTGGGCCTTGGCCAGGTCGGCGTGTTCACTCACGTAAACGTGGCAAATGCCGTCCAGGTGCTTGATCACCGGTACGCGGGCGTCACGGCTGACACGTTCGATCAGGCCACGACCGCCGCGCGGCACGATGACATCGACGTATTCAGGCATGGTGATCAGCGCGCCGACGGCTGCGCGATCGGTGGTTTCGACCACTTGCACCACGGCGGCCGGCAGACCGGCCTCGGCCAGGCCACGCTGGATGCAGGCGGCGATGGCACGATTGGAATGAATCGCCTCGGAACCGCCACGCAGGATGGTCGCGTTACCGGACTTCAGGCACAGACTCGCGGCATCGATGGTCACGTTCGGCCGCGACTCGTAGATGATTCCAATCACGCCCAATGGCACGCGCATCTTGCCAACCTGAATACCGGACGGGCGGAAGCTCATGTCACGGATCGCGCCAACCGGGTCCGGCAGGGCTGCCACCTGCCGCAGGCCGACGATCATGCCGTCGATACGCTCCGGGGTCAGAGCCAGACGCTCAAGCAGGGCCGGCTCCAGACCATTGGCGCGACCGGCGGCCAAATCCAGCTCATTGGCCGCCGTCAGCTCGGCGCGGGCAGCATCCAGCGCATTGGCGGCGGCCTGCAGGGCGCGGTTTTTCTGCGCGGTGCTGGCGCGGCCGATCACGCGGGAAGCTTCGCGGGCAGCGCAACCCAGGCGGGTCATGTAGTCGAGAATGGACTCAGTCATGGTCTGGCGTGGTCTTTGATAAGGTCTTGGTAAAGAGTAAAGCGGCAGATTATAGCTGTCGCGTCCCGGGACTAACAGCGGTGACGGGCGGATGGTCGAAATGGAGGGCAATTTGCTGATGTTCAGCCGGAATTAAGCTGCAAATTGTTATCATCACGACTCAATCAGCCCTGATAAACGTCGTTCATCATGTCCAACCTGACTGTTCGAGCATCCGCTGCGAGCCCGCCCAAGGGTCTTCCGGACGCGTTTTTCGACCGCGACGCGCAAACTCTGGCTCGGGATTTACTGGGCAAAGTCATACGCCATCGGATCGGCGACCTGTGGCTCAGCGCCCGGATCATCGAGACCGAAGCCTATTACTGCGCGGAAAAAGGCAGCCACGCGTCCCTCGGCTACACAGAAAAGCGTAAGGCTTTGTTTCTGGATGGCGGCCACATCTATATGTATTACGCCCGGGGCGGTGATTCCCTTAATTTCAGCGCCCAAGGGCCCGGTAACGCCGTGCTGATCAAGTCCGCCTACCCGTGGGTCGATGAATTGAGCGGGCCCGCCAGCCTGGCACAGATGCTATTGAACAATCCCGACGCCCAGGGCCACCCTCGCCCGTCACAAAAACTCTGCGCCGGGCAAACCCTGCTCTGCAAGGCACTGGGCCTGAAAGTGCCGGTGTGGGACGCCAAACGCTTTGACCATGAAGTGCTGCTGGTGGAGCACGTCGGCCAGACGCCCGCCCATATCATCCAGACTACACGCCTGGGCATCCCCCACGGGCGCGATGAGCACCTGATGTACCGCTTCGTCGACGCTGCCTACGCGGCTTATTGCACGCGCAACCCGCTAAGACGGGGGCAGGTCGAGGATCGCGATTATTTTGTACTGACCTGACTGACAACCTCTAGGAGCTGGCTTGCCCGCGAAGGCGGCGTGTCAGGCAACGTCAATATCAACTGGAAGGGTCCCTTCGCGGGCAAGCCCGCTCCTACAGGGGTCGATGGCGTATTCAACGTTGCACTTATCTCCTGGAAGCAATTGAATATTTGATGGAGTGGTTTATATGGGCCAATGGCTCGATAGCGTGACCGGTTGGTTGACGGTCAACCCGCAATGGCTGGCGGCGGCAATATTTCTGGTGGCTTTTGTGGAATGCCTGGCGATTGCCGGGCTGATCGTCCCCGGAACGGTCTTGCTGTTCACCGTTGCGGTATTGGCCGGGAGCGGTGCATTGCCGCTGAGTGAAACCTTGCTGTTGGGTTTCTTCGCCGGTGTTCTGGGCGACGTGACTTCGTATTTCCTTGGACGACACTTCCATCAAAATATCCGGCGTCTGCCCGGTTTGCGCCATCACCCGGAATGGATTGCCGGAGCCGAGACCTATTTCCAGCGCTATGGCATCGCCAGCCTGCTGGTCGGGCGTTTTATCGGGCCATTGCGGCCGATGCTGCCCATGGTCGCCGGCATGTGCGACATGCCCTTCCCACGCTTCATCGCCGTCAGTCTGCTGGCTGGCGCGGGGTGGTCGGTGGCTTATTTGCTGCCTGGCTGGGCCACCGGCGCGGCGATTCGCTTGCCATTGCCTGAAGGTTTCTGGGCTCAGGCCGGAATCGTTGCCGGCAGCATTGCGGTCATGGTGGGGTTGAGCGCCACCAGTAGCTTGCGCCAGCATCGCAGGGCTACAGGGTTAATCGCCGGCATGAGCTTTCTCATTCTGGCAGGGCTGTTCATCGGCTATCCGTACCTGAACGCCCTCGATCAAGGGTTGATGACCCTGGTGCAGGAACATCGCAGCCCGATGCTCGATGAGGTCGCGGTGGTCTTCACGCTGATCGGCGAATTCCGCAACATGCTGCTGCTCAGCGCACTGCTGACCGGGTTGCTGCTGCTGATGCGTCAATGGCGCCCGGCGACCTTCGCCGCAACCACCCTGCTCTGCACGGCATTGTCGAACACCGCGACCAAACAGTTCTTTGCCCGCGTGCGCCCCGAAGTGCTGAGCGACCCGCTGACCAGTTACAGCATGCCCAGTGGCCATGCGTCGGGCTCTTTTGCGCTGTTCCTGACCCTCGCCGTTCTGGCCGGCCGTGGACAACCGCCTCGGATGCGCCTGACCTGGCTATTAGTGGGCTGCCTGCCAGCGATGGCTATTGCGCTGTCACGGGTGTACCTCGGCGCACATTGGCCGACCGATGTACTGGCCGGTGCGATGCTGGCAGCGTGCGTTTGCGCAGCGAGCCTGTGGCTGGTCCAGCGCAAGGAACCGTTGAACGCCTTGCCACCCAAGGCCTGGTGGCTGGTATTGCCGGCGTTGCTGACTTTGTTCGGCTTCTTCGTATTGCAGCATTTGCCGCATACGATGCTGCGGTATGCGTATTAGCAAAAGCGCCCGTCAGGCAAACAACTCGCCCTGCAACTCATCCAGCAACGCCTGAATCGCATCCAGTCGTTGCTGCGGATCATCGAGTTGCAGCAGGTCGATCTTGTCCAGTTCAGCGAAGGGCAACAGGTACGCCAATTGATTGGCCAGTGACTGTTGCCCGGTCGCTTCAGTGCCCATGTTCAAGGCTTCAACCATCGGATGCTCCGCCAGGGCCTTGAGCAATGCCACCAGGTCGGCGTCCTCGTCCTGAAGCGGCTGCTCCGGTTCGTCTTCCAGCCACTCGACCTCGGCGACGGTCAACTGATCGCGCTGGATTTCCGATCGTAATACATGGAAACGCCGTCCGCCTCGGACCCGAATCCCCAACAGGCCGTTGTCCTGTTGATTGAAATCGGTGATCAGCGCTTCGCAACCCACCAGAGCGTATCCGGCCGGGGCGATCCCGACCTCTTCACCCTCGAGGATACACACCACGCCAAAACCACCGCCCTGTTTCATGCAACGGCCGATCATGTCCAGGTAGCGCGCTTCGAAAATCTGCAGGTCGAGGATGCAGCCTGGAAACAGCACTGTGTTCAACGGAAAAAGCGGCAGACTCATAGACATTTCCTTACACCACCATCGACACCGCCAGCGGCAGGAGAACCGCCGTGGCCACACCCATCAGACTCATCGCCAGCGCCGCGAAGGCGCCACACTCTTCACTTTCCTGCATCGCCACCGCCGTGCCGACAGCGTGGGCCGTCATGCCCAGCGCCATACCCCTGGCTTCCGGGCTGCGCACACCGAGCCGGGTCAACAAGGCCGGGCCGAAAATCGCCCCGATCACACCCGTAATCAAGACGAACACCGCTGCCAGCGCCGCGACACCACCGATCTGCTCAGCCACCAACATGGCAATCGGCGAGGTTACCGACTTCGGCGCCATGGTCATCAGGATCATGTGTTCGGCACCGAACCACCAACCCAGCAACACGCCCATGCCCGTAGCCACGACACCACCTATCACCAGCGTAGTAAATATCGGCCAGAACAACTGCCGAATCCGTCGCAGGTTGAGGTAAAGCGGCACCGCCAATGCGACAGTGGCCGGGCCGAGCAGGATGCTCAGGATCTCGGTGCTCTTGCGGTACTCGGCGTAGGTCAGACCGCAGCCCACCAGCACGCCGATCACCAGTAACATGGAGACCAGCACCGGTTGCAAAAAGATCCAACGGGTTTTCTCGAATGCCGCCAGGACGAGTTGATAGGCGCCAAGGGTAATGCCTATGCCGAACAATGGATGGTGAATCACTGACGCCCAGGCGCCGTGCCAGTCGAAAATCATTGGCTGTCCTCGGAGTGAGCGTGACGCTTGACCATGCGCTGCATCAGCACCCCGGCGAAGGCCATCGAAAGCAGCAGCGACAACACCAGCGCACCGACAATGGCCCAGAAGTCCGCCGCGATGTCAGCGGCATAGACCATCACGCCCACCGCCGGAGGCACCAGCAACAGCGGCAGGTAGCGCAACAGGCTGCTGGCCGCCAGGTTCAGTGGCTCGCCGACCTGTCCGCGACAGATGAGGTACACCAGCAACAGCAGCAACCCCACAATCGGCCCCGGCAGCACGGGCAAAAACAAATGATTGATCGCCGTGCCGAGCAATTGGAACAGCACCAGCCACGTCAGCCCTCGTAGCAACATTGTTGATCCCCCGCAAAATCCGTCACCCGCATTGGCCGGGCATTATAAGCATGCCCGCGCTATAGATCGGCATTCGCCAAAAGCATGGTCGGTTGACCGCAGCGTTTGGCCATGTTGATCTAAAGTGGTAAGCCGGGAAGTTAAATCCTCGCAAGCCAAATCTATAAAACCGATGAACCCAAGGAGAGTCTCAATGCCCTATGTTCCAGTTGCAGAGCTCAAAGATTATGTCGGCAAGGAACTTGGACGTTCCGAATGGCTCACTATCGATCAGGAGCGCATCAACCTGTTCGCCGAGGCCACAGGGGATTTTCAGTTCATCCACGTCGACCCGGTCAAGGCCGCGCAAACGCCATTTGGCAGCACCATCGCTCACGGCTTTCTGTCGCTGTCGCTGATCCCGAAACTGATGGAAGACATCCTCGTCATGCCCGAAGGCTTGAAGATGGTGGTCAACTACGGCCTCGACAGCGTGCGCTTCATTCAGCCGGTCAAGGTCAATTCGAAAGTGCGCCTGAAGGTCGACCTGACCGAAGTCATCGAGAAGAAACCCGGCCAATGGCTGCTCAAGGCCACCACCACCCTGGAAATCGAAGGTTCGGACAAGCCGGCGTACATCGCCGAACCCCTGTCCCTGTGCTTCGTATAAACCTTCCCGGATGCGAAGCAGCTCATGCTGTTTCGCGCCTTCTCGCGGTACCTCACCCTATATAAGGACACATAGCTGCGGCATACTCCCTCGCCTAATTGCCCGGAATCCGCTATGCGCCCACTTGCACTCCTTGCCTTGACCCTGATGCTCACCGCTTGCGGCGACGGCGAATCGCTTTTGGCCCCCGACGCCCGCCTGCCGGACGGCGGACGCTATCGCGGTGACCTGGTCAATGGCTTGCTGCAAGGCAAGGGACGCATCGACTACCCGAACGGCAGCTGGTACGCCGGCGAATTCGACAAAGGCCAGTGGCAGGGCCAGGGCGAATGGCATGGCAGCAATGGCGAGGTCTATCGCGGGCAGTTCAATCAGGGACTGTTCGACGGCCAGGGGGCGCTGACCACCAACGCCAGCAGTTACAGCGGCGGCTTCAAGGCCGGCCGACGCAACGGCGAAGGCACCCTCAAAGAAAACGGCATGAGCTATCGCGGAGAGTTCAAGGCCGATCAATACGCCGGTCTGGGTCGCCTCGAACTCGAAGACGGCAGTGCCTATCAGGGCCAGTTCGCCCACGGCAAACCCAATGGCGAAGGCCAGCGCAGTGACGGCAATGGCAATCAGTTCACCGGGCACTTCGTCGACGGCCAACTGGAAGGCAACGGCACGTTCAACAGTGCCGATGGCGACATCTATGTCGGCGGCTTCAAGAACAATCAACTGCACGGTAAAGGCCGCTACGAAAACGCCGACGGCGATGTCTGGCTGGGCCAGTTCAAGGAAGGCTCGCTGAACGGCAAGGGCGAGTTGATCGGCACTGACGGCAGCCACTACATTGGCCAGTTCAATGACTGGCGCTTTTCCGGCCAGGGCCGACTGAACCTGTCTGACGGCAGTTTTTACACCGGTCAGTTCGACAACGACAGTTATCAGGGGCGCGGCACATTGGTGCTGACCGACGGCACCGTGCTCAGCGGCACCTGGATCAACGGCCAGCGCGTGCGCGACGCCGAGGGCAAATTATTGCCCGACCCTCTGGAACTCGGCCTGCTGGCCCAGGGGCGCTTGCTCGACGCAGCGCTGGCCAACATTCCGCCCTCGACCCCGGCGGTAGAACTGTATTCGTTGACCCTGGGCGGTGATGGCAAGCAAAGCGTGTTTCTGCGCGAATCCGACTACGTCGCCAATATGCTCACCAGCCGTTTCGGCGCTTTCGGCCAGATCCGCCTGGTGAACCATCGCGATCACCTCGCCGACCGCCCGATGGCGACTCGGGAAAACCTGCGCCGTGCCGCCCTGACGCTGGCCGAACGCAGCGGCCCGGAAGACTTGATTTTCATCTACCTGACCAGCCATGGCACCAGCGAACACGAGCTGGTGCTTGACCAGCCACGCATGGAGTTGGCCGACCTGCCAGCCGACGAAATGGCTGCTGTTCTCGCCCCGTTGAAAAACCGCGACAAGATCATCGTGATTTCGGCCTGCTACTCCGGCGGATTCCTCCCCGCCCTCAAGGATGAACGGACCCTGATCATGACAGCCTCGCGGGCCGACCGGGTCTCCTTCGGTTGCTCGGAGGAAGCCAACTTCACTTACTTCGGCGATGCCCTGTTCGCCCAGGCCCTGAACCAGACCGATGATCTGGAACAAGCCTTCAAACTGGCCAAGGCGACTGTCGCCGAACGTGAACTGGCGGACGGTTTCGAAGCCTCCGAACCACAGATCTGGGCACCGAAAACCGTCCTCTCGCATTGGCAACTACTGCGCAAACAGCAGGCTCGAAAAGCCCTGCAAAGTGCGTCTATCGAAAGCAAGGATGCAAACAGCAACTAAGCTGAACAGTATCAAGGGAGAAACACTATGTACTTGACGCCCCAGCACGTGCTGCTTGCCGGAGCCACCGGTTTGACGGGTGAACACCTGCTTGATCGCCTGCTTAACGAGCCAACGATTGCCCGGGTTTTGGCCCCCTCACGCCGGCCCCTGGCCAAGCACCCCCACCTTGAAAACCCGGTCGGCGACCCGGTGGAGCTTCTGCCGCAGTTGAACGGTCGTGTCGACATCGCCTACTGCTGCCTGGGCACCACCATCAAACAGGCGGGCTCGGAAGAGGCGTTCCGCGCGGTGGACCTGGACATGGTCGTGGCCTTTGCCAAACGCGCACGGGAGATGGGCGCACGGCATTTGATCGTGATCAGTGCACTGGGAGCCGATCGCAGATCCTCGATTTTCTACAACCGGGTCAAAGGCGAGATGGAGTACGCACTGCGCGCGCAGAACTGGCCGCAGCTGACTATTTGCCGTCCTTCGCTGTTGCTGGGCGAACGCACCGAACCGCGACTGGGCGAGAAAGTCGCCGGCCCGTTGTCACGGCTCATCCCTGGCAAATACCATGGTATCGAGGCCTGCCAACTGGCCCGGGCAATGTGGCGCCTGGCGCTGGAAGAGCAGGACGGGATCAGGATTGTCGAGTCGGATGAGTTGCGTAAACTCGGCAAGTAGCAGGCGGACCTGTGGCGAGGGGGCTTGCCCCCGTTGGGCTGCGTAGCAGCCCCCTGCTTCTCAGGTAAAGAGCGGGGCCGCTTCGCGCCCCAACGGGGGCAAGCCCCCTCGCCACAACGCTCTCTTACAACCCACCCGTTGCCTGAAAGTTCACGCCCAAAACCGTGAGCAACGACAGCGGTAACAGCAGCGTGTCGAGCAACGCACTGGCCGGCAGGTCGACCCCGGGATAGCTCGGCGCTTCGGCGCCGAAACGGTCCTTGGCGCAGCACCCACCGTTCATTGCGTACAAATCCAGACGAGTCCCCGAGTACACCACCGGTGCCCCCGGCTTCGCCGCATCGAGCGTGCGCGCCGTGGCGCACCCGACCAACTGCAGCGCCAATACCATCACCAGCAGCTTATTCATCGCTGGTCAGATGATACTCGCCCCAGCGCGGCAACATGTCCTGAGGAATATTCAGCAGGTTGAGAATCCGTGCCACGACGAAATCGATCAGGTCGTCGATGGTTTGCGGCTGATGATAAAAGCCCGGTGATGCCGGCAGGATTGTCACGCCCATGTTCGACAACTTGAGCATGTGCTCAAGGTGAATGCTCGAATACGGCGCCTCACGAGGCACGAGAATCAGTTGGCGACGCTCTTTGAGCGTCACATCGGCGGCACGTTCGATCAGGTTGTTGCAGGCACCCGTGGCGATGGCCGACAAAGTACCCGTCGAACACGGCACCACCACCATCGCCGCTGGTGCGCCAGAGCCCGAAGCCACTGGCGACATCCAGTCTTCCTTGCCGTACACCCGAATCTGCCCGGCGGCAGCGCCCGTGTATTCAGTGAGGAACGCCTGCATCATCTGCGGTTTGTTCGGCAGCGTGACGTCAGTTTCGGTGCTCATCACCAACTGCGCGGCCTTGGAAATCAGGAAGTGCACTTCACGATCTTCCCGCACCAGGCAGTCGAGCAGGCGCAAACCGTACTGGGCGCCGGAAGCGCCGGTCATCGCCAGCGTGATACGGTCCGGGCCGTTGTTCACTTGAGCGCCTCGGCCAGCTTGCCGTGCAGGCCACCAAAGCCGCCATTGCTCATGATCACCACGTGGGTGCCCGGTTGCGCCTGGCTCTTCACGCGCTCGATGATGCCTTCCAGCGAATCGCTGACAATCGACGGCACAGTGCACAGCGCCGCAGTACCCGCCAGGTCCCAGCCGAGGTTGGCTGGTGCATACCAGATCACCTGATCGGCATCGACCACGCTTTCCGGCAATCCGTCACGGTGCGCGCCAAGCTTCATGGAGTTGGAACGCGGCTCGATGATCGCAATCAGCGGTGCATCGCCGATGCGCTTGCGCAGGCCGTCGAGCGTGGTGGCAATGGCGGTCGGGTGGTGAGCGAAGTCGTCATAGATGGTGATGCCACGGACTTGCGCGACTTTCTCCATCCGGCGCTTCACGCTTTTGAAGGCGCTCAACGCGGCGATGCCCATGGACGGCACCACGCCGACGTGGCGTGCGGCAGCCAGGGTCGCCAAGGCGTTGGCGACGTTGTGCTGACCAGTCATGTCCCACTCGACCACGCCCTGGGCGACGCCATCGAACATCACTTCGAACTTCGAGCCGTCTTCACTGAGCAGCTTGACCTGCCACTGACCGCCGGCACCGGTGGTTTGCACCGGCGTCCAGCAACCCATCTCGATAACGCGCAGCAAGGCTGGCTCAGTGGTCGGATGAATCACCAGGCCTTCGCTCGGGATGGTCCGCACCAAATGATGGAACTGTCGCTCGATGGCCGGCAGATCCGGGAAGATGTCCGCGTGATCGAATTCGAGGTTGTTCAGGATTGCCGTGCGCGGACGGTAATGCACGAACTTCGAGCGCTTGTCGAAGAACGCACTGTCGTACTCGTCGGCTTCGATGACGAAGAATGGCGTATCGCCCAGGCGCGCCGACACCGAGAAGTTTTGCGGCACACCGCCGATCAGGAAGCCCGGGGCCATGCCCGCGTGTTCCAGTACCCAGGCCAGCATGCTGCTGGTGGTGGTCTTGCCGTGCGTACCCGCAACGGCCAGTACCCAACGACCTTGCAGCACGTGATCGGCCAGCCATTGTGGGCCGGAGACGTAAGGCAGGCCTTTGTTCAGCACGTACTCCACCGCCGGATTGCCCCGGGACATGGCGTTGCCGATCACCACCAGATCGGGGGCCGGATCGAGTTGCGCCGGGTCGTAGCCTTGGGTCAGCTCGATGCCCTGGGCTTGCAGTTGAGTGCTCATCGGCGGATAGACGTTGGCATCGGAGCCGGTCACGTGATGGCCCAGCTCTTTGGCCAGAACCGCCATTGACCCCATGAATGTGCCGCAGATACCAAGAATATGAATGTGCATAGTCGACCTCGTAAAACTTGGTCGCAGATTAGCTTAGGGTAGGAAAAATCGCACCTTGTGTTTCAGATCTGAAGACGCCTTCGCGAGCAGGCTCGCTCCCACAAGGACTGTGCAGCCCCTGTGGGAGCGAGCCTGCTCGCGAAGGACGCAACGCGGTCTACCGAGCGATGCCATGTTTACGCAGCTTCCGATAAAGGGTATTTCGACTGACCCCCAACTGCTCCGCCGTATGCGTCATATGCCAGCGCGTCTGCTCCAGCGCCGCGAGCAACGCCAGCCGCTCGGCATCCTCCAGCGGATGCTCCGACGCCTCTTCAATCGTCGACACCACCGGCCGTGCCTGGCGAATCATCGCCGGCAAATCTTCCAGACCGATCCGCCCGTCCTCACACAGTGCCGCCAACGTACGCAGCACATTGCGCAACTGCCGCACGTTGCCCGGCCAGGCGAATCCCAATAAGGCCTTGCGCGCCGGTCCGTCAATCAACACAGTTTCTGCGCCCGCCTCTTCGGCCAGTAAAAAATCGAGCAACTGCGATTTATCACTGCGATCACGCAAAGCCGGCAATGCGACTTCCAGCCCGTTGAGGCGGTAATACAAATCCTCACGGAAGCTGCCGTCCTGCACACGATCCAGCAAGTTGCGGTGAGTGGCACTGATGATCCGCACATTCACCGCTTCCGGCTCGCCACCGATCGGCACCACTTGCCGGTCTTCCAGCACCCTCAGCAAGCGCGTTTGCAAGGCCAGTGGCATGTCACCGATTTCATCGAGGAATAACGTCCCGCCATCAGCCTGTTGCAGCTTGCCGCGCATGCCTTCCTTGCGCGCACCGGTGAAACTGCCGCCGCGATAGCCGAACAGCTCACTTTCGATCAGGCTTTCGGGAATGGCCGCGCAGTTGAGGGCGACAAAGGCTTTGTCCGCCCGCTGGCTGGCGTGGTGCACCGCTTTGGCAAAAGCCTCCTTGCCGGACCCGGTTTCGCCGTTGATCAGCAGCGGCACATCGCGCTCATAGACGCGCAAGGCCTTGCGAAAGTCCGCCTGCAACGTCGCATCATCCAGGCAAATGCCTGACAGGCGCGGCGCCTGAACAACCTTGGCAGCCGGCACCATCGGAGTCGGCAGCGGCCGCCGCGCCTCACCGCGCAATACTGCAAACAACCTGCGACCATCACGGGTGCGCAACGGCCAACTGGCGGCGGCATTGGTGTTCGCGCGACCGAGCAACTCATCGAGCGAGCAATCGAAAAACGCTTCCACCGGTTTACCCAGCAAGCCGCCGCGAATATGTCCCAACAGGTTCAGCGCACTCTGGTTCACCGCGCAAATGCGCCCTTCTCCGTCGAACGCCAGCAAGCCTTCACTGAACAAACCGACGGACTCGGCCTGCAAGTGAAAACGCAGCAACCATTGGTTGTCGAAGCAGCGCAGGAAGTAGCAGCTCTCGATCATCTTCGCCGACAGATTGACCAGCGCCATGGTGTGGAACTGACTTTGCCGTGAGGCATCACGCCGCGCCGACGACACGTCGAGCACCGCCAGCAGTTCGCCATGAGGATCGAAGACCGGGCTCGCCGAACAGGTCAGGCCGGTGTGGCGGCCGCGAAAGTGTTCGTCCTGATGGATGGTCAGCGACTGACGCTCCACCAGGCAGGTGCCGATGCCGTTGGTGCCTTCGCAGGCCTCGCTCCAGTCGGCGCCGAGCCAGAGTCCGGCACGCTCGAAAATCTGCCGTTCGGCGGGCGCAGTGACGCAATTGAGGATCACGCCGCGGGCGTCGGTCAGCAATACCGCATGGCCGGCACCGGAGAGCTGCTGGTGCAGGCTGGTCATTTCATTGCCGGCAATGTGCAGCACTTGCTGCAAGCGTTCGCGGCTTTCGAGGACGCGACCATGTTCCAGCACCGTCGGCGCGATGCTCAGGGCCGGATCGAGGTGATAGTCCTCAAGGCAACGCAGCCAGGAACGGGCGATGGACGGGTCACTGCCAGGGCCGTGCAGATGGGCCTTGCCCTGGGTCACGGTCAATACTTGCTGGGCATGGCGACTCAGATGGTTGTCGTGCATTTCTTGTTATTCTCCCCGGGGCTCGGCGTCCCGTGCATGAGGTGATGCCGAGCATCCTCCAGCCCGGCCCGCATTGCAATGCCTGCAAGACCGGGTGGTCACAGGTTGTGCCAGTAGCGGTACAAAGTGTCTCGCCGGCTGTACCGCAAGCGTCACAGGCATGCTCCATCCGTCCGACAAAAAACGCGCAAGGCCTTGATTTTCCTGAGCTGCAGCGCACTGGCCCGCCCCTTGCTCTACGCTTAAAGCAAGCGCACATGCGCGACTCCCTATAAGCACAAAAGCAAGGAGAAACCACTATGCGTTACGCTCACCCCGGTACTGAAGGCGCTATCGTTTCGTTCAAAGCCAAATACGGTAACTACATCGGCGGCGAGTTCGTCGCGCCTGTCAAAGGTCAGTACTTCACCAATACCTCGCCAGTGAATGGCCAACCGATTGCCGAATTCCCCCGTTCCACGGCCGAAGACATCGACAAGGCCCTGGACGCTGCCCACGCCGCTGCCGACGCATGGGGCGCCACCTCTGCGCAAGCCCGTTCGCTGGTGCTGCTGAAAATCGCCGACCGCATCGAGCAGCATCTGGAAACCCTGGCGATCACCGAATCCTGGGACAACGGCAAAGCCGTGCGCGAAACCCTCAACGCCGACATCCCGCTGGCCGCTGACCACTTCCGCTACTTCGCCGGCTGCCTGCGCGCCCAGGAAGGCAGCGCTGCCGAAATCGACGGCAACACCGTGGCCTATCACATCCATGAACCGCTGGGCGTGGTCGGGCAGATCATCCCCTGGAACTTCCCGATCCTGATGGCCGCCTGGAAACTCGCCCCGGCCCTCGCCGCCGGCAACTGCGTGGTCCTTAAACCGGCCGAGCAAACCCCGCTGGGCATCACCGTGCTGATGGAGTTGATCGGCGACCTGCTGCCGCCCGGCGTACTCAACGTGGTGCAAGGCTTCGGCAAGGAAGCCGGCGAAGCCTTGGCCACCAGCAAGCGCATCGCCAAGATTGCCTTCACCGGCTCGACCCCGGTTGGCTCGCACATCATGAAATGCGCGGCGGAAAACATCATTCCGTCCACCGTGGAACTGGGCGGCAAATCGCCGAACATCTTCTTCGAAGACATCATGCAGGCCGAACCGTCCTTCATCGAGAAGGCCGCCGAAGGCCTGGTGCTGGCGTTCTTCAACCAGGGCGAAGTCTGCACCTGCCCTTCCCGCGCCCTGGTGCAAGAGTCGATCTACGACGAGTTCATGAAAGTGGTCATGAACAAGGTCCTGCAAATCAAACGTGGCGACCCGCTGGACACCGACACCATGGTCGGCGCCCAGGCGTCCGAGCAGCAATTCGATAAAATCCTTTCGTACCTGGAAATCGCCAAGGGCGAAGGCGCCGAGCTGCTGACCGGCGGTAAGGTGGAAAAACTCGAGGGCAACCTGGCGAGCGGGTATTACATCCAGCCGACCCTGCTCAAGGGCACCAACAAAATGCGTGTGTTCCAGGAAGAAATCTTCGGCCCGGTGGTGAGCATCACCACCTTCAAGGACGAAGCCGAAGCCCTGGCCATCGCCAACGACACCGAGTTCGGCCTGGGTGCCGGCCTCTGGACCCGCGACATCAACCGCGCCTACCGCATGGGCCGTGCCATCAAGGCCGGTCGTGTATGGACCAACTGCTATCACCTGTACCCGGCGCACGCCGCGTTCGGTGGCTACAAGAAGTCCGGTGTCGGCCGTGAAACCCACAAGATGATGCTCGACCACTACCAACAGACCAAAAACCTGCTGGTGAGCTACGACATCAATCCGCTGGGCTTCTTCTAAAAACCGGGGGGCGACACAGATATTTCTGTGTCGCCCTTCAAGCAGCCATCGCGAACTTGCTCGCGATGGCGTCCTAAATGACTCAACACCCAAGGCCTGGCCGCTCTGGCACGGGCCTTGCCTACCCATCATTCAGGATTTGCCCCCAAACCGTCGCACCCGAAAGTCCAAAAGATCGAACAATAAAAACTAGAGAGGACTTATGACTACTTCTTCCACACAGCTCAAACCCACACTCGGCACCCTGCATCTATGGGGCATTGCCGTCGGCCTGGTGATTTCCGGCGAGTACTTCGGCTGGAGTTACGGCTGGGGCACCGCAGGCACACTGGGTTTTCTCGTCACCGCACTGATGGTGGCGACGATGTACACCTGCTTCATCTTCAGCTTCACCGAACTGACGACTGCGATTCCCCACGCTGGCGGGCCATTTGCCTATAGCCGTCGGGCCTTTGGCGAAAGAGGCGGGTTGATTGCCGGCATCGCCACCCTGATCGAATTCGTCTTTGCACCACCGGCCATCGCCATGGCCATCGGCGCCTACCTCAACGTGCAATACCCGGAACTGGACCCGAAGATCGCCGCCGTTGGCGCCTATTTCGTGTTCATGGGCCTGAACATCCTCGGCGTCAGCATCGCAGCCACCTTCGAGTTGGTCGTCACTGTGCTGGCGGTCGCTGAACTGCTGGTGTTCATGGGCGTGGTCGCCCCGGGCTTCAGCTTCAGCAACTTTGTGCTCAATGGCTGGTCGGGCGCGAATGAATTCACGATGGGCTCGATTCCCGGCATTTTCGCCGCCATTCCCTTCGCGATCTGGTTCTTTCTCGCGATCGAAGGTGCAGCCATGGCCGCCGAAGAAGCCAAGGACCCGAAACGCACCATCCCCAAAGCCTACGTCAGCGGCATTTTGACCCTGGTGTTCCTGGCCATTGGCGTGATGGTGATGGCCGGTGGTGTCGGCGACTGGCGTCAACTGTCGAACATCAACGATCCGTTGCCTCAGGCGATGAAAGCCGTGGTCGGCAACAATTCGACCTGGATGCACATGCTGGTATGGATCGGTCTGTTCGGCCTGGTGGCGAGCTTTCACGGGATCATTCTTGGCTATTCACGGCAGTTCTTCGCCCTGGCTCGCGCCGGTTACCTGCCTAAAGGGCTGGCCAAACTCTCGCGCTTCCAGACGCCGCACCGGGCCATTCTGGCCGGCGGCGTGATCGGCATCGCGGCGATCTACAGCGATGGCCTGGTCAACCTGCAAGGCATGACCCTGACGGCAGCGATGATCACCATGTCAGTATTCGGCGCCATCGTGATGTACATCATCAGTATGCTGAGCCTGTTCAAGCTGCGTAAAACCGAGCCGAACCTGGAACGCACCTTCCGCGCCCCGGGCTATCCGATCGTGCCGGGGATCGCGCTGTTTCTGGCGGTGGTGTGCCTGATAGCGATGGCCTGGTTCAATACCTTGATCGGCCTGGTTTTCCTCGGTTTCATGGCTGCCGGTTACCTGTACTTCCAGTTGACCGCCAAGCAACGCTCCGAGGCACCGGCAGACGCTATGCTCGAAGGTATCTAAATGCACCGGCACCGGGCTATTCATCCGGCGCCTGCATTATTGAAGTGCATGCAGTTCCCCCTGTGGGAGCGAGCTTGCTCGCGATGGCGGTGTGTCATTCAGCACATGTGGCGGATGTAAAACGGCTATCGCGAGCAAGCTCGCTCCCACAGAAAAGCAGATCGAATTTTTGAATTGACCAGGAGGCCCCGCCCCATGGCCGTATATGCCCATTCCGTCGGCGCCCAGACCTATCGCTTCGACAGCCTCAAAGAAGTCATGGCCAAGGCCAGCCCGGCACGCTCCGGAGATTTTCTGGCCGGCGTCGCAGCCCTTAATGACGGCGAGCGTGTCGCGGCACAGATGGCTTTGGCCGACACGCCGCTAAGCCACTTCCTGCAGGAAGCGTTGATCCCCTACGAATCCGATGAAGTCACCCGTCTGATCATCGACACCCACGACAAACAAGCCTTCGCTGTCGTCAGTCACCTGACCGTCGGCGGCTTTCGCGACTGGCTGCTCAGCGATGCCGCCGACGAGCAGGTCCTGCGCGCCCTGGCCCCCGGCCTGACCCCGGAAATGGCCGCCGCCGTATCAAAGATCATGCGTGTGCAGGATCTGGTGCTGGTGGCGCAAAAAATCCGCGTGGTCACACAGTTTCGCGGCACCCTGGGCCTGCGCGGTCGACTGTCCACACGCCTGCAACCGAACCACCCCACTGACGAACCGGCCGGGATCGCCGCAAGCATTCTGGACGGTCTGCTGCACGGCAATGGCGACGCAATGATCGGCATCAACCCTGCCACCGACAGCATCGCCTCGATCTGCGCCATGCTGGAAATGCTCGACGCGATCATCCAACGCTATGAAATTCCGACCCAGGCGTGCGTGCTGACCCACGTCACCACGTCGATCGAAGCGGTCAATCGCGGCGTCCCGCTGGACCTGGTGTTCCAGTCGATCGCCGGCACCGAAGCGGCCAACGCCAGTTTCGGCATTAACCTGAGTATATTGAGAGAAGGCCATGACGCCGGCTTGAGTCTGAATCGCGGTACGCTGGGCCAGAACCTGATGTACTTCGAAACCGGCCAGGGCAGCGCCCTGTCGGCCAACGCCCACCATGGCGTCGATCAACAAACCTGCGAAACCCGGGCCTACGCCGTCGCGCGGCATTTCAACCCGTTCCTGGTCAACACCGTCGTCGGTTTCATCGGCCCGGAATACCTGTACAACGGCAAACAGATCATCCGCGCCGGCCTGGAAGACCACTTCTGCGGCAAGCTTTTGGGCGTGCCCATGGGCTGCGACATCTGCTACACCAACCACGCCGAAGCCGACCAGGATGACATGGACACCCTGCTGACCCTGCTGGGCGTCGCCGGGATCAACTTCATCATGGGCATCCCCGGCTCCGACGACATCATGCTCAACTACCAGACCACCTCCTTCCACGATGCGCTCTACGCCAGGCAGACCCTGGGACTGAAACCTGCGCCGGAGTTCGAGCAGTGGCTGGCGAAAATGGGCATCTTCACCCAGACGGACGGCCGGGTTCTGTTTGGCAACAGCCTGCCGCCGGCCTTTCGCCAGGCCTTGGCGCAACTGGGATGAGCACTGACATGGATAAACTACCCTTCGATCCCCACAACCCATGGCTGGAACTGCGACGCCTGACACCGGCGCGAATTGCCCTGGGCCGCACCGGCACCAGCATTCCCACTCGCGCGCAACTGGACTTCCAATACGCCCACGCCCAGGCGCGGGATGCGGTGCACTTGCCATTCGATCATGCGGCACTCAGCTCACAACTGGCCGAACGCGGACACGAAAGCCTTGTGCTGCACAGCGCAGCGATCGACCGCAACAGTTACCTGCAACGCCCGGACCTGGGACGAAAACTGAGTGACGCATCGGCAAAGACCTTGTGTGAATACGCTTCGGCGCACCCTGGCGGAGTCGATTTGGTGATAGTGATCGCCGACGGCCTGTCGGCACTGGCCGTTCATCGCCATACCCTGCCCTTTCTGGCACGCCTCGAAGAACAGATTGCTGCGGAAGGTTGGACGGTTGCGCCGGTGATTTTGGTGGAACAGGGGCGTGTGGCGGTCGCTGACGAAATCGGTGAGTTGCTCGGAGCGAAAATGACCGTGATCCTCATTGGCGAACGCCCTGGCCTCAGCTCCCCGGACAGCCTGGGTTTATATTTCACCTACAATCCCAAGGTCGGTCTTACCGATGCCTACCGTAACTGCATCTCCAACGTGCGGCTTGAAGGCCTGAGTTACGGCATGGCGGCACACCGCTTGCTTTACTTGATGCGCGAAGCCTGCCGACGGCAGTTGTCAGGGGTCAATCTGAAGGATGAAGCGCAGGTTCAGACACTGGCGTCGGACGAGCAAGCCGACATGAAAGGTAATTTCCTGCTCGGCCCGCCGAATGCCTGATCCGCGTGCGCATTGCACATTCGTACCAGTTTCAGGCAGGATCGTGACACGGCCGCCAAGGGTTTCCCATCGCCGTCAGAGACGTAAGACAGCCACTTGAAGACGAGACCTACCATGCGGATTATTCAAGCGACCCTCGAACACTTGGACCAGTTGACCCCGTTGTTCGTCAAATATCGCGAGTTCTATGGTTCCCTGCCGTATCCGGACTCGTCCCGGGCGTTCCTCGAAAAGCGCCTGCGTCGCAAAGAGTCGGTGATCTACCTGGCGCTGTCCGATGACGACAGCAACAGACTGATGGGTTTCTGTCAGCTATACCCGAGCTTCTCCTCGCTTTCGCTCAAACGCGTGTGGATCCTCAACGATATTTATGTCGCCGAGGACGCCCGCCGTCAGTTGGTGGCCGACAACCTGATCCGCACCGCAAAAAAAATGGCCAAGGAAACCAATGCCGTGCGCATGCGTGTTTCCACCAGCAGCAACAACGAAGTCGCGCAGAAAACCTACGAGTCCATCGGATTCAAGGAAGACACCGAATTCAAGAACTATGTGCTGCCGATCAGCGACGAACTATAAGGCCGCGCCAGCGGGACGAACCCCCTTGTGGCGAGGGGGCTTGTCGGAACGCCACAATATTTTGCGCCCCGGTAAAAACCCAGGACATTCCCCGCTACAATCTCGACGCGATTTTCACCTCTCGCCTCGTATAATCGCGAACTCCCCCGGCTTGTAAGAAAAACTACCCTTATCCGTAGTCTTACGCGAAGTCATCCGCACAGGCCTGCTGAGTCGGGCCATCACCACAGGTGCTTTCCATGGATTTCAACCCGATCGACATCGTCCTGCATCTCGACGTCTACCTCGACATGCTTGTAACCAACTACGGGGCATGGATCTACGCCATCCTGTTTATGGTGATCTTCTGTGAAACCGGTCTGGTGGTCATGCCCTTCCTGCCGGGCGACTCCCTGCTGTTCATCGCTGGCGCCGTGGCGGCCGGTGGCGGCATGGACCCGGTACTGCTTGGCGGCCTGCTGATGCTGGCGGCGATTCTGGGCGACAGCACCAACTACATCATCGGACGAACGGCCGGTGAAAAACTGTTCAGCAATCCAGACTCGAAGATCTTCCGTCGTGACTACCTGCAACAAACCCACGATTTCTACGACAAGCACGGTGGCAAAACCGTGACCCTGGCGCGCTTCCTGCCGATCATCCGCACTTTTGCACCGTTCGTCGCCGGGGTGGGGAAAATGCCTTATCCGCGCTTCTTCGCCTTCAGTGTCTTCGGCACTGTCCTGTGGGTCGGCGGGCTGGTGACCCTCGGTTACTTCTTCGGCAACGTGCCGTTCATCAAGAAGAACCTGTCGCTGCTGGTAGTCGGCATCATCCTGCTCTCGCTGGTGCCGATGATCATTGGCATGGTGCGTAACCGCCTTGCGGGCTCGAGCTCCAAAGCCGAATCGCGCTGACACGATGTGGTCCCTGAGCGCCTGGCGTCGCCGGCGCACCCTGGCCAAGCACCTGATTGCCGATGACATGTGGCAACGGGTGCGCCATCACCTGAGCTTTCTCGATGGCATCAGTGCCGCCGAAGACCAATGGCTGCGCGAAGCCTGCGTGCTGTTCCTCGAAGACAAGCACCTGACTGCCCTGCCCGGCGTCGAACTGCATCAGGAGCAGCGCTTGCTGCTCGCAGCCCAGGCGCAACTGCCGCTGCTGCACCTCGGCGACCTGAACTGGTATCAGGGCTTCCACGAAATCATTCTCTACCCCGATGACTTCCTCAGCCCCCAGCGCCATCGCGATGTCGGCGGCGTCGAGCACGAATGGATGGGTGAGCACAGCGGTGAAGCGTGGCAGCAAGGCCCGATCATCCTTGCCTGGCCCGGCGTAATGGCCAGCGGAGGCTGGGAAGGCTACAACCTGGTGATCCACGAACTGGCGCACAAACTGGACATGCTCAACGGCGTCGCCAACGGTCTGCCGCCGTTGCACCCAGACATGCGGGTCAGCGACTGGGCCAGCGTCATGCAAAAGGCCTACGACGACCTCGACCGGCAACTGGAACGCAATCCCGATGCCGAAACGGCCATCGACCCCTATGCCGCCGAAACCCCTGCCGAGTTCTTCGCCGTCACCAGCGAATACTTCTTCAGCGCCCCGGATTTGCTGCACAAGGCTTATCCACAGGTGTACCAGCAGCTGAAGTTGTTCTATCGCCAGGACCCGCTGGCGAGATTGAAGCAACTAAAGGCGCATGACCCTGTCTATCAGGCACACCAGTGAGCGCCATACGACTTCTGGTGCGTGGCGTCGACCCGGGAATATGCCTATAATCGCCGCCACTTTTTGGTCAATCCGGCCAAGTATTTCTGGTCAACTAACGGGGGCAACGCCCAATGAGCTACAGCAAGATTCCGGCTGGCAAAGACCTGCCGAACGACATCTACGTCGCGATCGAGATTCCGGCCAACCACGCGCCGATCAAATACGAAATCGACAAAGACAGCGATTGCCTGTTCGTTGACCGTTTCATGGCCACCCCAATGTTCTACCCGGCCAACTACGGTTACATCCCGAACACCCTGGCTGACGACGGTGATCCCCTCGACGTGCTGGTTGTAACCCCTTACCCGGTTGCTCCAGGTTCGGTGATCCGCGCGCGTCCAGTCGGCATCCTGAACATGACCGATGACGGCGGCGGCGATGCCAAGGTCATCGCAGTCCCACACGACAAGCTGTCCCAGCTGTACGTCGACGTGAAGGAATACACCGACCTGCCAGCCCTGCTGATCCAGCAGATCGAGCACTTCTTCGCGAACTACAAAGATCTCGAAAAAGGCAAATGGGTGAAGATCGAAGGCTGGGCCGGCGCAGACGCCGCCCGCGAAGCGATCACCAAGTCGGTTGCTGCCTATAAAGGCTAAGCCCGGCTGCAGGCTTTCAGCGGCAAGCGGCAAGAAAAACCCCGGGAGATCCGGGGTTTTTTGTGGGCGCTTGATAAGCACGCCAAACACCCCGTTTAAACAAACCCTCCAATGGTTTTTGTTTGTTTAGACTTCCCCAAGAACGTCTTACATCCCGTCGTAAATTTCCCGCGAAATTTGAACGAAGCGTTTATTCAAACCCTTGATAGCCGCCAGTAGACTCGCGCTCATGAAAAAGAACACTAGCGGCCCACGCTTCAAGGCGCTCCTTGAAGCAGCGAACATCACGACCACCGGATTTGCCGAATTCCTGGATACGGCTCCGCAGAATGTACATAACTGGTACACCCGCGGCGTGCCCGCCCATTGCATGGAAGAAGTCGCCAGAAAACTCTCCGTCAGCAGCGACTGGCTGAAAACCGGCGAAGGCTCGAAAGACGCCCAACACCTGCGCCTGCTCGACGAATCCGGCAACACCTTCGATGCCCAGACCATCCGTGGTGTCTACACGGTGATCGAGCCGGTCGACATCGAACTGCCGCTCTACAAAGAAGTTTTTACCGCTCCCGGCTCCAACAGAACCCACGTCATAGAAGACCCCGAGCAATCCATCCGCCTGCCGCGCAGCCACCTCGATTCTCTGGAAATCAACCACGCCGACGCCATCTGTGCCTTCATGAGCGGGAACAGCATGGGAGAGAAAATCGAAGACGGTTCGACTCTGGCGATTGACCGTGGCCTGACCCAGATTGTCGATGGCGAGATCTACGCCATCGAACATGACGGCATGCTACGCATCAAGTACCTGCACCGACTACCGGGCAACTCCCTGCGATTGCGCAGCCACAACCGCGCCGAATACCCGGATGAAATCTTCAGGGCCGCCCAAATCGAAGAGCAGAACATCAGGGTGCTGGGCTGGGTGTTCTGGTGGTCGACCCTGAACAAACGACGGCCGACGGTGCCGTTTCTTTAAGCGCTCCAGAACGCCCATCGGCCGCCCACCCGGGCGGCCAAAAGGCTCTGCCCTGCACTTCCCGCTGGGAATTCCCCTCAAACCTGCGTATGCTGCGCCCCACATTTGCGCATCGACCCGCCCTGCGGCCCAGATGCACTGACCTGACAGATGACTTTCTCACCAGGTCCCACAGCCGGACGCAAGATCCGGGTGTACGTTTTGAAGGCTGGCGCGGTTTACCAAAAATGATCCAAGCCAGTCCCCGAGAAGCCGGCCACAAGCCGGCTTTTTAATGCCTGAAAGAAAGTGATTCACGACAAAAATCACTCAACCCCTTCAGTATTCAGCGCATAAAACTCCTGCAGCCTGGCTTGCAACAGTTTCTTGTCCGGCAATTGCGTGTGGTACTCCGCGATCAAGGCAGGAGACAGTGAGCGGTTCAGGGCGTACTCGACGATTTCGTCCTCTTTGCTCGCGCACAGCAATACGCCGAGCGCCGGGTTTTCGTGTGGCTTGCGGACATTGCGGCCCAACGCTTCAAGATAAAAATCCATCTTCCCCAGGTATTCCGGCTCAAAGCGCCCGACCTTGAGTTCGATCGCCACCAGGCAGTTCAGCCCACGGTGGAAAAACAACAGATCCAGCGCAAAATCCCGCCCACCTACCTGCAACGGATATTGCGAACCCACAAAGCAGAACTCTCTGCCCAGTTCAATCAGAAAATCCCTGAGCTTGTGCAGCAGGCCTCCATGCAAGTCTGTCTCTGCATGACCACGCTCCAGAGCCAGAAACTCAATCACGTAGGCATCCTTGAACACGTCCAGGGCCTGGGGATGAATTTGTCGCAGCAGTGCTGACACTTTTTCATCACCCCTGTACGCCTCATAGAACTGGCGCATTCGAAATAGACTTCGTCGCGTAAACCCACGCAGTCCAGGCTGTGTACGCTCAAGGTGCATAGCCAACTGGGCAACGACTCCATCACCCCACTCCGCTGCTTCAATTTTGCGACTGATGTAGGCCCCAACCTGCCAGTGCAACTCAATCAGCTCGGTGTTGACCGCCTGCATGGCGCGTTGTCGCGCGGTCACAATCAGTTGGGCAGGCGCGACTCTGGCAGGCACACCAGAGCCGTTCGGCTGCGCAGCAGTCGCAAATCCGACGAATGCGATACGCCTCACAAAACTCGGTGGCTGATTTTGGGGGTTGCTGCGCAACCCGACGGGGGCAAGCCCCCTCGCCACACGTAACTGTCGCGCTCACAACCAAGGCTTTCGAATCCCCCTTCATTTGCCCATGAACCCCCTATCTGCTAGTGTCGCGCCGGTTTAACGTCAACCGGAAATCGCCGCCATGGCCCGCAAAAAAGCTGCACTGGATTTCGAACAATCCCTCGCCGACCTGCAAACGCTGGTGGAGCGTCTGGAGAATGGCGAATTGTCGCTGGAGGAGTCGCTGGCCGCTTTCGAGCAAGGCATCGGTCTGACCCGCGATTGCCAGGCGGCGCTGGCCCAGGCCGAGCAAAAGGTTCAAGTGCTGCTCGAGCGTGATGGCGAGTTGGCCGAGGAACCCTTCGACGCGGATCAGCCAGAATGATTGCAGCGTACTCCGCCACCAGCCAGGCCCGCGTCAATGCGGCTCTGGAAACTCTGTTCATCGCGCCGAGCCCTGAGCTGGCGCGGCTGTATGAAGCCATGCGCTACAGCGTGATGAATGGCGGCAAACGCGTGCGTCCACTGTTGGCCTACGCCGCGTGCGAAGCGTTGGGCGGCAAGGCCGAGCAAGCCAACGGCGCAGCCTGCGCGGTGGAGTTGATCCACGCCTATTCGCTGGTGCATGACGACTTGCCGGCCATGGACGATGACGATCTGCGTCGCGGCCAGCCCACTACCCACAAGAAATTCGATGAAGCCTGCGCGATCCTCGCCGGTGACGGTTTGCAGAGCCTGGCCTTCAGCGCCCTGCTCGATCCGCGCCTGAGCGCCCCGGATGCTGAAATCCGCCTGCAAATGGTCAGCGCCCTGGCACTGGCGGCAGGCCCGGCGGGCATGGTCGGCGGTCAGGCCATCGACCTCGGTTCGGTCGGCCTGAAGCTCGACCAGAAAGCCCTGGAGTACATGCACCGGCACAAGACCGGTGCGTTGATTGAGGCCAGCGTCAAGCTCGGTGCCCTGGCCAGCGGCCGTGCCGAGAAAGACGAACTCAAGTCCCTGCAGACTTATGCACAGGCCATCGGCCTGGCATTCCAGGTGCAGGACGACATTCTCGACGTCGAAAGCGATACCGAAACCCTCGGCAAACGCCAGGGCGCCGACATTGCCCGGGACAAACCGACCTACCCGGCCCTGCTCGGCCTCGACGCCGCCAAGGCCTACGCCCTGGAGCTGCGCGACCAGGCCCTGCACGCACTGCGACCGTTTGACGCGGCGGCCGAGCCGTTGCGCGATCTGGCCCGGTATATCGTCGATCGCCGCAGCTGACAGCGAATCCGCCAAAAAAAACCAACGCGTGGGCAGGGACCGATGCATCAGGTAAACTGCCGCATCTTTTATACCTATAACGATTCGCCTGATGCCCACGACGTTTCATGAGATTCCCCGCAAACGCCCAACCACGCCCCTGCTCGACCGCGCGAAAACGCCGGACGGCCTGCGCCGGTTAGGCGAAGCCGAGCTGGAAACCCTGGCCGATGAGTTGCGCCTGGAATTGCTCTACTCGGTCGGCCAGACCGGTGGGCATTTCGGTGCCGGGCTGGGCGTGATCGAGCTGACCATCGCGCTGCATTACGTCTTCGACACCCCGGACGACCGTCTGGTGTGGGACGTGGGTCATCAGGCTTATCCGCACAAGATCCTCACCGGTCGTCGCGAGCGCATGGCCACCCTGCGCCAGAAGGACGGCGTTGCCGCGTTCCCGCGCCGCTCCGAGAGCGAATACGACACCTTTGGCGTCGGCCACTCCAGCACCTCGATCAGTGCCGCGCTGGGCATGGCGATTGCCGCCCGCTTGCAAAACAGCGAGCGCAAGGCCATCGCGGTGATCGGCGACGGCGCGTTGACTGCGGGCATGGCGTTCGAGGCGCTGAACCATGCGCCGGAAGTGGACGCCAACATGCTGGTGATCCTCAACGACAACGACATGTCGATCTCACGTAACGTCGGTGGCTTGTCGAACTATCTGGCGAAGATCCTTTCCAGCCGCACCTACGCGAGCATGCGCGAAGGCAGCAAGAAAGTGCTGTCGCGCCTGCCCGGGGCCTGGGAAATCGCCCGTCGCACCGAAGAATATGCCAAAGGCATGCTGGTTCCCGGCACGCTGTTCGAAGAGCTGGGCTGGAACTACATCGGCCCGATCGATGGCCATGACCTGCCGACCCTGATCGCCACGCTACGCAACATGCGCGATCTGAAAGGTCCGCAGTTCTTGCACGTCGTCACCAAGAAAGGCAAAGGCTTCGCCCCGGCGGAAGTCGACCCGATCGGTTACCACGCCATCACCAAACTCGAACCGCTGGACGCCCCGGCCGTTGCGCCGAAAAAGGCCAGCGGACCGAAATATTCCGGTGTGTTCGGTGAATGGCTGTGCGACATGGCGGCTGCCGATCCGCGCCTGGTCGGGATTACCCCGGCGATGAAGGAAGGCTCGGATCTGGTCGCCTTCAGCGAACGATTCCCGCAGCGCTACTTCGACGTGGCCATTGCCGAGCAGCACGCCGTCACCTTCGCGGCCGGCATGGCCTGCGAGGGCGCCAAACCCGTGGTAGCCATTTATTCGACCTTCCTGCAGCGCGGCTACGACCAGTTGGTGCACGACGTCGCCGTGCAGAACCTCGACGTACTGTTCGCCATCGACCGCGCAGGCCTGGTGGGCGAAGACGGTCCGACCCACGCCGGCAGTTTCGACCTTTCGTACCTGCGCTGCATCCCCGGCATGCTGGTGATGACCCCGAGCGATGAAAACGAGCTGCGCAAAATGCTCACCACCGGTCACCTGTATGAAGGCCCGGCGGCTGTGCGTTATCCACGCGGTAATGGCCCGAACGCGACCATCGAGAAAGACCTCGAACCAATCGAGATCGGCAAGGGCGTAGTCCGCCGCCAGGGCAGCAAAGTCGCCCTGCTGGTGTTCGGCGTGCAACTGGCCGAGGCCCTGAAAGTCGCCGAGACGCTGGACGCGACCGTGGTCGACATGCGCTTCGTCAAACCGCTGGATGAAGCGCTGGTCCGCGAAATCGCCGGCAGCCATGAACTGCTGGTGACCGTCGAAGAAAACGCAATCATGGGCGGCGCCGGTGGCGCGGTCAGCGAATTCCTCGCCCGCGAAAACATCCTCAAGTCGATGCTGCACCTGGGCTTGCCCGACATCTACGTCGAACACGCCAAGCCTGCGCAAATGCTGGCCGAGTGCGGGTTGGATGAAGCCGGGATCGAGGCTTCGATCCGCGAGCGCCTGCAACTGCTGAACATCTAAACGCAAAAACCCTGTGGGAGCGAGCTTGCTCGCGATAGCGGCCTGTCAGTCAACTCAGATGCTGACTGATGCACCGCTATCGCGAGCAAGCTCGCTCCCACAGTGGTTTTCAGCGCCTATCAAAATTGTATTCGCCTCAAAGCACCAACGGACTACCCATGAAACTCTCCCCCTTCGCCCTGACGCTGACCCTGCTGCCGGCCGGTCAACTGCTGGCCGACACCTTCGAACGCGATCAAGCCCTGAAGCTGCCCGACGTGCTGATCAGCGCCAACCGCCAGGTCGAGGCACGCAACGACAGCAGCGCCGCCAACAGCGTCTTTACCCGCGAAGACATCGATCGCCTGCAACCCAATAGCGTCACCGACCTGCTGCGTCACGTACCGGGCGTGCAAGTCGTGCAAACCGGCGGGCGCGGCAGCTTGCCGGGGGTTTACATTCGCGGCACCCAGTCGGCCCAGAGCCTGGTGCTGGTGGACGGCCAGCGCATCGGCAGTTCAACCTCCGGGGACAGCAACCTGCAACACATCAACATCGAGCAGGTCGAGCGCGTGGAAGTGCTGCGCGGCTCCCGCTCGGTGATTTATGGCAGCGATGCGATTGGCGGGGTGATCCAGATCTTCACCCGTCGTAGTGGCGAACAGGGCCTGCAACCTCGACTGCACATGGGTTTTGGCAGTAACCAGACCTGGGAGCGCAGCCTCGGTTTGTCCGGTGGCGATGCAAACACCCGCTTCAACCTCGGCGCCAGCCTCGACGAAACCGCCGGGATCAATCGTACCCACGAGTCGTATCCCAGCGACGGCGACCATGACGAATACCGCAACAAATCCGTCAGCCTGAGCCTCAGCCATGCGCTGACCGATGACATCGAAGTCGGTGCCAACCTGCTGGATAACCGCGGCAAGAGCGAGTTCGACAACCCGTTCGGGCGCTTCGACATGAATACGTTCGAGTCGGTCCAACAGCAGCCCTACAACGAATTCGATGTGAGCAGTGTCAGCAGTTACATAGACGCGCGCATCAATGATTTGTGGAAAACCCGCATCGAGTTCGGCCACAGCGAAAACCGCGAGAAGACCCTGGACAAGCTCAGCGATGAGCGCAGCGTGTTCAACACCTACCGCGATTCGGTGAACTGGCAGAACGACCTGACGCTCAACGAGCGCAACAGTTTGCTGCTCGGAGGTGACTGGTATGAAGACCGCATCAACAGCAGCACCGCGTTCGATGAGGACAGTCGCTGGAACCAAGCAGCGTACATCCAGCACCGCTACCAGGCTGATAGCTTCTCCACGGAGTTGGGCCTGCGTCATGACGACAACCAGCAATTTGGCAGCCAGAACACCTGGAGCGGCACCCTCACTCTGCCACTGAACCCGGACAACGAAGTACTGCTGACCTACAGCGAAGGCTTCCGCGCACCGACGCTCAACGATCTGTATTACCCGGACTTCAGCAACCCGGACCTGAAACCGGAGACGTCGAAAAGCTATGAACTGCAATGGCGCAGTCAATTGACCGAGAGCAGTCGCCTGGAAGCGTCGCTGTATCGCACCGACCTTGAAGACGCAATCATTTTCGGCAGCAACTTGCGCCCGGAGAACGTCGCCTCGGCGCGAATCAACGGCTTTGAAGCGGCATTGAAGCAGGAATGGTTCGGCTGGCAGAGCAACCTTGGCGTGGCGATCATCGACCCGAGGGATCGCGACACTGGCCATACCCTGGCCCGTCGCGCGCGGCGCACGTTGAGCTGGGATCTGGACCGACAGTTCGATCGCCTGGGTCTCGGCGCCAGTTGGCAGGCGGTCAGCAGCAGCTATGACGACCTGAACAATCAACAGCCGCTCGGCGGCTATGCCTTGTTGGGACTGCGCAGCAGTTGGGCGCTCAACCGTGAAATCAGTCTGGAGCTGAAGGTCGATAACCTGCTGGGCAAGGGGTACAGCCGGGCGTTGTACAGCTACCAGGATAGTCAGTACGGGTATCGCGAGGAAGGTCGGGCGTGGATGTTCGGGGTGACCTGGACGCCGGAGATCTGATCTGAAGTTTTCGGCGCATGGAATGGCCTCATCGCGAGCAAGCTCGCTCCCACAGGTTTTGCGGTTGGATTACAGATTTGTGATCAAAACAGAAACTTTGTGGGAGCGAGCTTGCTCGCGATGAAGGCACCTCGGTCTCAGAGGTCTGGCGCGATCAACTGGCACAGCTTTGCAGTTGCCTCAACCATCTGCCCACTCGGTCGCTCCAGGCCTTTGTCCGTCACCAATCCCAACTGTCCTTGTGCCACGGCCGCCACCTGCGGCCAGGCTTTCCACGCATCGAGTTGCGCCTGATCGCTGGCCAGAATCACCTCGGGATTACGCTGCAACACGGCTTCCACACTGACCTGCGGTGCTGGCAGTTGCAGGTCGGCAAACACGTTTTGGGCACCGCAGACTTCCAGCGCATCGCTGATGATCTGCTCGCCGCCAACGGTGTACAGCGGCCGATCCCAGACCTGATAGAACACGCGTAAAGGCTTGTCCCGTCGATAGCGCTGGCGCAACTCATCCAGCCGCCGGCGTAAATCCCTGGCCAATGAAGTTCCGCGTTCAGGCCGTCCAAGCTGAGCGGCAATGGCCTCGATCTGTGCGGTGAGCTGGTCCAGGCTGTGGGGTTCGGCGACGAAGGTGGGAATATTCAGGCGCTTGAGCTGGTCACGCTGGGCCGGGCCGACACTACCAGGCCATAGCAGCAACAGGTCAGGTCTCAGGCTGAGCAGGCGTTCCATGTCCAACTGGCCATAGCGGCCAACGGAGGGCAGGTGCTTGAGTTCGCCAGGTCGCTCACCGGCGTCCAGCACACCGACCAGAAGGTCGGCGGAACCCAGTTCTACGACAATCTCCGAAAGCGACGGTGCCAGACTGACAACCCGTTCGACTGCAATGGCCGTGCTGCTGGCGGCCAGCAGCGACACCGCCAGCCAGACCGCACGCATCAACCGAGTTGACGCGGAATACGGTAGAGGTAGAACAGCACGGCGGTCGACAGCACCAGCAGCATCAGCGGCACCGCTTCAAGACCGACGAACACCGCCAGGGCAGCGATCCAGGCCGGCAGGCCGGCGGCAAGGAATGCCGTACGCCGCTTGGCCGCCAGACTGATCCAGGCAGCAGGCTCATCCGGTGTATCGAGGGCTTTCTGGGTGGCGATCAGCGCGTGTTTGTAGGCGCCGAAGAACCTCAGGCTGACAAACATCGAGGCGACTCCGGCGATGAACAACGGCATCGCCAGCACAGGCAGGATGGCGTCGCCCTGGCCGAACACCGCGTTGATCACAAACAGCGGCAACAAGGCCAGCGCCAGGTACTGCCACCAGTTGACGGACAGTCGCCGCCGAACCTGAGCGCGAGTCACGCCCGGTCTACCTCGCCCTGATGCTCATTGCCCATCATGTGATCGAGCTTGCTGGCCTTGGTTGCCAGGTAGAGTCGGTTATGCGGGTTGTGGCCGGTGTGCAGCGGCACGCGCTCGGCGACCACGATACCCATGTCGGTCAGGGCTTTGACCTTGCGCGGGTTGTTGGTCATCAGACGCAATGACTTCACGCCCAGGTGCTCCAGCATCGGCAGGCACATGGCGTAGTCACGCTGATCGGCGGCAAAGCCCAGACGCTCGTTGGCTTCGACGGTGTCGGCACCACCGTCCTGCAGCTCATAGGCGCGGATCTTGTTCAGCAGGCCAATGCCCCGGCCTTCCTGACGCAGGTAGAGCAAAACGCCGCGACCTTCACGGGCGATGGCCTGCAAGGCGGCCTCCAGTTGCGAGCCGCAGTCGCAACGCTGGCTGAACAAGGCATCGCCCGTCAGGCATTCGGAGTGCAGCCGGCCGAGTACCGGGGCACCGTCGGCGAATTCACCCAGGCTCAGCACAACGTGCTCGCGGCCGGTGGCTTCATCGAGAAAGCCGTGCATGGTGAATTGCGCAAAAGGCGTTGGCAGCTTGGAAGCGGCGACAAAAACGACAGGCACCGGTGTGCTCCTGATCTAAAGAGTCTGAAGATTCGCAGAGCCGGCATTGTAACAGCAGGTTCCGAGCGACGCTTAGGCTGAATTATCGGCGATAACTATCAAAAAGTTTGATATTCGCCCGCAAGACACTCCCACAGGGTGGCGGCGGCGTCCCTCCCGGTCAGGCGAAAAACCACACCAGTCCCTGCATCGCCAGCCAGGCGAACACCCCGGCCAGGACATCATCGAGCATGATGCCGACGCCGCCATGTACATGCCGGTCTATCCAGCGAATCGGCCACGGCTTGAGGATGTCGAAGAAGCGGAACATCAAGAAACCCACGAGCAACCATTGCCAACCTTCCGGCACCAGCCACAGGGTGATCCACATCCCGACCATTTCGTCCCAGACGATGCCTTCATGGTCGTGTACCCGTAAATCGTCGGCCACTTTGCCGCACAGCCAGAAGCCGAACAACATGGTGATGCCCAGCATCAGCCAATAACCCCAGTCGGGCAGCATTTGCCACAACGGGATAAAAGGCAGCGCAACCAACGACCCCCAAGTGCCAGGCGCCTTAGGCAAGGTGCCCGAGCCGAAGCCGAACGCCAAAAAATGCCATGGATTACGCCAGACCGACGGCGGTACGTTTTCCGCCGGGACCTGATTGGGATGATCTGTCACGGTGACTCCCGAAAATGTTGATAACCCCGGGTTTGCGGGGTGATGTCTTTGCCATCGGCGTCCAGCAGCGTCACGCCCTGCCCCGTTACCACCCGCCCAATCACATGGATCGGCCAACCATCGGCCAGCAATAGCGGCAACTCGACGGACGGTAAGGTGAAGGCCAGGACGTAATCGTCGCCGCCGCTCAGGGCCGCAACTTGTGCGTCCGATTGACCGAGAAATTCGACCAAGCTCTGCGACAGCGGTAAACGATCCCGTTCGACTTCGATACTGACCTTCGAAGCCAGCGCGATATGCCCGCAATCAGCGAGCAGGCCGTCAGAGATATCCATTGCCGAGGTGGCCTTGCCACGTAGCGCCTGACCCAAACCGAGCTGAGGTTGCGGCGACCAGTAATGCGCCAGCAATGGCTCGGCGATGCTCGCTGGGGCCGTGCGCTGGCCGAGCACCAATGGCAGGGCACCCGCAGCATTGCCCAGGTCGCCGCCGACACACAGCAGATCGCCCGGTTGCGCGCCGCTGCGGGTCAGCGCCAGACCGGCCGGCACGCGCCCGATCACGGTCATGGTCATGCTTAACGGCCCACGGGTGGTATCGCCACCCACCAACGCCACACCGCAGCTTTGCGCCATGGTGTTCAAACCACGGGCATAGGCCTGCAGCCAATCGGCAGTCACCGTCGGCAAGGTCAGGGCAAGGGTAAAGGCAACAGGGGTGGCGCCCATGGCAGCCAGGTCACTGACGGCCACGGCCAGCGAGCGCTGACCGAGCAGAAACGGATCGCAGGGATCGGCGAAGTGCACGCCGGCCACCAACGTATCGGTAGAGATCGCCATCTGTTCCCCTGGGGGAACAGTCAGCAAGGCGCAGTCATCGCCAATCCCGAGGGCAACGCCTTCGCCGCCCTGCGCACAAGGCGCGGCGGCGAAGAAATTGCGGATCAGCTCAAACTCGCCCATGGCTTCGCGTCGACATTCCAAGCGCCAATCAGCGCTTGAACGCCTTCACTTCAGCTTCACGCAGACGCGGGGCCAGCTTGTCGAGCACACCGTTGACGAACTTGTGGCCGTCGGTGGAACCAAAGACCTTGGCCAGTTCGATCCCCTCGTTGATCACAACGCGGTACGGCACGTCGACGCGCTTGAGCAGTTCCCAGGTGGACAGACGCAGAACCGCCAGCTCAACCGGGTCCAGCTCTTCGATGGTCAAGTCCAGGCATGGCGTGAGCGCGGTGTCGATTTCGCTCTTGAACTGCGGAACCCCGTGCAGGATTTCGCGGAAATACGCGCCGTCGACATCGCTGAAATCGTTATCGACCCGGAACTGCGCTTCGATCTCGTTCAGCGACTGCTTGGCCATGTGCCATTGGTACAGCGCCTGGGTCGCGAGCTGACGGGCTTCGCGACGCTTGACGCTTTTCGATGGCTTGCCGGCATCCGCAGGCTTTGGATCGCGCGGGTTGAAACGATCGCTTTCGTCGCTAATCACTTGGCCTCCAACTGCGCCAGCAGGCTGACCATTTCCAGAGCGGAAAGGGCAGCTTCAGCACCTTTATTACCGGCCTTGGTGCCGGAACGTTCGATGGCTTGCTCGATGGAGTCAACGGTCAGCACGCCGAATGCGACCGGAACGCCGAACTCCATGGACACCTGGGCCAGGCCCTTGGTGCATTCGCCAGCCACGTATTCGAAGTGCGGAGTGCCGCCACGAATGACCGCGCCCAGGGCGATGATTGCCGCGAACTCGCCTTTCTGGGCGACTTTCTGCGCAACCAGCGGAATTTCGAAGGCGCCAGGTGCGCGGATGATGGTGATGTCGCTTTCGCTCACGCCGTGGCGAACCAGGGCATCAACTGCACCGCTGACCAGGCTTTCAACGACGAAGCTGTTGAAACGGCCCACTACCAAAGCGTAGCGGCCTTTAGGGGCGATGAAGGTACCTTCGATGGTCTTCAGGGTCATTCGATAGATCTCTTAAAGAGCCGGGACGCGTCTCGTACGCATCCCTCGGTGATATTTGAACCGCGAATTCAGGGCCGGCAACAACCGGTCATTATTCGGAGGGCACGTATTCTACAACTTCCAGATCGAAACCGGATATCGCATTAAATTTCATCGGCGCCGACATCAGGCGCATTTTGCGTACGCCCAGGTCACGCAGGATCTGCGAACCGGCACCGACAATGCTATAGGTGGTCGGTTTTTTCACGGCGGCGTGGTCGGCGGTTTCGCGGATGTGCGCCAGCAACACGTCGCCATCGAGCGGGTGACCCAGCAACAGCACCACACCACTGCCAGCCTCGGCAACCGCAGCCATGGCGGCGCGCAGGCTCCAGCGGCCCGGCTGCTTGACCATCAGCAGGTCACGCAGCGGGTCCATGTTGTGCACCCGAACCAGGGTCGGTTCTTCGGCACACACGTTGCCCAGGGTCAGTGCCATGTGCACGTCGCCCTCCACGGAATCACGGTAGGTCACCAGGTTGAATTGGCCCAGTTCGCTGTCCAGTGGCTGCTCGGCAATCCGCTGAACGGTACGTTCGTGGATCATCCGGTAGTGAATCAGGTCGGCGATGGTGCCGATCTTGATGTCGTGTTCGGCGGCAAACGCTTCCAGCTCGGCGCGACGGGACATGGTGCCGTCGTCGTTCATCACTTCGCAGATCACCCCGCTCGGCTCGAAACCGGCCATGCGCGCCAGGTCGCAGGCGGCTTCGGTGTGGCCGGCGCGGGCCAGCGTACCGCCGGCCTGGGCCATCAGCGGGAAGATGTGACCCGGGCTGACGATGTCTTCAGCCTTGGCATCACGGGCGGCAGCAGCCTGCACGGTGCGCGCACGGTCGGCGGCGGAAATGCCGGTGGTCACGCCGGTGGCCGCTTCGATCGATACGGTGAACTTGGTGCCGAAACCGGAACCGTTGCGCGGCGCCATCAACGGCAGCTTGAGCAGCTCGCAACGCTCGCGGCTCATCGGCATGCAGATCAGGCCACGGGCGTGCTTGGCCATGAAGTTGATGTGCTCGGGCTTGCAGCACTCGGCGGCCATGATCAGGTCGCCTTCGTTCTCGCGATCTTCGTCATCCATGAGGATGACCATCTTGCCTTGGCGGATGTCTTCAACCAGTTCTTCGATGCTATTGAGCGCCACAAGGCACCCCCCTTCTTTCGAAATTAGAGCTCAGGATTTGAGGTAGCCGTTTTGGGCCAGAAAGCTTTCGGTAATGGTGCTGCCGGCAGTCGACTCTGCGGCCTTGTCGCCCAGCAGCAGGCGCTCCAGGTAACGGGCCAGCAAATCCACTTCCAGATTCACCCGACGACCCGGCTGGTACGACGCCATGATGGTTTCGCTCAGGGTGTGCGGAATGATGGTCAGCAGGAACTCGGCGCCATCGACTGCGTTCACGGTGAGGCTGGTGCCGTCGACGGTGATCGAGCCTTTGTGGGCGATGTACTTGGCAAGTTCTTTCGGCGCACGGATGCGAAATTCCACGGCGCGCGCGTTTTCGGTACGGGCAACCACTTCGCCCACGCCATCGACGTGACCGCTGACCAGATGCCCGCCGAGGCGAGTGGTCGGGGTCAGGGCTTTTTCCAGGTTGACCGGGCTGCCGCTCTTCAGGTCGTTCATGGCGGTGCAGTCGAGGGTTTCGCGACTGACATCGGCTGCGAAGCCGTTGCCCGGCAACTCAACGGCAGTCAGGCACACGCCGTTGACCGCGATGCTGTCACCCAGTTTGACGTCGCTCAGGTCGAGCTTGCCGGTTTCGACGTGAACCCGCACATCACCGCCCTTTGGGGTCAATGCACGAATACTGCCGATGGATTCGATGATGCCGGTAAACATGAGGTTCTCCTCGAGAACAAGGCCCGCGCTTGCGCGATGGCCGCAAATTATACGCTTGCTGCTGGCAAGGGAATGGCAGTGACTCGCCAGTCATCGCCAACTGCACGAATTTCGGTGATTTTGAGTTCCGGCGCATCCTTCATTTGCGCGAGCGGCCAGTCCAGCAGCGGCCGCGCCGAGGAACCCAAAAACTTGCCGGCGATGAAAATCTGGAACTCGTCCACAAGACCGAGCTGGGCAAACGCGCCTGCCAGACGCGGACCAGCCTCGACCAACACTTCATTGGCCCCACGGGCGGCGAGTTCGACCAGCAACTGATGCAGATCGACCTGGCCGTCATAGCCCGGCACGATCAGGCACTCCGGGCCGGTGGCGTACTGTTCTTCCACCGCGACACAGGTAGCGACCAGTGCCGGGCCAGCCTTGAAGAACGGTGCATCCAGCGGCACCCGCAGGCGACCGTCGACCAGCACCCGCAGCGGTGGACGGCTCATGGCCAGTGCGGTTTGCTCGGCATCAAGCCCCAACTCATCGGCGCGCACGGTCAACCGCGCGTTGTCCGCCAGCACTGTATCGGCGCCGGTCAGTACCACACTGGCTTGCGCGCGCAGACGCTGAACGGCCGAGCGCGCCGCCGGGCCAGTGATCCACTGGCTTTCGCCACTTTCCATCGCCGTGCGCCCGTCCAGGCTCATGGCCAATTTGACCCGCACGAACGGCAAGCCATGTTCCATGCGCTTGAGGAAACCTTGATTGAGTTTTCGCGCTTCACCCTCCAGCACACCACTTTCGGTGGTGATACCCGCCTGGGCCAGGCGCTGCAGACCGCGACCGGCGACCTCCGGATTCGGGTCCTGCATCGCCGCGACCACCCGCGCCACACCGGCATTCACCAGCGCATCGGCACACGGCGGCGTACGGCCGTGATGGCTGCAAGGCTCAAGCGTGACATAGGCAGTAGCGCCACGGGCCAACTCACCGGCCGCGCGCAGGGCGTGGACTTCGGCATGAGGTTCACCGGCGCGCTCGTGCCAGCCCTCGCCGACAATCTGCCCACCTTGCACGATCACGCAGCCGACCCGCGGATTGGGGTGCGTCGTGTAATGGCCCTTGCGCGCCAGTTCCAGGGCACGGGCCATGTAGTGGGCATCGAGGATGGCAAGTTCTGCGGGCGTGTTCATTCTTTCACCGGTTCACGGGCCAGGCGATCGATCTCTTCGCGGAACTCATTGAGGTCCTGGAAGCGACGATATACCGAAGCGAAGCGGATGTAGGCGACTTCGTCGAGTTTCTGCAACTCGGCCATCACCAGCTCGCCGACCACGAGGGATTTGACCTCGCGTTCGCCGGTGGCGCGCAGTTTGTGTTTGATGTGCACCAGCGACGATTCGAGGCGTTCGACGCTCACCGGGCGCTTTTCCAGCGCACGTTGCATGCCGGCGCGGAGTTTTTCTTCGTCGAACGGCTGGCGACTGCCGTCGGTTTTAATCAGGCGCGGCAACACCAGTTCAGCCGTCTCGAACGTCGTGAAACGCTCGCCGCAGGCCAGGCATTCACGCCGGCGGCGCACCTGTTCGCCCTCGGCGACCAGACGCGAGTCGATGACCTTGGTGTCGTTGGCACCGCAGAAGGGACAGTGCATGGTGGCAGGCAACAAAAAAAGGGAGGGCCATGGTAGCGCATCCCCGTGGCAAGACAAGCCATAGGGTTTGCGGTATACAGACGGGATGATCACTTGATCCATGGAATTCAGCTTTATGGAGCCACCAATGTCGTTACGTCCGCTCATTTTGCTCAGTGTTTTCAGCCTGCTGGTGGCTTGCGGCAGTGATGCACCCAAGCCCCAGCCGCCAACGCCGGGCCCGGCGCCGCAGCAAGCGCAGAAGAAAGCCCGGGAGGCCGCCGAACTTGGCCCGCTGCCCGCATATCAGCGCGAATTGAGTGGCACGTTGCAAGGTGTGCCGGCCGGCGCCGAGGTCGAGCTGGCGCTGTTGGTGATCGACGACAAAGACCGTCCGCAACAATTGCTCGCCAGTTCCAGCCTGATCGGCAACAACCAGGTGTTGCCGTTTCACCTGCGCTTCAACCCGGATGCCTTTCCGGTCGGCGCCCGCGTTGAACTGCGAGGCCGCGCCAGCCAGTCCGGGCAGTTGATCCTGCACTTGCCGTCGCAGCTGATCACCCAGCCGACCACCCAGGCCCTGGGCCAACTGCAATTCGTCAAAGCCCCATGAGTGCACCGCTCGACCTGCAAATGGCCTTGGGGGATCTGCTCGGTGACGCGCAATTGGTGGACTGTGATTTACCCGGAACCGATTTGAAACTGTGGCTGATCGACGGCGATAACATGGACCGCGCTTTCAGCCCGGAAGAAACCCGGCGCATTCTGCATGAGCCGCCGTACTGGAGTTTCTGCTGGGCCAGCGGCTTGGCCGTGGCCCGTTATCTGGCCGCAAACCCGCATTGGGTCGAAGGCAAGCGGGTACTGGATTTCGGTGCCGGTTCCGGGGTGGCAGGGATTGCCGCGGCCAAGGCCGGCGCGCTGGAAGTGCTGGCCTGCGACCTCGACCCGCTGGCGATTGCCGCGTGCCGGGCCAATGCCGAGCTCAATGACGTACAGCTTGATTACTCGACGGATTTTTTCGCCGAGGCCGATCGTTTCGATCTGATTCTGGTGGCGGATGTACTGTACGACCGGGCCAACCTGCCGCTGCTCGACCAGTTCCTAAGCCGCGGCCGAGAGGCGCTGGTGGCGGACTCCCGAGTGCGGGATTTTCGCCATCCGTTGTACCGGCGCATCGAAATGCTTGAAGCCATGACCCTGCCGGACCTGGCCGAACCCCACGAGTTTCGGCATGTGAGCCTGTACCATGCGCAACGCGCTTGAAACCGCAAAAAGATCGCAGCCTTCGGCAGCTCCTACAGGATTGAATATTTACACGGCCAATGTAGGAGCTGCCGAAGGCTGCGATCTTTTACGCCAGCCCTTATAGTGAGCATATTCACGCTTCCAAGAGATCCCCCATGAGTCAGCAAACGCCGTACATCTTCGACGCCACGACTGCCGATTTCGACCAGTCGGTGATCGAGAACTCTTTCCACAAGCCGGTGCTGGTGGATTTCTGGGCCGAATGGTGCGCGCCTTGCAAAGTGCTGATGCCGATGTTGCAGAGCATTGCCGAGAGCTATCAGGGTGAATTGCTGCTGGCCAAGGTCAACTGTGACCTCGAGCAAGACATCGTCGCCCGCTTCGGCATCCGCAGCCTGCCAACCGTGGTGCTGTTCAAGGACGGCCAGCCTGTCGACGGCTTTGCCGGTGCCCAGCCCGAATCCGCCGTCCGCGCCCTGCTCGAACCCCATGTGCAAATGCCGCCACCGGCCGCCGCCGATCCGTTCGAACAGGCCCAGGCGCTGTTCGACGACAGCCGCTTTGCCGATGCCGAAGCGCTGCTCAAGGTGATCCTGGGTGAAGACAACACCAACGCCAAGGCACTGATCCTGTACGCCCGCTGCCTGACCGAGCGCGGTGAGCTGGGCGAAGCGCAAACCGTGCTGGATGCAGTCAAGAGCGACGAGCACAAGGCTGCGCTGGCCGGCGCCAAGGCACAGATCAAGTTTCTCGGTTTGGCCAAGGACTTGCCGGATGCCGCCGACCTGAAGGCCCGACTGGCGAAAGACCCGCTGGACGATGAGGCGGTCTATCAACTGTCGATCCAGCAACTGGCCCGTCAGCAGTACGACGCCGCGCTGGACGCATTGCTCAAGTTGTTCATCCGCAACCGCAGCTACAGCGAAGGCTTGCCGCACAAGACCTTGCTGCAGGTGTTCGAGTTGCTGGGCAATGACCACCCGCTGGTCAGCGCGTACCGCCGCAAATTGTTTGCCGCCCTCTACTGATCACAAACCCGTAGGAGCAGCCGGTCGACGCTCGATTGCTCGCGATGGTCGTCAATGATGACGAGGGCTGCCTGCATGGCCGAAGTGCCCTGACGCTTTTCGCGAGCAAGCTCGCGCCTACAACAACCAGCGATAGAGCGGCGTATCGGTACCGCTTTCCACTTTCACGTCCGAACTATGGCGCAGGCGCACCAGCAGGCGTTTGCCCGCCGCCGCGCTGCCGGTCAATCCTTCCAGCTGATCGAGCAGATCCGGTCCGCTGAGCTGCCCGGCCTTGCGCAGCAAATCCCTGGCGATCTGCCACAGCGCCTCATCCTGATTCAGCGGTTTCGCCGCTGGCGCGCTGACCTCGGATTTTTCCACCTGCAACTGCGCTCCCAGTCGCGCCCAGTCCGCGTCGTCCATCTCCAGGGTCAGATCCACCGGCCAGTCGCCGATGCTTCCGCGAATTCGCAACATAGGTCTGCTCCCGCACTTTTCCTCCCGGCATGCTCCCATGGGACTTGTGCAACGCCAAGCAGGCAGTCAAACTCTGCGCACTTACGTTATAAGATCACATAACATTTTCTTCATTTTACTTTTCGGAGACTCGCCATGCGTCGTCTGCTTCTCGCCCTGCCGTTTGCCATGTTGCCGCTGGCTGTCGCCCATGCCGCCGACGAACACGATCATGAGCATGGCAGCCTGAGTGCCCACGAACATGGCGTTGGACGCCTGAACGCCGGGCTGGACGGGCAGACCCTGGAGCTGGAACTGGAAAGCCCGGCCATGAACCTGGTGGGTTTCGAGCACATCGCCACCAGCGATGCAGACAAGGCCAAAGTTGCCGCTGTCCGCGCCCGGCTTGAGCAACCACTGGGCTTGTTCAACCTGCCAAAAGCCGCCGGTTGCGTGGTGGAAAACCAGGAACTGGAAAGCCCGCTGTTCGGCGACCAGCCCGATGCCAACGATGATCACGATGAGGACGCCAAGGACGCCAAGGACGAGCACCACCACGACCACAGCGAAATCCACGCCCATTATCAATTCACCTGCGCCACACCGGGCGCGCTGAAGACCCTGGACCTGGCGAACATTTTCAACACATTCCCGGCGACCCGGACAATTCAGGTACAACTGATCGGTCCGAGTGGGCAGCAAGGGGTTGATGTGACGGCCAAGGCTGCCAGCCTGAAGTTCTGAATCCACTGATGATCCCTGTGGGAGCGAGCTTGCTCGCGATGAGGCCAGCACATTCAATATCAATGTGACTGTAAGACCGCTATCGCGAGCAAGCTCGCTCCCACAAGGGGTTGTGTTGAAAGTGAAATCCAGACCAGTTCCCACACTTATGAAATCGGTGCCATGACCCAAGCACTCATCGAACTGTCCGACCTAGGCTTCAGTTGGCCCGGTCACCCGCCACTGCTGGACATTCCGGCGTTTCGCCTGGAGCGCGGGGAAACCCTGTTCCTCAAAGGCCCCAGCGGTAGCGGCAAGACCACCCTGCTCGGTTTGCTCGGCGGCGTGCAAAAACCTGATCGCGGCAGTATCCGCCTGCTCGGCCGGGAACTGACACAACTCTCGGCCGGTGCCCGCGACCACTTCCGCGTCGATCACACCGGCTACATCTTCCAGCAGTTCAACCTGCTGCCGTTTCTGTCGGTGCGCGAAAACGTCGAACTGCCCTGCCACTTCTCGAAACTGCGCGCCGAACGGGCGAAACAACGTCATGGCAGCGTCGACAAAGCGGCCGCGACGCTGCTTGCCCACCTGGGGTTGAAGGATGCAAACATCCTCGGTCGCCGCGCCGATGCGTTGTCCATCGGCCAGCAGCAACGGGTCGCCGCCGCCCGCGCACTGATCGGGCAACCGGAACTGGTGATCGCCGACGAGCCAACCTCGGCCCTCGACTACGATGCCCGCGAGAACTTCATTCGCCTGTTGTTCGCCGAGTGCCGCGAAGCCGGGGCGAGCCTGTTGTTCGTCAGCCACGATCAGAGCCTGGCGCCACTGTTCGACCACAACCTGTCGCTGGCCGAACTCAATCGCGCCGCTACCCCGTCCGAGGTCTGAGATGTACTTGTTCCGTCTAGCCATGGCCAGCCTGGCTAACCGCCGCTTCACCGCGATCCTCACCGCGTTCGCCATCGCCTTGTCGGTGTGCCTGTTGCTGGCGGTGGAGCGTGTGCGCACCGAAGCCAAGGCCAGTTTCGCCAGCACCATCAGCGGCACCGACCTGATCGTCGGCGCCCGCTCCGGCTCGGTGAACCTGTTGCTGTATTCGGTGTTCCGAATCGGCAACGCCACCAACAACATCCGCTGGGACAGCTTCGAACACTTCGCCAGCAACCCGAAAGTGAAGTGGGCAATCCCGATGTCCCTCGGCGATTCCCATCGCGGCTACCGGGTGATGGGCACCACCGAAGCCTACTTCGAGCATTACCAGTACGGCCGCCAGCAACACCTGGAACTGGCCGATGGCCGGGCGTTTGCAACCGACCCGTTCGAAGTGGTGCTCGGTGCCGAAGTGGCCCAGGCACTGCACTACAAACTCGGCGACAAACTGGTGCTGGCCCACGGTGTGGCGGCGATCAGCCTGGTCAAGCATGACGACAAGCCATTCACCGTGGTCGGCATTCTCAAGCGCACCGGCACCCCGGTAGACCGCACGCTGCACATCAGCCTTGGCGGCATGGAGGCGATTCACGTCGACTGGCATAACGGCGTGCCGGCCCGGGGCGAGGGTCGCATCACGGCCGATCAGGCGCGCAACATGGACCTCACGCCGCAAGCGATCACCGCGTTCATGCTCGGTCTCAACAACAAGATTTCGACTTTTACCCTGCAACGGGAAATCAACGAGTTCCGCGGTGAGCCGATGCTGGCGATCCTGCCGGGCGTGGCGCTGCAAGAGCTGTGGAGCCTGATGGGCACTGCGGAAAAAGCCTTGTTCGTGATCTCGCTGTTTGTGGTGCTGACCGGGTTGATCGGCATGCTCACGGCCATTCTCACCAGCCTCAACGAACGCCGCCGGGAAATGGCGATCCTGCGCTCGGTGGGTGCTCGGCCATGGCACATCGCAACGCTGTTGGTGCTCGAAGCCTTTGCCCTGGCGCTGTCGGGCGTGATCGCCGGCGTGGCGATGCTGTATGTGTGCATCGCGGCGGCCCAGGGATATGTGCAAGCCAACTACGGCCTGTTCCTGCCGCTGTCCTGGCCGAGCGAGTATGAATGGACGCTGCTCGCTGGCATCCTGATCGCCGCGCTGCTGATGGGCAGCGTGCCGGCCTGGCGCGCCTATCGCCAATCCCTGGCCGATGGCCTGTCGATCCGTTTATGAGGACGTTGAAAATGCCCCGCGCCGTACTTGCGCTGTTGATGCTGGTCGCCCTGCCCCTATGGGCGGCCCAGCCAAAAGACCTGACCTGGTCGGAGATGATTCCGCCCGACGCACCGAAAGAAGTGCCGAACATGACGCCGCTGCATGATCTGTCGCAAATGAGCAGCACGCTCTCGGCAGAGTCGGCGCCAGCCGCCAAACAGGACATGCCCAACGCACCGGTGGTCAAGACCCTCGACGGCCAGAACATTCGCCTGCCGGGCTACATCGTGCCGCTGGAAGTGAGCGAGGAAGGCCGTACCACGGAGTTCCTGCTGGTGCCGTATTTCGGCGCCTGCATCCATGTGCCGCCACCGCCGTCGAACCAGATCGTGCACGTCAAAAGCGAAGTCGGCGTGAAGCTCGACGAGCTGTATCAGCCGTACTGGATCGAAGGCGCGTTGCAGGTCAAGGCGTCCACCAGCGAGCTGGCGGATGCGGGGTATCAGATGGAGGCGCAGAAGATTTACCTGTATGAACTGCCGGAGTGAATACCCACCAGCCTGAAGTTGCAGGGTTGCCCTGCAACATGGAACCTCCCACCTGGCTAGTGATTATCTGAATGGTATTGGGCACACTGACGGTCTGTTTATATACAACCCAACCTGACTGAGAGGACTGATCATGGTTCTGCGCTCGGAAATCCTGGTGAACAAAAACGTGCTCCCGACTAAAGAACAAGCTCTGCCCGGCCGCGAAACCGCGATGACCCTGCCTGAAAAGCACTTTGTGTTTAAAGACACCCCCTTGCTCGGCCCGTTCTTCGAAGACGTCGACTTCGCGATCTTCGGCCTCGGCTGCTTCTGGGGCGCGGAACGCCGCTTCTGGCAACGTGAAGGCGTGGTCAGCACCGTGGTCGGCTACGCCGGCGGTTTCACGCCGAACCCGACCTACGAAGAAGTCTGCTCGGGCCTGACCGGCCACGCCGAAGTGGTGCTGGTGGTGTATGACAAGGCCAGGGTCAGCTACGAAGAACTGCTGGCGATGTTCTGGGAACTGCACAACCCGACGCAGGGCATGCGCCAGGGCAATGACATCGGCACCCAGTACCGTTCGGTGATCTACGCCACTAGCCAGGAACAACTGGACGCGGCGCTCAAGAGCAAGGAAACCTACCAGGCCGAGCTGTCCAAGGCCGGTCTCGGTGAAATCAGCACCGAAATCGACCAGGCCCCGACCGTCTACTTTGCCGAGGCTTATCACCAGCAGTACCTGGCGAAAAATCCGGAAGGCTATTGCGGGATTGGCGGTACCGGCGTGACCTGCCCGATCTAACCACTGTAGGAGCGAGCTTGCTCGCGAAAAACCAAAGGGCGCCGCTGGGCACCTGGTTTTACGCGTTAACGTTCACGAACATCGCGAGCGAGCTCGCTCCTACAGATCAACTCTCGGCAATCAACCAATCCATCCGCCACCCACCCTGGGTCTGCCCAAGCTTCTCGGACAACCACGGCAGCAACTCACGCAACTCTTCCTCCAGCCCCCATGGCGGATTGGCAATCGCCAGCCCCGAACCGTTCAGGCTGTTCGGCGTATCCAGCGGATGCACCAGCAACTCCACCCGCAACAACTTCGGCGCACCGGTACCAGCCAGGTCCTGGTAGAAGCGGCGTAGCGCACGCTGATCCTTCACCGGGTACCAGATCGCCGCCACGGTCTGGCGCATCCGGCCAATCGCTTCTTTCAACGACGCGGCACAGCGCTGCATCTCGTCGAGCTTCTCGAACGGCGGATCGATCAACATCACCGCACGCTTCTCCGGCACCGGCAGCAAGGCCCGCGACACATGCCAGCCTTCGCCCAGATGCACCTTGACCCGGCGATCACCGGCCATGTTGTCCTTGAGCAGCACGCCGTCTTCCGGGTGTTTCTCATTGAGCAACACACGGTCCTGCGCACGTGTCAGGCGTCGCGCCAACTCCGGCGACCCCGGGTAATAGCGCAACTGGCCATCCGGGTTCATCTCGTGCAGCACTTGCATGTAATCAGCGGTCAGGATCGGCAGATCCGGCTGATCCCACAAACGCGCAATGCCTTCCAGGTACTCACCGGTACGGTTGGCCTGATCACCCTGAAGGTCATACAGACCGATGCCTGCGTGGGTGTCGAGATAGGCAAACGGCTGCTCCTTGCGCGACATCAGGGCGATGAGGCGGGTCAAGGTCAGGTGTTTGAACACATCGGCGTGATTGCCGGCATGGAAGGCGTGACGATAATTCATGGCTGCTCCTGCGAAGGCCGGGGAGTTTACCTTTTACCGGCCGGCAAGTCAGGGGTTGGCAGCCAAGCGGACACTTCGAGCATTCATAGCGGCAACAAGCATGCACCATCACTCGACAAATTCAGAAACGCCTCACAACAGGAAGATTCCCGAACCTGCAAACCGGCGTGATAGCGTTCTTTGTCGAAAAAAGCAAAGGACGCACCAATGACCATTCGCTACGCAAAGATTGCAATGACCCTGGCGCTCGCCGCATTCGCCTTCATGACCGTGTTCAACAACATCACCGACTACGGTTCCAACTTCAACTTCGTCCGGCACGTGCTGAGCATGGACACCACCTTCCCTGACAACGCCGCCCGGTATCGCGCAATTGATCTGCCTTGGGTGTGGCACGGGGCCTACTGGTTGATCATCCTTGGCGAAGCCATTACCTGTGGACTGCTTGGCTACGGCGCACTACAGCTCTGGCGCTCACGGGCAGCCGGTGGGCAGGAGTTCAGACGGGCCAGAAAGTGGGCCGTAGCGGGTTTGACGACTGGGTTTTTCGTGTGGTTTTTCGGCTTCATGGTTGTTGGCGGCGAGTGGTTTCTGATGTGGCAATCCGACATCTGGAATGGTCAGGACGCAGCCTTCAGGTTCTACATGGCAATACTGGGCGTGCTGATCTTTCTGAATCAGCCCGATGCCGATCTTGACTGATCCCCAGTAAAAAACGGCCCGTATCCGTCGGATGCGGGCTGTCTTCTTCAATCAGGAAGCTAAAAGCCTCGCTGAAAGCCTAATTTGTTCAGCATGAAGTCCTTTTCCGCCGCGGCGAATCGCTGCAGCAAGCCGGCAGACAACGCACCCAATTTGCTGACGATATAGATCGCCAGGCTGGCGAAGATGAAGCCCGTGATCTTTTGATCTTGTGGCGACGCCTACGCCGCCGCTGCAGGACGCGCCCGCAACCGCCGCCCAACCACATCCAGCACATCACAGCCATCACGCAACGTGATTGCGCAGAGCAAGGCAAAATCGCTGAGGATGAACGACTCGCACTCGATCGAACCGCGCATCGACAGGTTCTCCAGCACTTGGGTGACTGCACGGATTCTGTAGTTGGCGGCGTCGCTGAGGATGTCGAGTGGCGCGTGGGTGTCGACGAACAGGGTGGGCATGTCGGTGCAGTTGCTGGTCAATGCCATGAAGCGGCTGTCGGGGTGGGGGATTGGTTTTTCGTAGGGTGGGTCGGGATGTATGAATTTCATTTTTAACGCTCTAAGGAGGAAATGGACCTGCCATCAGCCTTCCTACGGGCTAGGGTGGCAGCTATGCACGGGGTAGGAATATCGAGACCCTTAGAGCAAAACTCGACCACGCCGAAGCGTGCCCGCGCATAGCCGCCGCAACTGATCTTACGGCCGCATGCAAACGGCCGCAAACCAGGCTGTGACGCCAATGTAGCTCTAACGGTCTTGAGAGGTTCCTACACCCCACCACTGAGTTGTCAGTGGCTGGCAAAGACTATCGGCGGCCCCCTCGTGGCACCAGTTCATGAAAGCCGCTACGTCTTGAAGGAAACGTCCTAGGACCTTGCCCAGAAAATTCGCAGCGACCTCAATCCACCATAAATCCTCTTGCAACTTAACCCGGGCATTACTGGATGTAGCCAAGCGCGTTAACTGCAAAAAGCGCAAGCAATAGAGCAATACAAGCAACCCCGCCCCAGTGCAAAACTATTAGTTTTCTCCTAAGTCCTCCAGGAAAGCCTTCCAGATCTTTCGCATCGGCCCCGCCATCACGGAGATAAAAATTTGGCATAGTCATCACGCCCATTACTGCACCAAGTACGAACAGCCTGCCCCACGCTCCGCCGCTCTTGAAAGGAGCCCGGACCATAATAGCCGGGCAGTTTTTCAAATGATCCAGCACTACATCCATTTTTGCGCAAGCCAAATGCAAAGCAACACCCAGGAAAACTAGAAGCCCGCCAAAACCAGTAATGCTGATGCACAGAAATAACTTTTGCGCGAAGCTCACGCTCATTTCAGCGTCTCGTAGATTAATTCGCCTGTTTTTTCACCCGTCTTGCCGAGGGCAAATCCTTTAGCCAAAGAGCCAGCTCCTGCCACTACAAGCCTACATATCAGGGATCCCGCGCCTGCGGTGGGTGGAATGGGCACGCTATCCGGAGGGCTGCGTGCCCATTTGTTAGTTAATCAAGTACTCCTGACCACCCTATACAGGCTAATAGCACCATAGAGATGAAAACCCCTATAAAGCCCCATTGTAGTGCTACAAGTTTTCGCCTGAGGTGCAAGGGGAAGCTTTTAACATCTTCAGCATTGAGAATTCCATGCTTCAAAAAAAACCGAGGAAATGTCACGACAAAAGACACTCCTCCAACTAGTTGTAGTTTACCGTAAGGACCTGAGTGTCTTTGCGTAGCACTAGTCATACTTGAAGTGCTATTTTTGAAATACTTAGACATCTGATCGCCTTGGGTATACCCCAAGTAAAGAGCAAGTGTGATGCAAATGAAAAGACCAACGGCCACGAAGCAACTCAAGCTACCAACAACAAGTCCTGCGGTAGTCATTTCGTCGCCTCATAAATCACTTCGCCAGCCATTTCGCCCAACTTACCACCCACTTCGCCACCTATGTAAGCGCCAGCGCCAACCACGACGATACTGCATGCCAACGTCCCTATCCCGCCTGTAGGCACCCCTAATCCAATGCAGAGTGCACCGACGACCGGGGCACTTAACATCCAGCCAGCACCCATGCCACCGCCGATACCAACAACAAAACTCCCCGACTCAGTAAACCTGATTCGCTCGCAGGCTTCAGCATTTCCCCCTGCACACACATCCTGCACCTTCATTGCTGACTCCCCCCCACCAATGGCCGTGCCGACCCAGCCACCGTACTTAAGGTACTTGGAAGCCTTGGCCACACCCTCAAGATGAGTTGCGTATCCTGGCATCTGCCCTACGCCGCCGGCTTCAGTCCAGCGGTGAACCAGGCTGGGAGGAGAAAGGAACATTGCACGATTCAAATTGGGGTGATCGGGGAAACCGATACCTTTGCGAGTCAGGCTGGTCAGGTGGATATCGAGTTGAGCGAGCAGCTTTTGCCGCTCTGCCAGAAACGCCGGTGAGCTCAGGTGGCCATCGCGCAGGAATGAATGCTGATGTAACGCTTCGATTTTTTTCAGGGTTTCGCTGACGTTATCCAGATTATTCTTGAAAATGCTCGCGCCGACGCCAATAGCGCCAGAACCGAAGCCCAAGATCGTCTGAATGGCATCCCGGTGTTCCACCATGAAATCCGCCTCCTCCGGAGTAAGCGTTTCAAGCACCTGATTGGTCCTGGCTGCCACATCCATGAGCAGGGCTTCTTCACGGGTGCATTGGTAGTTATTGGGGTCGCTCAGCACGATCATCGAGCCGGCTTTAATGTCGCCCGGGTTGGGATTGAGCAACTTGAATTTGCCCATCACCTCCGGGTCGCGCAGGGTGAACAGCGAGGCCTCGAGTTGTTCGCGGGTGGTGCTCTTCGGGACGATGAAAAAGCCTGGCTCTACCGCCTCCGTGCCGTTGTCACGCACCGGCATGGGAGGAGCTGGCGTCGGCGCGAAGCTGGTTGATCGCGACGTTACTGGAGCGCTGGTAGCGGCGGGCGCAACCTGCGCAGTGGCGGTTCGCGTGGCGTGAGGTGCAGCACTGCGCTCGGACTGGTAGCCCGCCGTGTCCTGCGATGGGATCAGCCCGGCTTTGCAAGGACAACTACTGAAACTATCCAGCGATCCCGCTACCATCCTGCCATTGCTTTTGAAGTAGGAAACACCGCCAGCGATCACGTAAATTTTATTGTCTTTGCCGCAGGAAACCGGGTCACCGTCGCGCGCATGGGCGAAGCCAAACATCATGATATGAGTATCGCACTCCAGAACTTTGCCACCGCAAGTGGTCTCGTCACCTTCGCGAATGAAGTACCCCTTGGCCATTGCTGTTCTCCCTTTCTACGGCGCCTCAGTTATGAGAGCGCACCACTGTTAACGATCGATAAGCCGACTCGCGATGAGCTGGCTAACGCAAAGTACGTGGACAGAGAGGAAACTCAAGATGGCCGAGAAAATCAGGAAATGTCTTACGAGCTGCACTGAAAAGGACCACGAAAACTGGATGACTAATACCTGTTTTCGGTCCTGGGCTGCCAAAAAAAGGCCCGCACTATCGAGCTGCGAGCCGTTTTTTACATGAAGGCATTCAATTCATGGGCGACGCCTACGCTCTCGTCGAAGGCCGCGCCCGCAACCGCCGCCCAACCACATTCAGCACATCACAGCCATCACGCAACGTAATGGCGCAGAGCAAGGCAAAATCGCTGAGGATGAACGACTCGCACTCGATCGAACCGCGCATCGACAGGTTCTCAAGCACTTGGGTGACTGCGCGGATTCTGTAGTTGGCGGCGTCGGTGAGGATGTCGAGTGGCGCGTGGGTATCGACGAACAGCGTAGGCATATCGGTGCAGTTGCTGGTCAATGCCATGAAGCGGTTGTCGGGATGGGGCGCTGGTTTTTCGTAGGGCGGATCGGGGTGAATTGTTTTCATTTTTTAACCTCTGGTAGAAGTGGGGCTACCATCGGCCTTCCTACAGGCTTGGGTGGCAGCCATACGCGGGGTAGGAATATCGAGACCAGAGAACTCGACCACGCCGAAACGTGCCCGCGCACAGCCGCCGCAACAGATCTTACGGGCGCACGTTAGAGGCCGCAAATCAGGTGTCGATGCCAAGCGTGTCTCATGGTCTTAACGGGTTCCTACACCCCACCACTGAGTTGTCAGCGGCCACCGAAGACTATCGACGGAACTCAGGTCGCACCAGTTCATGAAAACCGCTAGGGTTTGAAGGAAACGTCCTAGGACCTCACCCGAAAAAGCCGTAACAGCTACAATTTATCAAATTAATTTGAGGCTGAATGGCGCAAAGGGAGAACCTTATCGACCGACTTACGATGCGCTTGTCAATTGCCAACTGTTAGGTGCCTGGTTATTTCCGAAAAAAGAATATAGAAATCAAGTACAAAATCCAACCAGCGTGAAAGCTGTACCTTATTACCTTTTTATAAGTATGGTCGCTAGAATGCCGATGACAATTGGAAATAATTAACGACAAAAAGCTTATTGAAAACATCGTTAATGAAAACACCGGCATCAGCACTCCAAGCCCTGAAAACTCTACCAGAAATGGTTGACCGCGAGCGCCTCCAGGCAATAGGAGATGCTGATAATATATTGCATAAATTGAAAGCGTTATAAAAATCAACGAAGCCCCACCAAGTAGAACTTTCAACCGGAGTGGTGCTTCCTTCAAAATATTAAAGTTTCCCATCTCGTATTTTTTTAATCGACACGAAAGACAGCACTCACCTTCTATTAGCGACAAGCCGTCTCTATCCAGCACTCCACATTTCTTGCATTTCTTCACTCTAGACTTCATTTATGCACGATCCACCTGTTCAAGCCGGGCAAGTCATTGAAGGACAGCGTTAATCCGTAAGTCGTCCTCCAAGCCCAAGTAGCGGGTAGGGGGATGGAGTGAAAAATGGGCACACCAACCAAGTTGGGGGCCCATTATCTTGAGTTACTTGAGTATCCCTGACTTTCCTATTGCGACAAGCAATACCATTGCAACCACAAGCCAAATAAAACCCCATTGCAACATTACAAGTTGTCGTTTAAGTGGGATGGGGAAGCTGTCTATGTCCTCGGCATTGGCTAGACCTCGTTTAAGGAAGAACCCTGGAAATGCAAGAATGCTAGAAATGCTTCCTACCAACTTTAACCTTCCATAGAGGCTTGTACGTCTATATATTCCGAAAGTCAGTAGAGACGAACTATTTTTGAAGTGCGACGACATCAAGTCACCTTTCGCATAGCTCAGATACAACGCTATTCCAATGCAGATGAATTGGCAGATAATTACCACGCCACCCAAACCGCCGATGATTAGTTTAGCTGTAGTCACTTCACCGCCTCGTAAATTTGCTCTCCAACCATTTCGCCGAGTGCGCCACCAAATTCTCCTCCTGCATAAGAACTAATTCCAACGACCAAAATGCTACATGCCAATGGCGCAACTCCGGCAGTAGGTACAGTTAATGCCACACAGAGTCCACCCACTAAGGGAGCAGTCAAACCGCCAGTCAATGCGCCGCCCCCAATCCCGCCAGCAAAGCTCCCTGCCTCAGTGAATTTAACTCGCTTGCAGGCCTCGACATTGCCCGCCGTGCACACATCCTGAACCTTCATGGCCGACGCCCCTCCACCGACAGCAGTACCGACCCAGCCACCGTACTTGATGTACTTGGAAGCCTTGGCCACGCCCTCAAGATGAGTCGCATACCCCGGCATCTGCCCAACGCCGCCGGCTTCCGTCCAGCGGTGAACCAGACTGGGAGGAGAGAGGAACATTGCACGGTTCAAATTGGGGTGGTGTGGGAAACCGATGCCTTTGCGTGTCAGGCTTGTCAGGTGACTATCGAGTTGCGCCAGCAGCTTTTGGCGTTCGGCTAGAAATGTTGGTGAGTTCAGATGTCCATCGCGCAGGAATGAACGCTGATGCAGCGTTTCCATTTCACGCAAGGCATCGCCAACGTTATCCAGATTATTCTTGAAAATGCTTGCACCGACGCCAATGGCGCCAGAACCGTAGCCCAAGATAGTCTGGATGGCATCCCGGTGTTGCACCATGAAATCCGCTTCTTCCGGGCTAAGCGTTTCAAGCACCTGATTGGTCCTGGCTGCCACATCCATAAGCAGCGCTTCTTCACGGGTGCACTGGTAGTTATTGGGGTCGCTCAGCACGATCATCGTACCGGCTTTAACGGCGCGCAGATTGGGATTGAGCAATTTGAATTTGCCCATCACCGCCGGGTCGCGCAGGGTGAACAGCGAGGCCTCAAGCTGTTCGCGGGAGGTGCTCTTCGGAACGATGTAAAAGCCCGGCTCTACTAACTCTGCGCTGTTGTTACGCACCAGCATGGGAGGAGCTGGCGTCGGCGCGAAGCTGGATGATCTCGAAGTTACCGGAGCTCTCGCAGTTGCGGGTTCGACTTGCGCAGTGGCGGTTCGCGTGGCGTGAGGTGCAGCACTGCGCTCGGACTGGTAGCCCGCCGTGTCCTGCGATGGGATCAGCCCGGCTTTGCAAGGACAACTACTGAAACTATCCAGCGATCCCGCTACCATCCTGCCATTGCTTTTGAAGTAGGAAACACCGCCAGCGATCACGTAAATTTTATTGTCTTTGCCGCAGGAAACCGGGTCACCGTCGCGCGCATGGGCGAAGCCAAACATCATGATATGAGTATCGCACTCCAGAACTTTGCCACCGCAAGTGGTCTCGTCACCTTCGCGAATGAAGTACCCCTTGGCCATTGCTGTTCTCCCTTTCTACGGCGCCTCAGTTATGAGAGCGCACCACTGTTAACGATCGATAAGCCGACTCGCGATGAGCTGGCTAACGCAAAGTACGTGGACAGAGATGAAACTCAAGATGGCCGAGAAAATCAGGAAATGTCTTACGACCAGAACTGAAAAGGACCACGGATATTGGAGAGCCAATGCCTGTTTTCGGAGCTGGCTTGCAAAAAAAAACGGCCCGCACCATATAGCTGCGAGCCGTTCTTTTATCAGGGATGGGAAGAGTTCAACCCATCACTCATCACTTGTTCAGACGATAATCACTCTCTGCAGCCGCAAAACGCTGGAACATGCCGGCAGTCGGCGTGCCCGTTTTGCTGACGAAGTAGATCGCCAGGCTGGCGAAGATGAAGCCTGGGATGATTTCGTACAGGCCCAGCAGCTCGTAGTGTTTCCAGACGATCACGGTGATCGCGCCGACCAGGATGCCGGCCAGTGCGCCGTTGCGGGTCATGTCTTTCCAGATCACGGAGATCAGTACGACTGGACCGAATGCAGCACCGAAACCGGCCCAGGCGTAGCTCACCAGACCCAGTACACGGTTTTCCGGGTTGGATGCCAGCGCGATAGCGATCAGGGCAACCAACAGCACCATGGCACGGCCGACCCAGACCAGTTCAACCTGGGAAGCGGATTTACGCAGGAAGGTTTTGTAGAAGTCTTCGGTCAGGGCGCTCGAGCACACCAGCAACTGGCAGCTCAGGGTGCTCATGACGGCAGCCAGAATGGCCGACAGCAGGATACCGGCGATCCATGGGTTGAACAGGATTTTGGCCAGTTCGATGAACACACGCTCGTGGTTTTCACTCACTGGCATGGCCACGGCCGGGTTGGCCGAGAAGTAGGCAATACCGAAGAAGCCGACTGCCACGGTGCCGCCCAGGCACAGGATCATCCAGGTCATGGAGATGCGGCGGGCCTTGGCGATCGATTTAACCGAATCGGCAGCCATGAAACGCGCCAGGATGTGCGGCTGGCCGAAGTAGCCCAGACCCCAGCCCATCAGCGAGATGATGCCGATGAAAGTGGTGCCCTTGAGCATGTCGAAGTTGCTTGGATCTTGCGCTTCGATGGCCAGGAAAGTGGTGTCGACGCCGCCAGTGGCCAGCAGCACGATAACCGGCGTCAGGATCAACGCGAAGATCATCAGGGTGGCTTGCACGGTATCGGTCCAGCTCACGGCCAGGAATCCGCCGACAAAGGTGTAGGCAATCGTCGCCGCTGCACCGGCCCACAGCGCCGTCTCGTAGGACATGCCGAAGGTGCTTTCGAACAGACGGGCGCCAGCCACGATGCCGGAAGCGCAGTAGATGGTGAAGAACACCAGGATCACGACCGCGGAGATGATCCGCAGCAGGCCGCTCTTGTCCTCGAAACGACTGGAGAAGTAGTCCGGCAGGGTCAGTGCATCGCCGTTGTGCTCGGTCTGCACCCGCAGACGGCCGGCGACGAACAGCCAGTTCAGGTAGGCGCCGACGATCAGGCCGATGGCGATCCAGCTTTCGGAAAGACCGGACATGTAGATCGCGCCGGGCAAGCCCATCAACAACCAGCCACTCATGTCGGAGGCACCGGCGGACAGTGCGGTCACGACGCTGCCCAGGCTACGGCCGCCCAGGATGTAATCGGAAAGGTTGTTGGTGGAGCGATAGGCCATCAAGCCGATCAGCACCATTGCTGCGATGTAGATCACGAACGTGATCAAGGTTGGATTGCTTACGCTCATTAAGTTACGCCCTGGCTTTGTTTTTATGTAGCGGCGGCTGGTGAACCACTCGCAAACGCATTCGTTTGACAGACGATCCGGATTACCGCGCATTTATGACTGATGTTTCCCCAGGAAAGCCATCAGCCGGAGCACCCGGATTTGTCCGGGTTGCACCTTGGGCGCGAATGCTATTCAACAAAGCAAATAAGGTGCAACCAGTTTCTTGGGAATAAGTTGCACCTAGTCGGAAATAAACGTTAAAAATCGTTTTTTGCTCCTTTTCGGAGCAAGAACGAGTGTTAACTCGCTGGAAAAGCACCAAGCAAATGCAGCGCAGCCGTACCAGAATTTATTTCCTGACGAGCTGCGTAATATTCCGACAAAAAAAGGGTTGCACCCGGTTGCACCTCAACAGTCTCACGGCTAATCTTGCCGTCAGCTGATGCCACGCAGTCGTGGCAAACATGAGGATAAAAACATGGCTACCACCACCCTTGGGGTCAAACTTGACGACCCGACCCGCGAACGCCTCAAGGCCGCCGCGACCTCGATTGATCGCACGCCGCACTGGCTGATCAAGCAGGCAATCTTCAATTACCTGGAAAAACTCGAGGGTGGTGCAACCCTGTCCGAGCTCAATGGTTTGAACGGCAAGGAAGTTGACGAAGCAGGCGAGGTCCACACCGATCACGCGCATCAGTGCTTCCTCGAATTCGCCGAAAGCATCCTGCCGCAATCGGTACTGCGCGCATCGATCACCGCCGCCTACCGTCGCCCTGAGCCGGAAGTGGTGCCGATGCTGATCGAGCAGGCGCGCCTGCCGGCTCCGATGGCCGAAGCCACCAACAAACTCGCCGCGTCCATCGCGGAAAAACTGCGTAATCAGAAGAGCGCCGGCGGCCGCGCCGGCATCGTTCAGGGCCTGCTGCAGGAATTCTCCCTGTCGTCTCAGGAAGGCGTGGCGCTGATGTGCCTGGCCGAAGCGCTGCTGCGCATCCCGGACAAAGGCACCCGCGACGCCCTGATCCGCGACAAGATCAGCACCGGCAACTGGCAACCGCACCTGGGCAACAGCCCGTCGTTGTTCGTCAACGCTGCCACCTGGGGCTTGCTGCTGACCGGCAAGCTGGTGTCCACGCACAACGAAGCCGGCCTGACATCGTCCCTGAGCCGCATCATCGGCAAGAGCGGCGAGCCGATGATCCGCAAGGGCGTCGACATGGCCATGCGCCTGATGGGCGAGCAGTTCGTGACCGGCGAAACCATCGCCGAAGCCCTGGCCAACGCGAGCAAATTCGAAGCCAAAGGCTTCCGTTATTCCTACGACATGCTGGGTGAAGCCGCACTCACCGAGCACGACGCGCAGAAGTACCTGGCCTCGTACGAACAAGCCATCCACTCGATCGGCAAAGCCTCCCACGGTCGCGGGATTTATGAAGGCCCGGGTATCTCGATCAAGCTGTCCGCCCTGCACCCACGCTACAGCCGCGCCCAGTACGAGCGTGTGATGGAAGAGCTGTACCCACGCCTGCTGTCGCTGACCCTGCTGGCCAAGCAATACGACATCGGCCTGAACATCGATGCCGAAGAAGCCGACCGCCTCGAGCTGTCGCTGGATCTGCTCGAACGCCTGTGCTTCGAGCCGCAACTGACGGGCTGGAACGGCATCGGTTTCGTGATCCAGGCTTACCAGAAGCGTTGCCCGTACGTGATCGACTACGTGATCGACCTGGCTCGTCGCAGCCGTCATCGCCTGATGATCCGCCTTGTGAAAGGCGCGTACTGGGACAGCGAAATCAAGCGCGCCCAGGTCGAAGGCCTGGAAGGCTACCCGGTCTACACCCGCAAGGTGTACACCGACGTGTCCTACATCGCTTGCGCCCGCAAGCTGCTGTCGGTACCGGAAGTCATCTACCCGCAGTTCGCCACGCACAACGCCCACACCCTGTCGGCCATTTATCACATCGCCGGTCAGAACTATTACCCGGGCCAGTACGAGTTCCAGTGCCTGCACGGCATGGGTGAACCGCTGTACGAACAGGTTGTAGGCAAAGTTTCCGAAGGCAAGCTGAACCGTCCGTGCCGCGTGTACGCTCCGGTCGGCACCCACGAAACCCTGCTGGCCTACCTGGTGCGTCGCCTGCTGGAAAACGGCGCGAACACCTCGTTCGTCAACCGCATCGCCGACCAGTCGATTTCGATCCAGGAACTGGTGGCCGACCCGGTGACCAGCATCGAGCAAATGGCGACCGTGGAAGGTGGTTTCGGTCTGCCGCACCCGCGCATTCCGCTGCCGCGTGATCTGTACGGCTCCGAGCGCGCCAACTCCAGCGGCATCGACATGGCCAACGAACATCGTTTGGCGTCGCTGTCTTGCGCCCTGCTGGCTACCGCGCACAACCACTGGAAAGCCGCGCCGATGCTCGGTTGCGCTTCCAGCAACGAAGCTCCAGCCCCTGTGCTGAACCCGTCCGACCTGCGTGACGTGGTCGGCCATGTGCAGGAAGCCACCGTCGAAGACGTCGACAACGCCATCCAGTGCGCCCTGAACGCTGCACCGATCTGGCAGGCCACGCCGCCCGCCGAACGCGCTGCGATCCTGGAACGCGCCGCCGATCTGATGGAAGCCGAGATCCAGCCGCTGATGGGCCTGCTGGCCCGCGAAGCCGGCAAGACCTTCGCCAACGCCATCGCCGAAGTGCGTGAAGCCGTGGACTTCCTGCGTTATTACGCAGTGCAGGCACGCAACGATTTCACCAATGACGCTCACCGCCCGCTGGGTCCTGTGGTGTGCATCAGCCCGTGGAACTTCCCGCTGGCGATCTTCAGTGGTCAAGTGGCTGCAGCCCTTGCTGCCGGTAACCCGGTTTTGGCCAAGCCCGCGGAACAGACGCCACTGGTTGCCGCTCAAGCCGTGCGCCTGCTGCTCGAAGCAGGGATTCCGGAAGGCGTGCTGCAATTGCTGCCGGGGCGCGGTGAAACCGTCGGTGCCGGCCTGGTCGGCGACGAACGCGTCAAAGGCGTAATGTTCACCGGCTCCACCGAAGTCGCACGCTTGCTGCAACGCAACATTGCCGGCCGTCTGGACAGCCAGGGCCGTCCAATCCCGCTGATCGCCGAAACCGGTGGCCAGAACGCGATGATCGTCGACTCTTCGGCACTGACCGAACAAGTCGTGATCGACGTGGTGTCCTCGGCGTTCGACAGCGCCGGCCAGCGTTGCTCGGCCCTGCGCGTCTTGTGCCTGCAGGAAGACTCCGCTGATCGCGTCATTGAAATGCTCAAAGGTGCCATGGCCGAAAGCCGCCTCGGCAACCCTGAGCGCCTGTCCGTGGACATCGGCCCGGTGATCGACGCCGAAGCCAAGGCCGGCATCGAGAAGCACATCCAGGCCATGCGCGACAAAGGTCGCAGCGTGTACCAGGTGGCCATCGCCGACGCTGAAGAAGTCAAACGCGGCACCTTCGTGATGCCGACGCTGATCGAACTGGAAAGCTTCGACGAGTTGCAGCGGGAGATCTTCGGCCCGGTGCTGCACGTGGTTCGCTACAAGCGCAAAGACATCGATCAACTGATCGGCCAGATCAACGCTTCGGGTTACGGCCTGACGCTGGGCGTGCACACCCGCATCGACGAGACCATCGCCAAGGTGATCGACAACGTCAACGCCGGTAACGTCTACGTCAACCGCAACATCGTCGGTGCCGTGGTCGGCGTGCAGCCGTTCGGCGGCGAAGGCTTGTCGGGTACTGGCCCGAAAGCCGGCGGCCCGCTGTACCTGTACCGCCTGTTGTCGACCCGCCCTGCGGATGCGATCGAACAATCCTTTGCTCGCGGTGATGCCGTCGCAGCACCGGACGTTCGTCTGCGCGACGCCATGAGCAAGCCGCTGACCGCCCTGAAAGCCTGGGCCGACAGCCACAAGTTCGCCGACCTGAGCACCCTGTGCGTGCAGTTCGCCGCACAATCGCAAAGCGGCATCACCCGCGTCCTGGCCGGACCGACCGGCGAACGCAACAGCTACGCGATCCTGCCACGTGAGCACGTACTTTGCCTGGCGGAAGTCGAAGGCGATCTGCTGACCCAACTGGCGGCGGTCTTGGCTGTCGGTGGTTCGGCGGTATGGCCAGAAGCCGACATGAGCAAAGCCTTGTTCACACGTCTGCCGAAGGATATTCAGGCGCGCATCAAGCTGGTTTCCGACTGGAACAAGGACGAAGTGGTGTTTGATGCGGTTGTGCATCATGGCCATTCCGACCAGTTGCGTGCGGTGTGCCAGCAGGTTGCCAAGCGTGCCGGCGCCATCGTCGGTGTGCAGGGTCTGTCGCAAGGTGAAACCAACATTGCACTGGAACGCCTGGTGATCGAGCGGGCGTTGAGCGTTAACACGGCTGCGGCGGGTGGTAATGCCAGTTTGATGACCATCGGCTAAAACCGACAATCCGGGCACCTGCAACAGGTGCCCGGTTCAGCAAAAATCCCTGTGGGAGCGAGCTTGCTCGCGATAGCGGCATAACAGTCGATAGAGATGTTGACTGTAATGGCCTCATCGCGAGCAAGCTCGCTCCCACAGTGGTTTGTGGTGTTTGCTAAGTTTCCGCGCGGCTCCACCATCACCCTCATCAATCATCCTGTTCAGCCTCTATTCCCCGTCTTAGACTCGGCCCATTCCAATAAAAGGTAGGCCGCCATGTCCGAGACGTTGCTCAGTTCCCGCAATCTGGCTTTCGAGCTGTATGAAGTCCTTGATGCCGAGGGCCTGACCCAGCGTGAGCGTTTCGCCGAGCACAACCGCGAAACCTTCGATGCGGCCATTGGTACCGCCCGCAGTATCGCCGAGAAGTTCTTCGCCCCGCACAACCGCAAGGGCGACGAGAACGAGCCGCGCTATGAAAACGGCCAGGCGATTCTGATTCCGGAAGTGAAACCGGCGGTGGATGCCTTCCTCGAAGCCGGTTTCCTCAATGCCGCGCGCAGTTTCGAGGCGGGAGGCATGCAGCTTCCTACACTGCTTTCGCAGGCCTGCTTCGCACACTTCCAGTCGGCCAACGCCGCTTCGACCTCTTATCCGTTCCTGACCATGGGCGCGGCGAATCTGATCGAAAGCTTCGGCACCGATGAGCAGAAGCGCCGCTTCCTGCAACCGATGATCGACGGCCGTTTCTTCGGCACCATGGCCCTGACCGAACCCCATGCGGGCTCGTCGCTGTCGGATATTCGTACCCGCGCAGAGCCGGCGCCCGACGGTACTTATCGCCTCAAGGGCAACAAGATCTTCATCTCCGGTGGCGATCATCCGCTGTCGGAAAACATCGTGCACATGGTGCTCGCCAAGCTGCCGGACGCACCGGCCGGGGTGAAGGGCATATCGCTGTTCATCGTGCCCAAGTTCCTGGTCAACGACGACGGCAGCCTCGGCAAGCGCAACGATGTGTTGCTGGCCGGTTTGTTCCACAAGATGGGCTGGCGCGGCACCACGTCCACCGCGCTGAACTTCGGCGATAACGGCGAGTGCGTCGGCTATCTGGTGGGCAAGCCGCACCAGGGCTTGAGCTACATGTTCCAGATGATGAACGAGGCACGCATCGGCGTCGGCATGGGCGCGGTGATGCTCGGTTACGCCGGCTACCTGTACTCGCTGGAATATGCCCGCGAGCGCCCGCAAGGCCGCGTGCCGGACAGCAAGGACCCGAACACCGCACCGGTGGCGATCATCCAGCACGCTGACGTCAAGCGCATGCTGCTGACACAAAAAGCCTATGTCGAAGGCTCGTTCGACCTCGGCCTGTACGCGGCGCGGCTGTTCGATGACACCACGACGCTTGCGACTGAAGCTGAACGCAAACAGGCCCATGAACTGCTGGATCTGCTGACACCCATCGTCAAATCCTGGCCGTCGGAGTTCTGCCTGAAGGCCAATGAACTGGCAATCCAGATCCTCGGCGGCCACGGCTACACCCGCGAATACCCAGTGGAACAGTACTACCGCGACAACCGCCTGAACCCGATCCACGAAGGCACCCACGGCATTCAGTCGCTGGACCTGCTGGGGCGTAAACTGGCGCAGAACGGCGGTGCGGGGCTCAAGCAACTGATCCGCCTGATCGCCGACACTGGCGAGCGCGCACAGGCGTTTGATTCGTTGACGCCGCTACGCGAGCCGCTGGAGAAACTGGTGGCGCGCCTGCAAACCGTGACCATCGGCCTGCTGACTGATCTGGCCCAGGGCAAGGTCAACAGCAGCCTGGCGAATTCGGCGCTGTACCTGAAAGTGTTCGGACACACCGTCATTGGCTGGCGCTGGCTGGAACAGGCGATTCGCGCCGAAGAAGGATTGGCCAAGGGTAATGCGGCGGATGTGAGCTTCTATAAAGGCAAGCTGCAGGCGGCGCGGTACTTCCTGACGTGGGAAGTGCCGGGGTGCCACCATGAGCTGGCGATTCTTGAGGCGCGGGATGATGTTTGCCTGGGCATGCAGGATGAGTGGTTCTGATCCCGGATCCATGGTGTAGCTGAAATCCAATCGCGAGCAAGCTCGCTCCCACAGGAATCCCTTTTGGCCACAAATCTTGTGTACAACACACAACCCCTGTGGGAGCGAGCTTGCTCGCGATGGCGTCAGAACAAACAACACATCACTTCAACTTGAACCCACCCATCTGCCGCGCCAGATCATCCGCCAACCGCTGCAACGTCTGGCAATCATCCAGGCAAGCCCTGACCTCCCCCGCCGTCGCCCGCGCCAGGTCGGAGATCCCCTGCACGTTCCGGTTGATTTCCTCGGTCACCGCCGATTGCTCTTCCGTCGCCGTCGCCACCTGATGATTCATGTCGCTGATGCGTTCCACTTGCCCGGTAATCGCGGTCAACGAAGCCCCGGTACGCTGGCTCGACTCGACACCCGTGCCCGTCGCGGCTTGCCCGGAATGCATCGATGACACGGCGTTTTCCGCGCCTTGCTTGAGGCTGCCGATCATCTGCTGGATTTCATCGGTGGAGGCTTGAGTACGTCGTGCCAGGGTCCGAACTTCATCGGCGACCACGGCAAACCCGCGCCCCATGCCCCCGGCCCGTGCAGCTTCAATGGCCGCATTGAGCGCTAGCAAATTGGTTTGCTCGGAAATCCCGCGAATCACCGCCAGCACCTGATCGATGGACGCCACTTGATGGGCCAGTTCACCCACCGCCGTGGCCGCGACGCCGATTTCCCGGGACATGCTCTCAATGTGGCGGATCGAACCACCCACGACCTCCCGCGCCTGCATCGCTTCGTCACGCGCAGTTTGCGATGCGAACGCTGCATTGCCGGCGTTTTGGGCGATGTCCTGAACGGTCAGGCCCATTTCGTGAACCGCTGTGGCGACCATGTCGGTCATTTCCTGTTGGCGGCCGGAGCGTTCGGCGGTGTTGTCCACCACTCGCGCCACCTGCCCGACCGCGGCGCGCAGGCGTTCGCTGGTGGTCAGCACTTCGCCGATCATGTCGCGCTGGCTATCAAGGAACCGATTGAAGCCGCGAGCCAGATCACCCAGCTCATCGACGCGGCTGGAATCTAACCGGTGAGTCAAATCGCCACCACCGCTACCGATGGCCACCAGCGCGGCTGTTACCTGACGAATCGGCCGTACCAGCCCACGGGCCAGCAACACCAACAGCAACAGGCACACAATCGCCACCGCCAGGCCGATGCCGCTGCTCATCCACATAGCGCGGCGGGCTTCGGCGTAGATCTGCGATTGCGGCACTTCGGCCACCAGGGTCCAGCCGAGATCGCGCAATGGCAGGCTCAATGCGAGGAAGTCTTCGCCGTCGCGGGTAAAGCTGCTGTTTGTGGCAGTTTTTTGACCAATGACGGCTTGCGCCGCTGACTCGCCAATCTGCTCAGCCAGCGTGCGCTTGCCGCTGAATTGCGCCTCGGGATGGACCTGGATCAAACCGTCGGAACGCACGAGATAGACCTTGCCGCGCTCACCGAAGCTGAAGTTGTGGATCAGCTCCGACAGCTCTTTCATGCTCAGGCCAAGCCCGGCAACACCCACGACTTTACCGGCCTGCTCGACTTTGAAATCGATGAAAAGCGCCAATTCTCCGGTCGCCGTGTCATTGTCGATATTGAGGGTGCGCGGCTGGTTACTGTCGAGAAATGAGTAGAACCAGGCGTCTTTCGGATTGGATCGGCTGAGGGTCCGGTCCAGGCCTTTTTCAGTGAAGTAATGGTTGGACGCCGTGCCGACAATAATCGCGGTAAAGGCCCTGTGCTCGGCGCGGATGCCTTCGAGATAGGCAGTAAAGGTGCTGGCCTGGGCACCGTCTTCACCCTCTGCCAACCAGTTGCGCACCATGCTGTTGCTGGCGATGTCCTTGGCGGCGGTGAGGGGTTGGACGAGGATGCGCTCGATGTCGTTGCGCATCGCTTCGATGCTCGACGGCAAGGCTTGCTCGACCAGATAGCTCTGGGCGAGACGATTGACCACCAGGGTATAAATGCCCACCACGATCAGAATACTGACCAGCAAGGCGCTGCCCATACTCAGGATCAACTGCCATTGAATACTGCGTCGCCAGAACTGCATGGAGCACCCCCAAAGAATAAGAGGCTGAAACACTGCAACAGCCGTGCCGATTGTATACAAACCAACCGACAATTTATTCTTTGGTTGTGCGCAAAACCGATCAGGCCTGATTGATCGTCTTGGAGATCACTTCAACCGTGGCGCTGACTTGCTCTTGGTAACGGTCGAGTTCGAGCTTGTGCTGCTTCTGCATTTCGATCTGCCGGGAGCACAGATTCATCGCCGCCAGCACCAGCAGTCGGTCACCGATCAGCGTCGGGTACTTCCTCTTGGTTTCGGCCAGGGCTGCCTTCAACATCAATGCGGCGTCCAGCAGGGTCTGCTCTTCCCCGGCCGGAGCCTTGATCGAATAGTCCTCTCCCAGGATCGAGACGACCTTTACCCCTGCGGCGTTGTAACTCATGCGCTGACAGGACCTGCGCTGACACGCTCAACCAGGGCCTGGATGCGAGCTGCCGTGGTGCCTTGTTTCTCTTCGTATTCCATCAGGCTCAGTTGCAGGCTTTCGTTTTCATCTTTGGCCTGGGCCAGTTCCGCGCTCAGGTTCTGGTTCTGTTGCACCAGGTCGCTGACCAGTTGTTCCAATTGGCTTAGGGATGCTTCCAACATTTTGATTTTCCGGGCTTTTTCAAAGGGCGCGTACGATAAAGAAAAGTCACCCTGGATGCCAGGGTTATACAGGCGCAAAGCCTTGATTTTGCTGACGGGCAACCTTCCTCGCGAGTTTTAAAGACTGTGATTGGCCGATCTGGTTCCTGCACTTCGTCGCACAAGGTGCGACGAGCTACGAACTGTCACGTTTGGCGGTGGACCAGAACACCCTGGTTCGGCGGTTTAGCCTCTAACCGCTAACACAATACCTGTGGCGAGGGGGCTTGCCCCCGTTGGGCCGCGTAGCGGTCCCCATCCCGATCACCATGTCTACACCGTTGAAAAGCATCGCCGGATTTACGACTGCTTCGCAGCCGAACGGGGGCAAGCCCCCTCGCCACAATGATTTCACCCGGCGTGAAGAATCGCCTGCAAAAAGCTTTTTGACAGCATCACATTTCAACAGGTTAGAATCGCTGGCACGCAGACTGCATGGTCAGTTTGCGCCCGCCTTTCAGCTTTCTGGAGTACTGCCTTTGAATGCGACGACCATCAACAGCCTGTTCTTGATCGGCGCGTTGCTGGTAGGTGCGAGCATTCTGGTGAGCTCACTTTCGTCCCGTCTCGGCATCCCGATTCTGGTGATCATCCTGGCCGTCGGCATGGCGGCCGGTGTCGATGGCGCCGGCATTCTTTTTGATAACTACCCCACGGCCTATCTGGTGGGCAACCTCGCGCTAGCGGTGATCCTGCTCGACGGTGGCTTGCGCACCCGGGTGTCGAGTTTCCGCGTGGCATTATGGCCGGCGCTCTCGCTGGCCACGGTCGGGGTGCTGATTACCACCGGGCTGACCGGCATGGCGGCCGCCTGGCTGTTCAACCTGAACCTGATCCAGGGCCTGCTGATAGGCGCCATCGTCGGCTCCACCGACGCCGCGGCGGTGTTCTCGCTATTGGGTGGCAAAGGCCTGAACGAACGGGTAACCGCCAGCCTTGAAATCGAATCCGGCAGTAACGACCCGATGGCGGTGTTCCTCACCGTCACCCTGATCGACATGCTCGCCAGCGGCCAGACCGGCCTGCACTGGAGCCTGCTGACCCACCTGCTGCGCGAGTTCGGTATCGGGGGCGTCATTGGCCTGGGCGGAGGCTGGCTGATGCTGCAACTGGTCAATCGCATCAACCTGGCCACCGGCCTGTATCCGATTCTGGTCATTGCCGGCGGGTTGGTCGTCTTTGCCCTGACTAACGCCCTGCACGGCAGCGGCTTCCTGGCGGTGTACATCTGCGGCCTGGTAATCGGCAACCGCCCAGTGCGCAGCCGCCACGGTATTTTGCACATGCTCGACGGCATGGCCTGGCTGGCGCAGATCGGCATGTTCCTGGTGCTGGGGCTGCTGGTGACGCCTCACGATCTGCTGCCTATCGCCTTGCCGGCACTGGCGCTGGCACTGTGGATGATTCTGTTTGCCCGGCCGCTGTCGGTGCTGGTTGGCCTGCTGCCGTTCAAAGCCTTCCATGGTCGCGAGAAAGCGTTCATTTCCTGGGTCGGCCTGCGCGGTGCGGTCCCGATCATTCTGGCGGTGTTCCCGCTGATGGCCGGCCTGCCCAACGCCCAGCTGTACTTCAACCTCGCGTTCTTTATCGTGCTGGTGTCGCTGCTGGTTCAGGGCACGAGCCTGCCGTGGGTCGCCAAGCTGCTGAAGGTGACGGTGCCCCCGGAGCCTGCCCCTATCTCCCGCTCGGCCCTGGAAGTGCACGTCACCAGCGAGTGGGAACTGTTCGTCTATCGCCTCGGCGCGGAAAAATGGTGCATCGGCTCGCCCCTGCGCGAGCTGAAAATGCCCGAAGGCACCCGTATCGCCGCCCTGTTTCGCGGTCAACAATTGCTCCATCCGTCGGGTAGTACGGTGCTCGAAGTCGATGACCTGCTGTGTGTCATCGGCCATGAACACAACCTGCCGGCCCTCGGAAAACTCTTCAGCCAGGCGCCACAACGAGGCCTCGATCTGCGCTTCTTCGGCGACTTCGTTCTCGAAGGAGACGCCCAGCTGGCCGCGGTTGCGGCCCTCTATGGCCTGAAGGTCGAAGGCATCGATCCGGACATGTCTCTGGGCCACTTCATTGCCCAGAAGGTCGGTGGTGCGCCGGTGGTGGGTGACCAGGTGGAATGGAACAACACCATATGGACCGTGGCGGTCATGGACGGGAACAAGATCGGCAAAGTGGGCGTCAGATTCCCCGAAGGAAGTCGCCCGGGTCCCGGACTCTTCCTCTAAACTGCTTCCACTATCACTTGCTTGACCGGTCTTTATGCCTAACCTGCGCTCCATTTTCGCCATTGCCCTTTTGGGCTTGAGTCTCTCTGTCGGCACCCTTGGTTTATCGCAAGCGGTGCAGGCGGCCGAACCACCCTCCAGCGAAGCCGTGCAGGCGAACCTGGACAAGATCGCCGACCGCAAATTGCCGGAAGCCGATCAGAAGGCCCTGCAAACCGTTCTGCAAAACACCCTGAGCCAGCTCAACAACAAGCGTGATTACGAGCAGAAACTGACCGCGCTCAAGCAGCAATTGAACAATGCGCCCAAACAGACCCTCGAGAACCAGCGTGAACTGACCCGCCTCAAGGCCAGCACCGTGGTGCCAGTGGCACAGCGCTTCGCCAAAGAACCGATCCAGCAGCTGGAACAATTGCTCACCGAGCGTTCCACCCAGCAAAGCGACCTGCAAAAAGCCCTGGCCGATGCCAACAGCCTGATCATCACCGCCCAGACCCGCCCCGAGCGTGCTCAAGCGGAGATTTCCAGCAGCCAGACGCGCATTCAGCAAATCAACACCCTCCTCAAGAACGGCAAGGACGGCGGCAAGACCTTGAGCGCCGAGCAGCGCGACCAGCTCAATGCCGAACTTGCAGCGCTGAACGCTCTGATCCCGCTACGCCGCCAGGAACTGGCCGGCAATACCCAATTGCAAGACCTCGGCAACAGCCAGCATGACCTGTTGTCGGAGCGGTCCGACCGCCTGGATCGGGAAATCCAGGAACTGCAAACCCTGATCAACCAGAAGCGTCTGGCGTTGTCCCAGGAAACGGTCACCCAGCAATCCATCGAAGCGCAGAAGGCCGGCGGCAGCAGCCTGCTGGCCACCGAAAGCGCGACCAACCTGAAGCTTTCGGACTACCTGCTCAAAAGCACCGACCGCCTCAACGAAGTCACCCAGCAAAACCTGCAGACCAAGCAACAGCTGGACAGCCTGACCCAGAGCGATGCAGCCCTGGACGAGCAAATCAACGTGCTCAAAGGCAGCCTGCTGCTCTCGAAGATTCTCTACAAACAGAAACAAGCACTACCGCGCCTGCGGCTCGACCGCAACCTGGCCGACCAGATCGCCGACATACGCCTGTACCAATTCGAAGTCAGCCAGCAACGGGAGTTGCTGAGCAATCCGACCACCTACGTCGAAAACCTGCTGTCGACCCAGCCGCCCGAGCAAGTCACGCCGCAACTGCGCAAAAGCCTGATGGAGCTAGCCACCACCCGCACCGACCTGCTGGAGCGCCTCAATCGTGAACTGAGCGCGGTGCTCAATGAGTCCATCACCCTGCAACTGAACCAGAAACAACTGCTCAGCACGGCGCAAAGCCTGCGGGCGACGCTCGATGAGCAGATGTTCTGGATCCCGAGCAACAAGCCGCTGGACCTGGAGTGGATTCACAGCGTGCCGGATCGCCTCGAGCGGCAACTCGACTCGCTGCCGGTACTTTCCAGCCTGAGCGAACTGACCGACGGTCTGACCCAGCGCCCGCTGCTGTTCCTGCCACTGGCACTGCTGATCGGTGCGCTGCTGTGGCGGCGCAAGAATCTGTACGCGCGACTGAACAAGGTTCACCAGGACATCGGTCACTTCAAACGCGATAGCCAGTGGCACACGCCGCAGGCGATTCTGATCAATATTCTGCTGGCGATGCCGGTTTCCCTGGGCCTCGCCTTGTGCGGGCTGGCCCTGCGAATCGACGCCCGTGGGCAGAACGCCAATATGGGCGCGGCGCTGCTGCAAATGGCCGGGGCCTGGCTGGTGTTCTACACCGCCTACCGGATCCTCGCGCCGGGCGGTGTGGCAGAACTGCATTTCCGTTGGGAAAAGCCCCAGGTGGAATTCCTGCGCAGCTGGGTCCGCCGCCTCGGCATAGTGGTGATGGCACTGGTGACCGTAGTGGCCGTTGCCGAGCTGCAACCGGCGGCGCTGGCCGATGACGTGATCGGCATGCCGGTAGTGCTCACCTGCTACGCCTTGATGACCTTGCTGCTCAGCCGCTTGCTCATCAGCAGCCCGACCCACGAGAACGCCTCGCTGTTCCGCAAGCTGGTGGGGATATTGTTCACCGCCCTGCCCGTCGCGCTGTTCGTGGCGGTGTGCTTCGGCTACTACTACACCGCGCTGAAGCTCAGCGACCGCCTGATCAATACCCTGTACCTGCTGATGCTCTGGCTGGTGATCGAAGCCACCTTCGTGCGAGGTCTCAGCGTTGCGGCGCGTCGCCTGGCTTATCAGCGCGCCCTGGCCAAACGTAACGCAGCGAAAGAGACCGCCGACGGCGAAGCAATCATCGAAGAGCCGACGATGGACATCGAGAAGGTCAACGAACAGTCCCTGCGCCTGATCCGCCTGGCATTGCTCGGCGGTTTCATGGCGGCACTGTATTGGGTCTGGGCCGACCTGATCACGGTGTTCTCGTACCTGGACAATGTCACTCTCTATGAATACACCAGCGGCACCGGCGCCAACATGAGCATGGTGCCGATCAGCATCGGCGACATGCTCGGCGCGCTGATCATCATCGGTATCACCTTCGCCCTGGCGCGCAACCTGCCCGGTCTGCTGGAAGTGTTCGTGCTGTCCAAGCTCAACCTGGCCCAGGGCAGCGCCTACGCGACCACCACGTTGCTCTCGTACGTGATTGCCGGCGTCGGTTTCGTCTCGACGCTGTCGACCCTCGGCGTAAGCTGGGACAAGTTGCAATGGCTGGTGGCGGCACTGTCGGTCGGCCTCGGTTTCGGCATGCAGGAGATCTTCGCCAACTTCATTTCCGGCATCATGATCCTGTTCGAACGCCCGGTGCGGATCGGTGACACCATCACCATCGGCAACCTGTCGGGCACTGTGAGCAAGATTCGCATCCGTGCCACGACCATCACCGACTTCGATCGCAAGGACATCATCGTCCCGAACAAGACGTTCATTACCGGGCAGTTGATCAACTGGTCGCTGACCGACACCATCACCCGGGTGACCCTCAAGCTCGGCGTCGACTACGGCTCGGACCTGGACCTGGTGAAGGAGCTGCTGCTCAAGGCCGCGCGCGATAACCCGCGCGTACTGAAAGACCCGGAACCCCATGTGTACTTCCTGAACTTCGGCGAAAGCACCCTCGACCACGAGTTGCGCATGCATGTGCGCGACCTCGGCGACCGCAACCCGGTGCTCGACGAGGTCAACCGCTTCATCAACCGAGAGTTCAAGAAACAGCACATCAACATCTCGTTCCGGCAGATGGAGGTTTACCTCAAGAACCTGCACGGCCAGGAATACAAGATGGTGCCAATCGAACCGGAAGCGAAGACCATCGTGCCGTTGGTCGACGGCAAGCCACCGAAAGAGCCGCCCGCCGCCGAACTCGACTAACCAGCCATTCCCCAGCAGAATGCTCGGACATTCTGCTGGAGCCGGCCCTTGAAAGCCCTCGACGAACTCACTTTCGATAATCGCTTCGACCGCCTGGGCGATGCGTTTTCCGCCCATGTGCTGCCCGAGCCCATCGATAATCCACGCCTGGTGGTGGCCAGCCCCGCCGCCATGGCGCTGCTGGACCTCGACCCGGCCGCGGCCGAAACCCCGGAGTTCGCCGAACTGTTCAGCGGCCACAAGCTCTGGGCCGATGCGATTCCCAGGGCGATGGTCTATTCCGGGCATCAGTTCGGCTCCTACAACCCGCAACTGGGCGACGGTCGCGGCCTGTTGCTCGGCGAGGTGTACAACGAGGCCGGCGAACACTGGGACCTGCACCTCAAGGGCGCCGGCCAGACACCGTTTTCACGCATGGGCGACGGCCGGGCGGTGCTGCGTTCGTCGATCCGCGAATTCCTCGCGTCCGAAGCCCTGCAAGCCCTGAACATCCCGACCACACGCGCCCTGTGCGTGATCGGCTCCGACACCCCGGTGTGGCGCGAAAAGCAGGAGCGCGCGGCCATGATCCTGCGTCTGTCGCCAAGCCATGTACGCTTCGGCCACTTCGAATATTTCTACTACACCCAACGCCCCGAGCAGCAGAAAGTGCTGGGTGAGCACGTGCTGGCCATGCACTTCCCGCAGTGCCTGGAGCAACCGGAGCCGTACCTGGCGATGTTCCGCGAAGTGGTCGAGCGCAATGCCGAACTGATCGCCAAATGGCAGGCCTATGGCTTCTGCCACGGGGTGATGAACACCGACAACATGTCGATCCTGGGGATTACTTTCGACTTCGGCCCGTTCGCCTTCCTCGACGACTTCGACGCCAATTTCATCTGCAATCACTCCGACGACCAGGGCCGCTACTCTTTCAGCAACCAGGTGCCGATTGGCCAGTGGAACCTCAGCGCGCTGGCCCAGGCCCTGACGCCGTTCATCAGCGTCGAAGCCCTGCGCGAAACCCTCGGCCTGTACCTGCCGCTGTTCCAGGCCCATTACCTGGACCTGATGCGCCGCCGCCTCGGCCTGACCACTGCCGAAGACGACGACCAGAAGTTGCTGGAGGGCCTGCTGCAACTGATGCAAAACAGCGGCGTCGACTACAGCCTGTTTTTCCGTCGCCTGGGTGATGAAGCACCGCAACAGGCCATCACCCGCTTGCGTGATGATTTCATCGACCTCAAGGGTTTCGATGCCTGGGGCGAACTCTACGTCGCCCGGGTAGCCCGTGAAGGCACCCTTGATCAACAGCAGCGCCGCCAGCGGATGCACGCGGTCAACCCGCTGTACATCCTGCGTAACTACCTGGCGCAAAAGGCCATCGATGCAGCAGAGAGCGGCGACTACTCGGAAGTCCGCCGGCTGCACGCAGTGCTGAGCAACCCGTTCGAGGAACAGCCGGGGATGGAAAACTATGCAGAGAGGCCGCCGGAATGGGGCAAGCATCTGGAGATCAGTTGTTCGTCGTGAGGCGGGTCAGATAAAGACGTCTACTGGCACATTGAATCGCTCGGCCAACCAGCGGATCTGCCGCAGGTTGAGCTGGCGCTTGCCGCTCAGGATCTCCGAAACGACCGACTGAGGGCCGACGCCAGGCAGGTCGCTTTGAGTCAATCCATGTTCGCGCATCATGTAACCAAGCACTTCGGCACCTGTGGCTTCGGGCATGGGGTGATGCTTGTGGTCCCATTCCTCAATCCAGTCACCGATGATGTCCACCAGACTCATCAGGGGATGCGACTCGTCAACTCCGGTCATCTCGAGCAACTCGTCGAGTGCCTGCACCAGCGTGTCATAGTCGTCTTCATTTTTGGGTTTGCGTAGCAATGGCGATACGAACTCCCAGTGCTCCGCCGCGTTTTTGATCAGAACGCTCATGTTCTTCCCTCCTTCCATTTACCGCGGTCATATTCGCGGTGATCCAGCACATGCTTGATGTAGATTTTTTGATGCTGATACCGAACATAGGCGATCAGCCGTAATTTGTTACCGCCAATATCGAAAACGTGAAACTCACCGACCTTGTCGATCGCGGGAAATGAAGATTTCATCGCCGCAAAATCATTTGGCTTGATGCGCTTTACCATTCGATACCACTGGTCCAGTGCGCTGGCCGCCTGCGGCCACTTTTCCTTGGCGTCCCAGATTCGTTTTTCGGAAAACACTCGCATGCAACATCCTTATCGCATTCTGCTATGGATGAGTTAAACACATGGATTTTTTATCGCAAGTTGCGATACACCCGGGCAGACCAACGGTCTCAATCGGATCCTTCCCTCAGCCTAGTTTTATTGCCTGTCGCTGCACGATTGAAAATATAAGCAAACGTCTCCAACTAGGTGTTATCAGCTTCCCATTGGATCTTGCTCATGACCGACCCACTCCACATCCCCTGCCCCCACTGCAACGGCCTCAACCGCATACCCGCCACGCGTCTCGACGATCATCCAAAATGCGGTCGCTGCAAGGCTGAAGTCCTGCTGAACAAGCCGTTTGAATTGAAGCAAGGCGACTACGCCAGCCAGATCAAGGGCGATCTGCCGCTGTTGGTGGATGTGTGGGCGGACTGGTGCGGGCCGTGCAAGTCGTTTGCACCGGTGTTCGAGCAGGCCGCCGGGCAACTGGAGGGCAAGTGTCGACTGGCCAAGCTGGACAGCGAGGCGAACCAGCAGTTGTCGGCACAATTGGGGATTCGCTCGATTCCGAGCCTGATTCTGTTCAAGAACGGCCGGGAAGTTGCCCGGCAGAGCGGGGCCTTCCCGTTGCCGCAATTGATGAGCTGGTTGCGTAGCCAGGGGCTGTAGGAGCGAGCTTGCTCGCGAAGGCGGTGTATCAGTCAACAGAGATGTTGAATGTGAAGCCCTCATCGCGAGCAAGCTCGCTCCCACAGTGTTTCTATGTAGCCGACCAGGATCAGGCGTTTTCCAGCAGGTTGTGCAGTTCGACAAACTGCTGCGTCAGCTTGTGCCGCGGGTCGAGATGGATCAGCGGCGTGTTGGCCTGGTGGGACTCGCGCATGCGTACCGAGCTGGCCAGGTACACCGGCAACACCGGCAGGCCTTCGGCAATCAGTTCGTCAAGGATTTGCTGGGGCAGGCTGGCGCGGGCCTGGAACTGGTTGACGACGATGCCTTCGACTTCCAGGCCTTCGTTATGGTCGTCCTTCAACTCTTCGATTTCCGCCATCAGCCCGTACAGTGCCTGACGTGAAAAACTGTCGCAATCGAAGGGGATCAGCACACGATCGGCGGCAATCAACGCTGAAACCGCATAAAAATTCAGCGCTGGCGGAGTATCGAGGTAAATCCGGTCGTAGTCTTCGCTCAGCTCTTCAAGCAGCTTACGCAGCTTGTTGATCTTGTGTTTGGCTTCAAGCTTTGGCTGCAAATCCGCCAGCTCGGCGGTGGCGGTAATGACATGGAGGTTATCGAACGGGGTTTCGTAGATGTCGACCTGATTCTTTTTGGAGAACGGCCCTGAAGACAGCGTCTGCTTGAAGAAGTCGGCGATGCCCATCGGGATTTCGCTACCGGTGAGCCCCGTCAGGTACTGAGTGGAGTTGGCCTGGGCATCGAGATCCACCAACAAGGTGCGAAAACCCTCGCTGGCACTGACCGCCGCCAGATTGCAGGCGATGCTGGATTTGCCAACGCCACCTTTCTGATTGAACACCACGCGCCGCATGTCAAAACCTCCGTGTATCAAAGAATGACCGAGTGTAGTGGCCCACCGCGTTGCTTCGCTACCTTGCCGGCACAGGGACTACACAGTCAGTTGCCTTTTCCTGCTTGAAAAGCCCTGAACGGCCCGGTGACTCAACGCCAGAACCGACAGACGGAGTAAAAAAATTGTGAATAATTACCAATCGTTCAATTTCTTCGGGTCAGCCGCTTCATCTTATTGAGCAAAATGTAACCAGCATTTGCTACACGTTCCCGGCACCGGGATAATGCGCGCCACTCGGCGCCAAACGCCACGCAGGGTGAGTCTCGGCTCTCGGCAACTCCCCCGCGTCAAGTAAGCCCGTGAGGGTGGGATGAATGTCTGTGATCAACTTCAACATCGCCCAATGGCGCGCCTGGGCCCCGGGGCTTGAAAGCGTGAGCGATTGGCAGGCCTGGTGCCGACAACCGGTCGTGCTGCCGGACAGCGATGCCGTTCCCGACGTTTCGTTTCTGCCGGCCATGCAGCGTCGGCGTCTGAGCCGCCTGGCGCGGATGGTCTTCAGTGTCGGCTGGCCATTGGCCGAAGGTCGGCAGGATCTGCCATTGGTCTTTGTTTCCCGTCACGGCGAAACGCCCCGCACCGTCGACATTCTCAGCGACCTGGCCACCGATCAGCCGCTGTCGCCGACCCGGTTCAGCTTGTCGGTGCATAACGCGATTATTGGCTTGTGGTCGATCATGCGTGGTGAAACCAGCGAAATGACCGCCCTGGCTGCCGCCGGCGATGGCCTGGAACACGGCATGCTGGAAGCTGCCGCGCTGCTGGCGGAAGGCGCTGGCGCGGTACTGCTGGTGGTCACCGAAGAGCGGCCGCCCGAGGCTTACTCGACCTGGATCGACGACGTGCCGTTCCCTTATGCCGTCGGCTTGCTGATCACACCCGGTACCGACTGGCGGTTGTCCCTGAACAGCCCCACGGATGCGTTGTCCAACCCCTGCTGGCCACACGCGCTGAATCTGTTGCGTATGCTGCTCGGCCAGCAAACCACCTGCCAACATGCCTGGAAAAATCGTGTATGGACCTGGCAACGCAACCTGTGACCGAGAAAAACCGCGACGCCTACTACTGGCGCTTGCTGGCCACCGCCGCGAGCTTTGCCCTGTTCGGGCTGGGCGGGCTGTGCCTGCGCCTGGTGATTTTCCCTGTGCTGAACTGCCTGCCGGGCGACGCCCGGACCCATCGGCTGCGGGCCCGGCAAACGGTCAGCCGCTGTTTCTGGATTTTCGTGCGTTTCATGGCCCGCACCGGCGTGCTGACCTACAACATTGAAGGCGCGGAAAAACTCGGTCGTCCCGGACAAATGATCATGGCCAATCACCCATCGCTGATCGACGTGGTGTTTTTGATCGGCCTGGTGCGTCACGCCAACTGTGTGGTCAAGCAAAGCCTCTGGGAAAACCCTTTCACCCGTGGACCGCTGCGCTGCACCGAATACATCAGCAACGACGGCAGCATGGACATGCTCGACGCGGCCGCCGACGCATTGAAAGACGGCCAGACCCTGATCATTTTCCCCGAAGGGACGCGCACCCGGCCCGGCCAGACGCCGGCCTTTCATCGGGGCGGCGCGGCAATCGCCCTGCGGGGTGCGAAAATCCTCACCCCGGTCATTATCAAGGTCAGCCCGACCACATTGACCAAGGCTGAGCCCTGGTATCGCATCCCCAAGCGGCGCGTGCACTTCAGTTTCCGGGTCGGGGCCGATATAGACCCACAGACTTTCGCCACGCAGGGGCCGGCTCCGCAGGCCTCGCGCAAGCTCAACGATTATCTACATTCTTACTTTATTAAGGAGCTCGCCGAAGATGAGCGATCTGCAACGTGATATCAAAATGCTTATCATCGACGCCCTTGGCCTGGAAGACATCAGTGCCGACGACATCGGCAACGACCAGACCCTGTTCGGCGAAGGCCTGGGCCTGGACTCGGTGGACGCCTTGGAACTGGGCCTGGCCATCCAGAAAAAATACGGCATCAAGATCGACGCCGATGCCAAGGACACGCGCAATCACTTCAGTAACGTGGCGAGCCTTGCAGCGTTCGTCACCGCAAAACAGGCAGCTTGAGACCGGACCATGCAAACTCGTGACGACATTTTCAACACCCTGCGCGATGCCTTGGTCGAGCTCTTCGAACTGGACCCCGAGCGTGTGAGCCTGGAATCCAACCTGTATCAGGACCTGGAAATCGACAGCATCGACGCGGTCGACCTGATTGATCACATCAAACGTCAGACCGGCAAGAAAATCGCCGCCGAAGAATTCAAATCGGTGCGTACCGTCAGTGACGTGGTCGAGGCGGTCTACCGTCTGGTTCAACCGGCCGCATGAATCGACTGATTGGCCTCGGCCTGCTGCTGGCGGGCCTTTTGTATCCCTTTGCGGTGTATTTCGGCATGGAGCATTTCGCCCCGTGGCAGTTCGGCCTGCTGCTGGGCGGACTGTGGCTGGCCCGGGCACTGACCGGCAAACGTCGGCCTGGCAGCCTGTGGATGGCCACGGTGGCCATAGTGTTCTGCCTGTTGCTGGCACTGTTCGACAGCCCGGCGCTGTTGCGTTGGTATCCAGTGTTGATCAGCGCCTTCATGTTGGCGCTGTTCGGATCGAGTCTGACATTCGGCCCACCGATCGTTGAACGCCTGGCCCGGGTACGCGAACCGCAATTGCCGGCCGAGGGCATTCGCTATACCCGTCAGGTAACCATCGCCTGGAGCGTTTTTTTTCTTTGCAACGGTCTGTGCGCCGCCGCCCTGACCCTCTGGGCGCCGCTGAGCTGGTGGACGCTGTACACCGGCCTGATTTCCTACGGATTGATAGGCCTGATGTTTGCCATTGAATGGCTCATTCGACAAAGGGTACGAGGCCGCCCATGAATTGGATAAAACTTGAGCACCTGCTGCTCAAGGCTCAGCGGGAGCGCGCAGTAACGACCGCTCCGGCACTGGATCACGCCCGACTGCGCGAACAGGCGCTGCGCCTGGCTGCCGGCCTGCAAGCCCGGGGTGTCCGGCAGATGGCCGTGCACCTGGAGGATGCCGCCGATCTGGCGATCGTGTTGCTTGGCGCCTGGCGTGCCGGGGTCAGCGTGTTGCTGCCGTCTGACCTGCAACCGCAGACTCGCCAACGTTGGTCGGATGACGTTGATCTGTGGCTGACCGATCAGCCCGGCGATGCGCACCTTGGCGATTTCCAACAGCCGCCTCTCAGTGCCGCCGCGCTGGATCTCGATCAATGCCAACTCAGCCTGTGCACGTCGGGCTCCAGTGGCGAACCCAAGCGCATCGAAAAAAACCTGCGCCAACTGGCCAATGAAGTCGAAGCCCTGGAACAGCTGTGGGGCGCCGACCTGGGCCCGGCGTGCATCATTGGCAGCGTCGCCACCCAGCACATCTACGGTCTGCTGTTTCGGGTGCTGTGGCCGCTGTGCGCCGGGCGGCCGTTCGTGCGTCGACAGTTGGCCTTTCCAGAAGACCTGCAACGCGCCAGCCGCGAGCACCCGGCCTTCGCCTGGGTGGCCAGCCCGGCGCTGCTCAAGCGCATGGGCGACAACCTCGACTGGCCTGCCTTGAGCGCGGTACGCCGGGTGTTTTCCTCCGGCGGCGCATTGCCGGTCGAGGCTGCACAGAGCCTGCATGAGCGTCTGGGGCAATGGCCAACGGAAATTTTCGGCAGTTCGGAAACCGGCGGCATCGCCTGGCGTCAGGGCGCTGAACTCTGGCGGCCGTTTGCCGAAGTCACGTTGACTCAAGACAGTGATGGAGCGCTGCTGATCGCTTCGCCGTATTTGCCGAGTGGCGTTGTCGAACAGACTGCCGACTCAGCGCGCATCGCCGTCGATGGGCGCTTCGAATTGCTCGGGCGACTGGACCGGATCGTCAAACTGGAAGAAAAACGCATCTCGCTGCCGATGCTGGAACAGGCGCTGACGGCCCATGAATGGGTCGTCGAAGCGCGGCTCGGCGTCGTTCAGGAAAACCGCGCCTCCCTGGGGGCGTTGCTGGTGCTGAGCGAGGCCGGCTTGCATGTGCTGCGCAATCAGGGTCGACGCAGTCTCACCGAGCAATTGCGCCAACACCTGAGCCAACACTGCGAAGCCCTGGCCCTGCCAAGACGCTGGCGCCTGCTGCGACAACTGCCGCTGAACACTCAAGGCAAACTGCCCCAGGCCGACGTCGACGCCCTGCTGCTGGCGCCGCGCCCCAAAGCCGCGGAGGTCCTGGAGCAAGTCGAAAGCAATGGCGAATGGAGCCTGCAATTGGCCGTGCCACCAGACCTGGCCTATTTCAGCGGTCATTTCCCCACGGCACCGGTATTGCCTGGCGTGGTGCAGGTGGACTGGGCGCTGAGTCTGGGCCAGCAACTGATGAACCTGCCGGAAAAATTCGCCGGCATGGAAGTCTTGAAGTTCCAGCAACTGGTGCGCCCGGGGGATGAGATCCAGCTGCACCTGCGCTTCGACCTGGCGCGCGGCAAATTGTATTTCGCCTATCGCAACGAAACCGCCACTTGCTCCAGCGGGCGGATCTTGCTGGAGGTCGCGCATGCATAGCCCCTGCGCCATCGTCCCGGTGTACAACCACGAAGACGCGATCACCACGGTGGTCGATGCCCTGATCGCCAGCCAACTGCCGTGCATTCTGGTGGACGATGCCAGCAGTCCGCGCTGCGCCCGGGTGCTGGACCGTCTGGCCCAGCGTGAAATGGTTTACCTGATTCGCCTCGCCGAAAACCAGGGCAAGGGTGGCGCGGTCATGACCGGCTTGCGCGAAGCGTCGCGCCTGGGTTTCAGCCATGCCTTGCAGGTGGATGCCGATGGCCAGCACGATTTGCAGGACGTCCAACGCTTCATCGAACAATCACGCCGTCACCCACAGGCGGTGATTTGCGGTTATCCGCAATATGACGCCAGCGTGCCGAAAGGCCGTTTGTATGCGCGCTACCTGACCCACGTCATGGTCTGGATCAACACCTTGTCGTTGCGGATTCGCGACTCCATGTGCGGATTCCGGGTTTACCCGTTGCCGCCGGTTCTGGCGTTGATCGAGTCAGCGAAAATCGGCAAGCGCATGGACTTCGACTCAGACATTCTGGTGCGCCTGGCCTGGCGCAATCAGCCGATGCAATGGCTGCAAACCAAAGTTCATTACCCGCTGGACGGCGTTTCGCATTTTCGGATGTTCCACGACAACGTGCTGATTTCCAGCATGCACACACGGCTGTTCTTCGGCATGTTGCTGCGCTCGCCCATGATCCTCTGGCGACGGTGGCGGGCATGAGCGTAGACAAACAACACTGGGCCGACCGCGAAGAACGGGGCAGTTTCTGGCTGATGAAGCTCACCGCGTTCGGCGCCAAAGTGCTGGGGCGTCGGCTATTGAGTCCCCTGCTGTACGGCATCGTCCTGTACTTTTTCCTGTTCGGCCGCAGCGCCCGACACAGTGCCTGGCAATACCAGCAACGCCTGACCGACTGGAGCGGTCGCAGCGAATTGCGCCCGAGCCATTGGCGGGTATTCGGCCAGTTCATGGCTTTCGCCGACTCCATGCTCGACAAACTCGACGTATGGAACGGCAAGCTGAGCATCGAACAAATCGAGATCATCGACCCGGCGCTGCTGCGCGACCAGTTGCGCGGTGCCCGCGGGCAGATGCTGGTGGGCGCACACCTGGGCAATCTGGAAGTCTGCCGCGCACTGGCGGAGATCGGCGAGAAAGTCACGATGAACGTGCTGGTGCACACCAAGCACGCCGAACAGTTCAACCGTTTGCTGGGTGAGGCCGGGGCGACCAATTTGCGCCTGATTCAGGTCAGCGAACTGGACCCCGGGATCATGCTGCAACTGAGCGAGCGCCTGGAACGTGGCGAGTGGCTGGCAATTGCCGGGGACCGTGTGCCGCTGCACGGTGGGCGCAGCGTGTCCGTGGACTTCCTCGGTCATCAGGCCAGGTTCCCCCAGGGCCCGTGGCTGCTGGCCGGTCTGCTGAAATGCCCGATCAACCTGCTGCTGTGCCTGAAAAAGCCCGACGGCGATTATCGACTGACCATTGAGCCGTTCGCCGAGGCAATCACCTGGAAGCGCAGCGACCGCGAGCAGGTCATTCATCAGTGGGCCTCCCGCTACGCCGAACGCTTGGGTCACTATTGCCTCGAAGCGCCCCAACAATGGTTCAACTTTTACCCTTTCTGGAAGACCGATGACGACGCCAACGCTTGAGCCGGTAACCTTCGGCGAACGCCCTTTGCGCATTGAAGACGTGCTGGCCCTGGCCAACCGCAAGGTGCCGACGCAGTTGCAAAGCGATCCCGCCTACCGCGAGCGCATCGCCAAGGGCGCGCGTTTTCTCGACTCGCTGCTGGACAAGGAAGGCGTGATCTACGGCGTGACCACCGGTTATGGCGACTCCTGCGTGGTCGCGGTGCCGCTGCATCACGTCGAGGCGCTGCCCCGTCATCTGTTCACTTTCCACGGCTGCGGGCTGGGCAAACTGCTCGACGCCCAGGCCACCCGCGCGGTACTGGCGGCGCGTTTGCAGTCGTTGTGCCATGGTGTTTCCGGGGTGCGTGTGGAACTGCTGGAGCGCCTGCAGGCGTTCCTTGAGCACGACATCCTGCCGCTGATTCCGGAAGAAGGTTCGGTGGGCGCCAGTGGTGACCTGACGCCGCTTTCGTACGTGGCCGCCACGCTGTCCGGCGAACGTGAAGTGATGTTCCGCGGCGAACGCCGGCAGGCTGCCGATGTGCACCGCGAACTCGGCTGGCAACCACTGGTGTTGCGTCCGAAAGAAGCCCTGGCGTTGATGAACGGAACCGCCGTGATGACTGGTCTGGCCTGCCTGGCTTACGCCCGGGCCGATTACCTGCTGCATCTGGCCACACGCATCACCGCGCTGAACGTGGTCGCCCTGCAAGGCAACCCGGAGCACTTCGACGAGCGCCTGTTCGCCGCCAAGCCACACCCGGGGCAGATGCAAGTCGCCGCGTGGTTGCGCCAGGATCTGGCCATCGACGCGCCGACCGCGCCCTTGCATCGCCTGCAAGACCGCTATTCCCTGCGCTGTTCGCCTCATGTGCTGGGCGTGCTGGCCGACAGCCTGAACTGGCTGCGCTCGTTCATCGAGATCGAGCTCAACAGCGCCAACGACAACCCGATCATCGACGCCGAAGCCGAACGCGTGCTGCACGGTGGGCACTTCTACGGCGGGCACATCGCGTTCGCCATGGACAGCCTGAAGAACCTCGTGGCCAACGTCGCCGACCTGCTGGATCGGCAGCTCGCGCTGCTGGTGGACGAACGCTACAACCATGGTTTGCCGAGCAACCTGTCCGGCGCCACGGCTGACCGCGCCATGCTCAATCACGGCTTCAAGGCCGTGCAGATCGGCACCAGTGCCTGGACCGCCGAAGCGCTGAAGAACACCATGCCGGCCAGCGTCTTCTCGCGCTCCACCGAATGCCACAACCAGGACAAGGTCAGCATGGGCACCATCGCCGCCCGCGATGCGATCCGCGTTCTGGAGCTCACCGAACAGGTGGCGGCCGCCACCTTGCTGGCGGCCAATCAGGGCGTCTGGCTGCGCGGCCAGGCCGAAGATGCACGCCCCCTGCCACCTGCTTTGGCCGCCATGCATGAAGCCTTGGCCAAGGACTTCCCGCCGGTCATCGAAGACCGCGCGCTGGAAGGCGAATTGCGCCTGTGCCTGCAACGCATCGCCGAACAACACTGGAGGCTGCATGCGTAGCAAGGGATTTATCTACACCGACACGGAAATCGTCGTACCGTTCTTTGACGTCGACAGCATGCACGTGGTCTGGCACGGCCATTACGTCAAATACCTGGAAGTCGCCCGCTGTGCACTGCTGGACAGGATCGGCCACAACTACACCGCGATGAACGAATCAGGCTATGCGTGGCCGGTGATCGACCTTCAATTGCGCTATGTGCGCGGTGCGGTGTTCGGCCAGACACTGAACGTGCGCGCCAACCTGGTGGAGTGGGAGAACCGTTTGAAGATCAATTACCTGATCAGCGATCTGCAAACCGGTGAACGCTTGACCCGGGCCCTGTCGATACAGGTCGCCGTCGACCTCGCCAGCCGCGAGATGCAGCTGGCCTCGCCGAAGGTCTTCACCGATGCGGTAGAGAGGGCCCTGCCATGATTTTCTGCCACCCACGTTCCCCTGTGGGAGCGGGCTTGCCCGCGATGGTCGTTAACGATGACACTGGGCACCTGACACCCCGCGGCTTCCTCAGGTTTTTCGCGAGCAAGTTCGCTCCTACAGTGTTCTGCGTGCTACTGGGTATTCCTGGACTGGCCCATGCCTTCGACCTGCAACAGCTCAGCGATCAACTGGCCCGGCCCGAGGTGATCCATGGCAGTTTCACCCAGGAAAAACACCTGCGCGCCCTGCCCCAGCCGCTGGTCAGCAAGGGCACCTTCGTCCTGGCAAAAAACCACGGCTTGTTGTGGTTGCTGAAAACGCCACTGCGACAGGACTATCGCATCACCGCCAAAGGCATTGCCCGGCGTGACGGCATTGTCTGGCAAATGCTGCCGGGCAAAAGCGCCGGTGCCGAGCAGAACCGATTGTTCCTGGCCGTGCTGCAAGGTGACAGCAGCGGCCTGCAACGGGATTTCGAATTGTCCCTGAGCGGCGATGCGCAGAACTGGAAGCTCACGCTGCTGCCACGCTCAATGCTACTCAAGCAGGTGTTCAACCAGATCAACATAACGGGTGCAGAACTGGTGCACAGCATCGAACTGCTCGAAACCCAGGGCGACAGCACGTTGTTGCGCATGCAGGACAGCACCGGCACCCAATCCTTGAGCGATGCGGAGCAACATGACTTTGCCGAGTGAACGGTGGTTGCCACGGCTGTTTCTGCTCCTGCTGCTGGCCGTACTGGCGCTCGCCGGTTGGCAATGGCGTGACGCCGCGCCGCTGTCGGCCAACCTGATGGAACTGGTACCCGGTACGGCACCCGATGCCCTGGAACTGCGCGCCGAACAGCGCATGCAGGAACCGCTGAACCGCGAAATGCTGGTGCTGGTCGGCCACACCGATCGCCAGCAGGCCGTTGCCATGGCGCAGACCCTCGGCGAGCAATGGCAGGCCAGCGGACTGTTCGAAAAGGTCCAATGGACTCTGCAAGCCGACTTGCCGGCGCTGCGCACGCAGTTGCTGCAAGGTCGCCTGGCGATGCTCCAGGCGGCGGGCCGACAACTGCTGATCGAGCACCCCGGCACCTTTATCCAGCAACGGGTGCAGGCCTTGTTCGACCCGTTCAACGGTTACAGCCTGGTGCCGAGCCAGGACGACTGGCTCGGCCTGACCGGGCGTATCCAGAACAGCCAGCCGCAACGCGGTTCGGTGCAACTGGACATCGGCAGCGGCGCTCTGGTCGCCGATGCCGATGGCAAGAGCTGGGTACTGCTGCGCGCGCGCACCACCGGCAACGCCTTCGACATGAACCTGCCGCTGCAAGTGGCCGACCTGCTCGAGCGCAGTCGCGAAGAAGCCGCCCGGCACGACGTGCAACTGCTCGCCGCCAGCGGCTTGTTGTACGCCGCCAACGGGCAACAGCAGGCTGCCCGGGAGATGACCTGGGTCGGGGGCGGTGCCACCGTCGGGATTTTATTGCTGCTGCTATTAGCCTTCCGGCGCTGGCGCGTCTTGCTGGCGTTCGTGCCGGTGGTGGTCGGCATGCTCTTCGGAGCGGTGGCCTGCGTGGCGTTGTTCGGCCATATGCACGTGATGACGTTGGTGCTGGGTTCGAGCCTGATCGGTGTCGCGGTCGATTACCCGCTGCACTACCTGTCCAAGAGTTGGAGCCTGAAGCCCTGGCACAGCTGGCCTGCCCTGCGCATGACCTTGCCCGGCTTGACCCTGAGCCTGATCACCAGCGGTATCGGCTATCTGGCCCTGGCCTGGACCCCCTTCCCGGCGCTGACCCAGATTGCCGCGTTCTCTGCCGCCGGCTTGCTCGGTGCTTATCTGTCTGCCGTGTGCCTGCTGCCGGCCTTGCTCAAGGGCGTAGACCTGCGCCCGGCGCAGTGGCCATTGCGTATGTGCGAGCTGTTGCTGGACTGTCGTGAAGCGCTGCTCAAACAGGCGAAAACACCCGTCTTGCTGGCGCTGCTGATCGCCTTTTGCGTGGGTGGCCTGTTACAGCTCGGCAGCAAAAACGACATCCGCCAGTGGATCAGTGCGCCACAACAATTGACCGACGAAGCCCGGACGATTGCCCGGATCACCGGCTATCAACCCACCAGCCAGTTCTTCCTGATACGCGCCGCCAACCAGCAGCAACTGCTCGAACGCCAGACCGCCTTGAGAGCGCGACTGGATCAATTGATTGGCCTGGAAAAGCTCCAGGGTTATCTGTCGCTCAATCAACTGGTCAGCCCGCCGAACGAACAGCAACAGGTGCGCGCAGCATTGAGCAAACTGCCGTCGTTCTGGCAACCGTTGCTCGACATCGGCATACCGGCCGAGGCACTGCAAGCGGAGCTGACAAAGCTACAGGTACTGCCGATCGTAGACATCGACGCAGCGCTCAGCGGCCCGTTGGCAGAACCCTACCGCCCCCTGTGGCTGGGGCCGACCGATGACGGCGTGGCGGCGATAGTCAGCCTGCAAGGCATCAACAACCCGGCCCTGCTGCGGCTCCAGGGTGAGGACTTACCCGGCGTGACACTGGTGGATCGACTGGGTGAATTGAACAACGTCTTCGCGGCCACCCAAATCAGTGCCGCGGAACTGAAACTCGCCTCCTGCGTGCTGATCGTGCTGGTGCTGATCCTGCCATTCGGCCTCGGCGGCGCGTTGCGTATCGTGTCCCTGCCCCTGTTGGCGGCGTTGTGCAGCCTGGCCAGCCTCGGCTGGCTGGGGCAGCCGTTGACCCTGTTCAGTCTGTTCGGTCTGCTGCTGGTGACGGCGATCAGCGTCGATTACGCGATCCTGATGCGCGAACAGGTCGGCGGCGCGGCCGTGAGCCTGCTGGGCACCCTGCTGGCAGCATTGACCACCTGGTTGTCATTCGGTTTGCTGGCGGTATCGAGCACCCCGGCGGTAAGCAACTTCGGGTTGTCGGTGAGCCTGGGCCTGATCTTCAGCTTCCTGCTCGCGCCGTGGGCCGGTCGACAGACGCATGGGGCTGCGGCCGTGGAGCGGGCAACGTGATGGTCGTGCTGTTCTGGGCGATGGCGCTGGCATTGTTCGCGGTGGCGACCCGTGTCGGCCGGCATTTCGGCCTGATTCCCATCGTCAGCCAGTTGTTGCTGGCGACCCTCGGCTTGCCGCTGTTGATGTATTTCTGGATCGAGCCCCAATGGCAGTTAAGCGGTGCGCTGCTGGTGTCACCGGGCTGGCTGAAGAACCTCTACAGCCTGAGCTTTGCCCTGTTGCTGGGCTACATCCTCAGCGATGTGATCGACCTGCAACTGGATCGCCAGAGCCTGAAAATCGCCCTGCCCAGCTTTTGCCTTCCGTTTGCCTGCGGCCTGGCCACGGCGGTCTGGTTGTTGCCGCCGCAGCCGTGGATCAGCTCGCTGGCCGTCGGCCTGTTGTTCGCCATCACTGCGATCCCGGTGTTGTACCTGTACCTGCGGCACATCGATTACCCACCCGCCGCCACCCGGCGTCTGGTGCAAACCGCGATCCTCATCGACCTCGCCTGCTGGACCCTGTTCGGCATCGCCCAGGGCAGCCTGCACCTGAGCAGCCTGTTGCTGCCCCTGGCCGGCGCGTGCCTGCCGGTGCTGCTGCGGTTGCTCGGTTTGCGCCAGACATGGCTTTACAGTCTGTGCTTTTTCGCCCTGCTGGTCGTCGCCGAGCACTACAAGCTCAATGCGCTGATTTTCGGCATAGGTTATGTGCTGATCATGGCCGCGCTGAAAGCACCGCTGGTACTGCCGTTGCCGGCCATGTGGATGAGCCGCTTGCAGACGTACATCGCCATCCCGCTGATCCTCACGTTCGGCATCGTGCAGATCAACGTGCACAGCGCGATCGACAGCCTCGGCTGGACGCAGTTGGCGGCCCTGCTGCTGTTGCCGATGCTGAGCAAACTGCTGGGCAACTGGCTCGGCCTCGGCTGGGCCGGGGCTTCGTTCCAGGGCGCCAGCCGCTGGCGGGAAAGTGTGCTGCTGAACATCCGCGGCTTGAGCGAGATCGTTTTTCTCAACCTGCTGCTGCAACAGCAACTCATCAGCCCGCCGCTGTACTTTGCCCTGATGCTGATGGGCCTGATCGCTACACTGCTGCCAGCCCTGACCGGCATGCACCGAATCCCCCTGAAAGCCGCTGTCCCGGCAAGGAGCCCTCATGCCAACCGTTGAAATGGAATGCCGCCAGGTCGTGATCATCGGCGCCGGCCCTTCCGGTGCCATCGCCGCCGCGTTGCTCAAGCGCAAGGGACACGATGTGCTGGTGATCGAGCGTCAGCATTTTCCGCGGTTTTCCATCGGTGAGAGCCTGCTGGCCCATTGCCTGGACTTCGTCGAGGAAGCGGGCATGCTCGACGCCGTCAACGCGGCCGGCTTTCAGGTGAAGACCGGTGCCGCCTTTGCCTGGGGCGAGCGCTACAGCGCCTTCGATTTCGGCGAGACGTTCAGCCACGGCAAGTCGACGACCTTTCAGGTCCAGCGCGCCGATTTCGATAAGCTGCTGGCCGATCAGGCAGCGCTGCAAGGCGTGGAGATCCGCTATGGCGAAACCATCGTCAGCGTCGACATTGAGCCCGGAAAACCGCAGCTCGGCGTGCGCCGCGAGGACGGTAGCGAGTACCGCATCGAAGCCGATTTCCTGCTCGATGCCAGTGGCTACGGCCGCGTGCTGCCGCGCTTGCTCGACCTTGAAGCACCGTCGAGTTTCCCGGTGCGTCAGGCGGTGTTCACTCACGTCGAAGACCATATCGACCTCCCGTCATTCGATCGCAGCAAGATCCTGGTGACCACTCATCCGACCCAGCGCGACGTATGGTTCTGGACCATCCCGTTCAGCAACGGGCGCTGCTCGGTCGGCGTGGTCGCCGCCGAGGAACGTTTCGCTGGCCGCAGCGACAATCTGGACGAGTGCCTGCGCGGCTTTATCGCCGAGACGCCAAGCCTGGCCAGCGTGTTGCAAAATGCGCAGTGGGACACCGAGGCGCGAACCATCGGCGGTTACTCGGCCAACGTAAAAACCCTGCACGGCCCGGGCTTCGCGCTACTGGGCAATGCCGCGGAATTCCTCGACCCGGTGTTTTCCTCCGGCGTGACCATCGCCATGCGTTCGGCGAGCATGGCCGCCGGGGTGTTGCACCGTCAGCTGCAAGGCGAGGCCGTCGACTGGCAAACCGAGTTCGCCGAACCGCTCAAGCGCGGCGTCGACACATTCCGTTGCTATGTCGAAGGCTGGTACGCGGGGACCTTCCAGGACGTGATTTTCCACGAGGGCAGCTCGCCGGAAATACGCAGGATGATCAGCTCCATACTTGCCGGATACGCCTGGGATCAAAGCAACCCGTTCGTCAGCGAAGCCCGGCGCCGGTTGAAGGTGATATCGGAGTTCTGTGCAAGGGCTGCGTCATGAACTACTTGAGCGAGCACTACGTCGAAGAAACCCGTTTCGGGTTGTGGTTCCTGCGCAGCCAGATCTGGCAACACTATGTGCTGCGGTTGGCGATCGACGATTTGCGTAGCCTGTTCAGCGAAGCGCTGCCTGTCAGCCCGGTGCTGCTGGATGCCGGTTGTGGCCAGGGTAAGTCATTCCCGCTGCTGCGCCAGGCCTTCGCGCCCGCTCGTCTGATTGGCGTCGATGCTGATCCCCACAGCCTGGACCAGAGTCGCGAAGAAGCGGCGCGCCAGGGCATGAAAGTGGAGTTGATCGGCAGTGACTGCGCCAGCCTCAAGCTGCCGGACGCCAGTATCGACCTGCTGTTCTGTCACCAGACCTTCCATCATCTGGTGGAGCAGGAACAGGCACTGGCCGAGTTCTATCGCGTGCTCAAACCCGGCGGTTATCTGCTGTTCGCAGAATCCACCGAGGCTTACATTGATACCTGGGTGATCCGCTGGTTATTCCGCCACCCGATGCATGTGCAGAAAAGCGCCGCGCAGTATCTGCAAATGATTCGCCAGCAGGGTTTCGAATTTACCGAGAAAAACGTGTCTTATCCGTACCTGTGGTGGAGTCGCGCCAAGGATTTCGGTCTGCTCGAACACTTGGGTGTGTGCAAGCCAAAACCCTTTGGCCAACGGGAAGAAACCCTGGTCAATGTGGTGGCGCGCAAACCTTTTGAAGGAACTGTGTGATGTTCATTACCCGTCACTTGAACTGCACAACCTGTGGGAGCGAGCTTGCTCGCGATAGCGGTGGGTCAGCCAGCGGATATGCCGGATTTACCGCCGCCATCGCGAGCAAGCTCGCTCCCACAGGGGTAACCGGTGTTATGCGATTTCTGTTACTTGCCGTAGCCCTGCTTTTGAGCGCCTGCGCCGGTCGGGCGCCGCTGCCCGTGCACAATCCGGATCTGCCGTTGCCGCTGCAACTGCACATCCAGCTCTTACAGCCCGACGATCGCCAGGACTGGATACTGGTGATCCAGCATGAAGAGGCGGGTATTCGCTGGTCGATGATGGACCTGCTGGGCATTCCCCAGGCCCGCCAGAAGTTGATCGACAAAACCTGGGAGTCCGATGGTTTCTTGCCACCCAATCCGCGAGCCCGCGAACTGTTCGCGGCGCTGCTGTTTGCGCTGACGCCGCAAGATGAGCTGGCGGCCAACTATCCCGGCGCCTGGCAGCACGGCAGACAACGGTCCCTGCCCGAACGTTGGGACATCCGCTACGCACAACCGCAGAATTTTGAATTGAAGCTTGCGCATGGTCCGGCCTATCAAGTCACCCCCCTGAGCGGTGAAACACCATGACGGCTTACCTCAATGCCCTCGGATTGGTCTGCGCGTTAGGCCGCGATAAGCAGGAAGTTGCCCGCAACCTGTTTGCCGGCGACTGCAGCGGCATGCGCGAACAAGCCGGGTGGGTGCCGCAACGCACGCTGCCGGTCGGTGCGGTCCAGGGCAAACTGGCAACCCTGCCAGCCGACCTGTCGCGCCATCACAGTCGCAACAATCAGTTGTTGCTGGAGGCCACGCTGCAAATCCGCCCGGACATCGACAGCGCAATCCAGACCTACGGCCGCGACCGCATCGGTGTCGTGCTGGGCACCAGCACCTCGGGTATCGACGAGGCCAGCCAGAGCCTGGCGCATTACCTGCGTGAAAAGCAGTTCCCTGCCGAGTACGACTATCAGCAACAGGAGCTCGGGGCGCCGGCGAACTTCCTCGCCGAATGGCTGCAATTGAGCGGGCCGGCCTATGTCATTTCCACAGCTTGCACCTCCAGCGCCCGAGCCTTGATGAGCGCCCAGCGCCTGTTGGACCTGGGCATTTGCGACGCGGTGCTGTGCGGTGGTGTCGACACCTTGTGCAAGCTGACCCTCAACGGTTTCTCGGCGCTGGAAGCGGTCTCGGAACAACGCTGCAATCCGTTTTCGGTGAACCGCAATGGCATCAACATTGGCGAAGCGGCGGTGCTGTTCCTGATGACCAAACGTGCAGGCGACAGCCAACCGATTGCCTTGCTCGGCAGCGGCGCCAGCTCCGATGCGCATCACATATCCGCCCCGGAGCCGACCGGTCGCGGCGCCCTGCAAGCGATGCGCAAAGCCTTGGGCCGCGCCAACCTGCAGCCGGAGCAGATCGCTTATCTGAACCTGCATGGCACCGCCACCCAGCACAACGACGCCATGGAGAGCCAGGCCGTGGCGACGCTGTTCCCGGCCGGCGTGCCCTGTTCGTCGAGCAAACCCATGACCGGCCACACCCTCGGTGCCGCCGGGGCGCTGGAAGCGGCGTTCTGCTGGTTGAGCCTGAGCCCGGACTATCGCGAGCATGCCCTGCCGCCCCACGTCTGGGACGGACAGCCCGACCCCGAACTGCCACCGCTGCAATGGGTGACCCCGGCCACTCGCCTGACGTCCATTGCACCCCGCTACCTGATGAGCAATTCCTTTGCCTTCGGTGGCAACAACGTCAGCCTGATTATCGGAGACGCCCCATGATTGACTGGCCGCTCGCCGAACTGCTGCCCCACGCTGGCGACATGATCCTTATCGACCGGATCCTGGCGTTCGATGAAGAGCAGATTCACACGCGCCTGACCGTCAAGCCCGATGGCCTGTTCAATCTCCCCGACGGCAGCCTGCCGGCCTGGGTCGGCATCGAACTGATGGCCCAGAGCGTGGCCGCCTTCGCCGGTTGCCATGCGCGCCAGCGCGGTGATGCGGTGGAGTTGGGTTTCCTGCTCGGCAGCCGAAAGTTCGAATGCAACGTTGAAAGCTTCCCGGCCGGCACCGAGTTGACCATCCACGGGATTCGCTCCCTGGAAGACGACAACGGCATGGGCGTGTTCGAGTGCCACATCAACGCCCCCGGCATACACGTCAGCGCTCGTCTAAACGTGTATCGCCCACCCCAGGCCGCTCAATATCTCCATGAACCCGAAGGAGTCCAGTGATGACTGAATCCGTACTGGTCACCGGTTCCAGCCGTGGCATCGGCCGTGCCATCGCCTTGCGCCTGGCCCAGGCCGGGCACGACATCGTGTTGCATTGCCGCAGCGGCCTGGCGGACGCCGAAGCCGTCAAGGCCGAAGTCGAGGCCTTGGGCCGTCGTGCGCGCATCCTGCAGTTCGATGTGGCCGACCGCGCTCGTTGCAAGGAAATTCTCGAAGCCGACGTGGAAACCTACGGCGCCTATTACGGCGTGGTGCTCAATGCCGGCCTGACCCGCGATGGAGCCTTTCCGGCCTTGAGCGAGGAAGACTGGGATGTGGTGATGCGCACCAACCTCGACGGTTTCTACAACGTGCTGCACCCGGTGATGATGCCGATGATTCGTCGTCGCGCCGCCGGGCGGATTGTCTGCATCACCTCGGTATCCGGCCTGATCGGCAACCGTGGTCAGGTCAACTACAGCGCCTCCAAGGCCGGGTTGATCGGCGCGGCCAAAGCATTGGCGATCGAGTTGGGCAAGCGCAAAATCACCGTCAACTGTGTCGCCCCCGGCCTGATCGACACAGCCATGCTCGACGAAAACGTGCCGGTGGAAGAACTGATGAAAATGATCCCCGCACAACGCATGGGCACCCCTGAAGAGGTGGCCGGCGCGGTGAATTTCCTGATGTCGGCGGAAGCCTCGTACATCACCCGGCAGGTTCTGGCCGTCAACGGAGGCCTGTGCTGATGAAGCGCGTCGTCGTCACCGGCATGGCCGGCATCACCTCACTGGGCAGCGACTGGGAGACCATCGCCGGTAACTTCGCGGCCAACCGCAGCGGCATCCGCCGGATGGACGAGTGGGATCGTTTTACCGAGCTCAACACGCGCCTGGCGGGACCCATCGATGACTTCAAAGTGCCGGGCCACTGGACCCGCAAGCAACTGCGCAGCATGGGCCGGGTATCACGGCTGGCCGTCGGCGCGTCGGAACTGGCACTGGCCGACGCCGGATTATTGGGTGACGAATCGATCAAGGACGGGCGCATGGGCGTCGCCTGCGGCTCCTCGACCGGCAGCACCGACGAGATCAAGGCGTTCGGCAACATGCTGCTCAACTCGGTGGCCGAAGGCCTGAACGCCAACTCCTATGTGCGCATGATGCCGCACACCACGGCAGCCAATATCAGCATCTTCTTCGGCCTCACCGGCCGCCTGATCCCGACATCCAGCGCCTGCACCAGCGGCAGCCAGGGCATCGGCTATGCCTACGAGGCGATCAAGTTCGGGCGCCTGCCGCTGATGCTCGCCGGCGGCGCCGAGGAGCTGTGCCCGACCGAAGCCATGGTCTTCGACGCGCTTTACGCCACCAGCCTGAAAAACGACACCCCACAGCGCAGCCCGCGCCCTTACGACTCCGCACGCGACGGCCTGGTGATCGGCGAAGGCGGCGGCATGCTGGTGCTCGAAGAACTGGAACACGCCCTGGCCCGCGGCGCCCACATCCATGCCGAGATCGTCGGCTTCGGCAGCAACGCCGACGGCCAGCACACCACCCGTCCCGAACAGATCACCATGCGCCGGGCCATGGAACTGGCCCTGGAAGACGCCGGGCTGAAACCGTCGGACATCGGCTACGTCAACGGCCACGGCACCGCCACCGAACAGGGCGACATCGCCGAAACCCTGGCCACCAGCAGCCTGTTCGGTGAACACATGCCGATCAGTTCGCAAAAGAGCTTCCTCGGCCACACCCTCGGCGCCTGCGGTGCGCTGGAGTCCTGGTTCAGCATTGAAATGATGAACCGCGACCTCTACGCCCACACCTTCAACCTCGATGAAGTGGACCCGCATTGCGGCAAGCTCGACTACCTGCGCGGCGAGTTTCGGCAGATGAGTAATCGGTACGTGATGAATAACAATTTTGCGTTTGGCGGGGTGAATACTTCGCTGATTTTCAAGCGCTGGTCGTAAGGCCAGAAACGACAAAGGGCGCCTTTCGGCGCCCCTTCACAGACAGGTCGGCTTGTCATCGCCCTTCACCTGCCTGGCTCTGTGATTGCTGGTTGCCCAGGATCCTCAGAGTCTCACAAGCCCCTTTCGGGAACGCCGTCAGTATTGTCCGAAATCATCCTGCGGACAACAGCTAGCAACTGGCCTGCCTCAATCAAACTTGCTGTGATTACAGGCCCAAGGCCTTGCGCACTGCGACTTTGATCGCAAAAAACTCGTCTGTTTCAAGTTGTAAAATGACGTAAGTGCGCTTCCCTCGACGATCTCGGCTCTTGATCCGGTCGAGCCTGGAAAGACTGACGGTGGCAACCATATCGCATTTAGCCCAACACGTCGGACTTGCTCCCTGCAGATGATTCGGCAGCTCCAGATGATGTTCAAGCATATGATCCGGAGCGGTTGTACTAAGCGGCACAACCGTCACCAACAAATTGTTGGTTCTGTGTTTGCGAATCACGACAACAGGTCTGATCTTGATCATCTCGGGAACTTCATACCCCCTGAAATCACAAATCAGTACGCTGCCTTCCTTGGGTTGATATAGAAGTGGCATCCATGGCACTCAACTAAAGAAATCGATTCTGCTCAATATCGGGTGAATCACGAAACCGGATCCGTTACGTGAAGTGTCCCTGCGCTCCCTGGGTGATTCAGGGTGGATCGAGGTTATCCAACACCCGATTCACCGCCATTTCCCCCAGCATGATCGACTGCTGAATGCCCAGCAGGGTGTTGCTTTGCGCTCCGTTCAGATTCCTCGCGAAGTCGCTCGCCATGGCATTAGCTGATGCCAGTGACACACATGCGTACTCCAGCAGTGTGTGGTTGTCGACTTCAGGAGCGACGAGGAAGATTTTGCTGGGTTGGCGTGCGGTATCGGGATCGGTGTCCGACCGGTTTTTTGCTTTATTGGTCATGATTCAGTGCCCAGAAAAGAGGAGCCGACACCGAGTCGCTACGAATCAGAAGGGTGGCAGCTATGCGCAGGTTAGTAGACCGGGGTCATTCGAATCCGGCGCGCCCGAAGACGCCCTGCGCATAGCGGCCATCAAGGGCAGGTATAGAAAATACCTGCCTATCAGGAGCGCAAATGCGCTTCGAACAACCTCGGGCTACTAAACCCGATCACTGACCATCAGTGACACGAATCAAGTTAGCGATGCCCCTCAAAGCGCACAAGCCGGCGGATTCTGGAGTAGTTGTAGGCAACGCCGCAAGGCGCTGTAGCCTGTCCTGGATAGTTCAGAAATGTCCCACGGGCAGCGGAGAAAACTCTGATCTGTAGGAGCGAGCTTGCTCCGGGCGGCGCTCCGACGACGGTCGCTAACGATGGCGCGTGTTTCCTGGATGAGCGTGGCGTTCTTTAGTCCATCGCGAGCAGGCTCGCTCCTACAGGGTTCAGCGGTGTGAACACAATGCTTGCCACGCCACCAATCCACTGTAGGAGCGAGCCTGCTCGCGATTGACGGCGCAGCCGTCACGGCTTCAATGGCTCAACCTTACGGGTCAACAACGCCACAAACGCTTTGGCCATCGCCGACTTCTGATCCTTTCGCTGCACCAGCCACACCGCCGACACCGCCTCCGGATCCAGCAACGGTCGATAGACCACACCGTCGATACGCATCCGCTGATAAGACGCCGGCAGCACCGACACACCGAGCCCCGCCGCCACCAACCCGATGATGGTCATCGCCTCGCCGGCCTCCTGGGCGAAGTGTGGGCTGAAGCCGGAGTCCCGGGCCAGGCTGAGCAGCTGCGCATACAGGCCACTGCCGTAGCTGCGTGGAAAAAACACAAAGGGCTCAAGCGCCAGGGCTGACAGGAACAAGCCCTCCTCGCTGCCCTCTACCAACGGATGCTTGGAGCTGAGAACCGCGACCAGCGGCTCGCGCATCAGCTCGACCACACTGAGGCAGTCAGGCAGCCCGAGCGGGCGCATGATGCCGACCTCGATCGATTCGTCCACCAGCGCATCGGCCACTTGGGTGCTGCTCATTTCCCGCAGGTTCAGGTGCACTGCCGGGAAGCGCTGGCGGAAAGAGAAAATCGCCTGGGGAATGGTCGAGTTGAAGGGGGCCGACGAGGTGAAGCCGATTTTCAGCTCACCCAACTCGCCCAATTGCGCTCGTCGCGCGACATCCGCCGCTTTGTCGACCTGCGCCAGCACCAGCCGCGCCTCTCCCAGAAACAGCCGACCGGCCTCGCTCAGCTCGACCCGACGATTGGTACGTTCGAACAGCCGTGCGCCGACTTCCTGTTCCAGCGCCTGAATTTGCTGGCTCAGCGGCGGCTGGGAGATGCCCAGCACCTGTGCGGCGCGGCCGAAGTGCAGTTCTTCGGCGACGGCGATGAAGTAGCGCAGGTGACGCAATTCCATGGAAAACCCCATTAGGTCGTTAAAGCTATCAAACAGGTCGAACAATATATTGGATTGAATCATTAGCCAGCTATATGCTTTTTTCATTGCCTGACCGGCTGCGTCCTCCGAGGTCCAACGTGAAAACTGCTGTCGCCCCACTCGCCCATGAAGTTCCTCCCGCAGCAGCGGACGCTATCGCCGCTGAGCGGGCAGAGATCTACATCGAAAAAGGCACGCCGGCGTTCATGCGCACGGTGCTGGCGTTGTTCTGCGGCGGCTTCGCGACTTTCGCCCTGCTCTACTGCGTGCAGCCGATGATGCCGCTGCTGTCCCACGAGTATTCCATCAACGCGGCACAGAGCAGCCTGATCCTGTCGATCGCCACCGGCATGCTTGCCATCGGCCTGCTGATCACTGGCCCGATTTCCGATCGTATCGGGCGTAAACCGGTGATGGTGGCCGCACTGTTCGCCGCGGCGCTGTGCACCATGGCCAGTGCGATGATGCCGAGCTGGCACGGTGTGCTGCTGATGCGTGCGCTGATTGGATTGTCGTTGAGCGGTCTGGCGGCGGTTGCGATGACGTACTTGAGCGAAGAGATCCACCCACAGCACATCGGCCTCGCCATGGGCTTGTACATCGCTGGCAACGCGATTGGCGGGATGAGCGGACGCTTGATCACCGGGGTATTGATCGACTTCGTCAGCTGGCACACGGCGATGCTGGTGATCGGTGGCCTGGCGCTGATTGCCGCGGCGGTGTTCTGGAAAATCCTCCCGGAATCGCGCAACTTCCGCGCCCGCTCGCTGCACCCGCGCAGCTTGCTCGACGGTTTCACCATGCACTTTCGCGACGCCGGCCTGCCGCTGTTGTTTCTTGAAGCCTTTGTGTTGATGGGCGCGTTCGTCACGCTGTTCAACTACATCGGCTATCGCCTGCTGGCGGCGCCTTACCATATGGAACAGGCCTTCGTCGGGTTGCTGTCGGTGGTGTACCTGTCGGGCATCTACAGCTCAGCGAAAATCGGCTCGCTGGCCGACAAACTCGGTCGCCGCAAAATGCTCTGGAGCACCATCGCGCTGATGATCGGCGGCCTGGCCCTGACGATGTTCACGCCCTTGCCGCTGGTGATCATCGGCATGCTGGTGTTCACCTTCGGCTTCTTCGGTGCCCATTCGGTAGCCAGCAGCTGGATCGGCCGCCGCGCCACCAAGGCCAAGGGGCAGGCGTCGTCGCTCTATCTGTTCGCCTACTACGCTGGGGGAAGCATCGCCGGTACGTCGGGCGGTGTGTTCTGGCATTTGGGCGGATGGAACGGCATAGGCTTGTTCATCGGCGCATTGCTGGTGGTGGCGCTGCTGACGGCGTTGAAACTGGCGAAGTTGCCGCTGTTGCCGGGTACTGCACAGGTTTAGCCATAACGGCACCCTAGCGAGAACCGTGGACCGAGGTACACTGACGGTATTCGTCAGTCTTGGTAAAGGAAAGCCAGAATGCGTCTGGACCGTCTCCACATTCAGAATTTTCGTTGCTACGAGGACGCCACTTTCGACTTTCAACCGGGTTTTAATCTGGTAGTAGGGGTGAATGGGAGTGGTAAGACTTCGTTGCTGCAAGCAGTAGCCCTATGCTTCAGAAACTTCCTTAATTCCATGGGAAAGCAATCTTCGCAAATCCCAGATGAAGATGTACGGTTTGTCATTCAAAAATTCGATGACCGCCTTCGATTTGAGAGAGCTTATCCACTCAATGTTAGTGCAACAGGCACCGCCTTCGGCTTTAAAACCTGGAGCATATCTAAAGATCGCAACGGTGTTTCTGGAAGTTTCGACGTTGAAATCAACATAGCAATCTCTAAACAATTGGAACTTATAGATAACGGAAGCACCGTCGAGCTTCCGTTAATTGCATTGTATCGAGCTGATCGCAGGTGGCTTTCTAGCAAGACCTCTGCTGAGTCCGCCGTCAAGCAACAATCATCACGACTTGATGCATACTTAAACTGGCTTGACGCAGCGGCAAACCTTCAAGAATTTGAAAACTGGATAATCGGTAAAACCTTAGAAAGACTACAGAGAATGTCGCGTTCCGGACCTCGAAAAAATTTCGACGACGAACTGCAATGGGTAAACTCCGCACTAAAAGTTGCACTACCAGAATCGCAGGGCATTGAGTACGACCTAGAACTACGCAACTTAGTCGTAAATATTGAAGGCAAGTCATTCCTCTTTAGTGATTTAAGTGACGGGCAGCGGGGAATGATCGCACTTGTTGCCGATATTGCACGGCGCATGTGCCTTTTGAATCCTCAATTTGGAAGCAAGGTACTAGAGTTGACTAGCGGAATCGTCGTCATAGATGAATTAGACATTCACCTTCACCCAGCATGGCAGCGCAGCATAGTGACGACGCTCAGGAATGCATTTCCTAAAATTCAGTTCGTGGCGGCCAGCCATTCTCCCCAAATCATCGGCAGCCTAAAGCCTGAAGAAGTCATTGTACTGAATGACGGACATTCATCTCACCCGCGCGTCACGTATGGTTTAGACTCAAGCAGCGTGCTTGAGGAGGTCATGGATGTTGCTCAGCGTGAACCCAAAATTGAAGCGTTGCTCTCTGAATTGTTCTCCACTTTGGAGGACAACAATCTCGAAAAAACCAAATCGTTACTCCATACACTCAAAAAAATAGCCCCCGATTTACCTGAGTTTCTAAGAGCCGAAGCCTTGCTTAAGCGCAAGGAGACTATTGGCCGATGAAGCGAGTGATCAAAGGAACTGAGCCAGCTTTATTTACCCAGTGGAAAGCGTTAGCGAATGAAGGTTGGACACCCTCTTACTCGATACTACGTAACCCTGAAAAACAAGCTCTACACGATAGCTTGCTTCGTGAGCAAGGCTATGTTTGTTGTTACTGCGGAAACAAAATTACTCGTGAGTCCAGTCATATAGAGCATTTCCGGCCGCAACATCACTTTGTTCACTTAGATCTTGAGTACACCAACCTTCACGCCTCCTGCCAAGGCGAAACCGAAGATCCAAAACCTGCACATTGCGGGCACAGCAAAGGCAATAAGTTCGACGAAAACTCCAATGTATCTCCTCTGGACGAGGACTGCGAAAGCCGATTCAGGTTTACGTTGATCGGCCGCATAGAGGCAACGGATACCGACAAACCTGCTGAGAACATGATTAACATTCTCGCCCTCGATATCAGTTTTTTGAACAATCGGCGTAAAGAAAAGCTGGAAGGCATCTTCGATAATGAGTTTCTGGCTAGCTTTTCCATAGAAGAACTCGAAGCAATTATTCAACGATACCGCCACCCCCGAGACGGCCAGCATGAAGCTTTCGACCACGTCATTGCTCGCTACGCAGAACAGCTCTTGGGACGCTGATACGCTGAAAACGAATAAAAATAACGTCCGGTATAAACCGGGCGTTCGTTTCATTAAGCAATGATTACTCCGGATTTTTTGTCAACACCTCATGTACTACGACACAACTACCTGAGCACCACCCGTGCCTCCAGGGCATCGTCGCGTTTTTCCAGCGTCAGCGATTGCAACGCGACACCGCTGCGCTCGATCCCATCGAGCCACTGCATCAAGGGCTGCGCATTGCCATTAACGGTCAGGCGCAGCAGATCGCTATCACTCTCCATCTGACGGATTTCCAGCCCCGCCGCCGCGGCGCTTTCACTGATGCGCAGCGATAGCGGTTGATTGGTATCGACGGGGACATGGCGGCGCGGTAAAGCCCGTTGCAGTTGCGCAGCCAGCCCTTTCTGCTGTTGATACTGTCGCTCGACAGTTTCCAGCCGCTGCCGGGTCGGTTCCCAGATCAGGCTGAAAGCCACAACTGCCAGCAAAAAAGCCCCCAATACCTGCAACAACCGTTGTTCGCGCACGGAAATGCGCCGCCATGCCTGCTTCATGCCTCGTCCTCCACGGTGAGGGTGGCGTGCACCCGGTCAGCGGTTTTATTCGCGCTATCGAGCCGCACGGGCATGCCTTGTTGTCGTCCGCGTTCACGCAACTGCTCCAGCTCGGCAAAGCCGCTGGCGGTCAGCTGGATTTTCCAGCCTTCGCCTGTTCGAAACTCGATGCGCTGGACCTCGACCGGACTGGCGCCGATCACCTGGTCAATCAACTGGACCAGCCCTGCAATGCGGGTGTTTTGCGAATCCACAGGCTGGCTTTGCAGGGCCTTGAGTTGCGCTGCCATATCGACGATGCGGCTTTGCTCCGGGTAAAGCGCCTTGAATCGCTGTTCATTCTGGGTGGCGAGGCGGCGGGTTTCGCTGTCGAGGAAGCCGATCCGCATTTCGCTGGCACCCCAGGTCAACAGCGCCAGTATCATCAGCGCCCACCCGCCGGCACGCCAGGGCAGACGCTTGCCGCGCGGGGCGAATGCGCCTTGCAGCAGGTTAATGGCCCGGGTTGGACGGTGGGTCAGGCATTGGTCGATGATGGCGGGGGCCTCACGTTCGTCCAACCATTGCATGTCGTTGGGCAATAACGGGGCGAGCAGCGCCAGGTGGTCTTGCGACAACGCCAGGCGCGCAGGCAAGCCTGCCCCCAACAACCAACGACCGAACCACCATGCACCGCACGGCTGATCGCCGGACAACACATCAGCATCGACGAACACCCCACGCACCTCGATACCCGCCTCGCGCAGCAAGTCGAGCACCGCGGCCAAGCGTTCGCGGCCAATGACCATGACCGGGTAGCAGCCGTCACGATCACGAGCGCCAACGCTCAGATGCACCCTCTCCAGCGCTTCACTCAGTTGATCTTCCACAGCGAAGGCCATGGCCTGGGCTTCGGGCCTGCGTCGCGATGGCCATGGCTCGCTGAGAACCCAACTGCACATTTCCATGGGCAGCAGCATATCAACCGCCTGCCCCTGCAATGCCGAGCCCGCCTGATTCAGTGGCATCGACAGGCGTTGACCGGTTGGCGACCACAGGACGCAGGGCCAGAGGCCCGATGGCGCGTCCTGCCCCTCGGCGGTCAGGTAAAGCCAAGTGTTCATCGCTGCCTCTCGTGGCTATTCAGGGGAAGAAAACGTCGTTGCAGTACCGTCAGTTGTCGGGTCTTGGAGTCGTGCCCGATATCCGTGGCCAGGTGCAGTTCGCGCCCGTCGCGGCTCACCTGCACGCTGATCCGATACCAGCGGCTATGGGTGCCAAGTCCGTGACTGCTCAAGCCCTGCCCGGAGAGCAATGGGTCCTGGGTAAACGCCTGGACACTCGCCCAAGGCGTTTTTGCGGCCTGAATCGCCAGCGCATCGGCGGTCGCGGCGTCCACTTCGCCGAGCGTTCTCAACAGCAGCGCCGGTGCGGTGTTGATGTTCAAGGCGGCGTCGGTGGGCAGCAACGCCACCCAGGGCTCCAGCCGCTGCAGCAAGCGAGCGTCAATGCCGGGCAGCAAGCGCAGCTGGCTGAGTTCCCGCAGCGGCCCGACCTGGCTCAGTTGCACAGGAGGAAGATCGAGCAACTCAAGCAGGCGCGCCCAACGGTTGAGGGTGACCTGATCCACCTGCCCCTGGCGTAACAATGCATTGAGATTGAAGCGCCCGGCGAGGTCATCGATATCGATGCGGATCTGCGCATCTTCAACGTCGAAACCCGGTGCCATGGCCGTCCAGCCTTGAATCCGCTCGACGGGTTTTTTCGCGTCCTGCAACGCGTCGCGCAACAGCAACAACGCCCAGGTTTCCCCGCCCGATGCAAGTTGCCGTAGCTGTATCTGCTGCAACTGTTGCCCACTGCTTTGCAGCGAAAGGTGATGGCTGCGCAACAAGCCACCGGTGATCAGCAGTGCCAGGCTCATGACCAGTAATACACTGATCAACGCAATGCCGCGTTGGTGCCCGTTCATGGCAATGCACCCGGCATTGGCAACACCCGACGGATCGATTCGAAGCGCCCGACAGAGACTTGCACCTCCAGCGCCAAAGGCGCCTTTGCATCCTGCCCTGCCGGCCAAAGGGCGACCCAGCCGGACTGGCTGTCGAACAGCCGCCAGCGCAACTCGCGCACACCTTCCAGCAGTTTTTGACGCTGCACGAACTCCGTACTTTCGCCCTGGCTTTCGCGCCACAGCACACCGTCATCGATTCGATAGGTCAGCGCCTGACGCTCACTGCGCGGTTGGTCCAGAGGATTGCGCCAGTGACTGCGCTGGAACTGCAAAAGCGCCGGTGCGAGCACCATCGGCTGTGCGGTGACGTGCAGCAGATCCCGCTCGATCGCCGCCACGGCCCGTTGCAGGCTCCTCAGTTCTCGTTCGTGAGCCGTCGCGCCCTGTTGCACTCGCAGCACGCTTTCGAACAAACCCCAGCTGGCCAGCCCCAGCACGGCGAAGATGGCCATGGCGATAACCAGTTCCAGCAAGGTGAACCCGCGCTGCTTATTCATGAACCGCAAGTATCCAGCCGCTGGCACGATACAAACCGTGAGCGCTGTCCGCCGGGCTGACCAGAATGTCGACCTGGAGCAAACGCGGATCGCGGGTGGCGCTGATGTGCTGTTGCAGCACCCAGTCGCGCTGATCCATAGACACGATCTGTTGTTGCTGGCCGGCTACCAGGCCGGATTGCAGGCGCAATTCGTTCAACCGGTTGTCCGCCAGCCACGCCGCGAACAGGCGATTCTCAACGGCACCGCGCTGCTTCACCGCATATTGACTGGCCGACAGCACGGCTGCCGCCAATGTCGCGAAGACCGCCAGGGCCACCATGATTTCCAGCAGCGTGAAACCGCCCATGGCGGATCGGGATCGCGGGCTAGCCATCGATCGTCACCTCGCCGAGGCCATCGCCGGACAGGCTCAACCAAGCCCTGTTACCGGACTCGAATGTCAGGGTGAAGGCACTGGTTTCATCGTTGCTGAGTATCAGCAATTGCGGCGGTCCTTCGTCGGCGTCCAGCTCTACCGCATAGCCGTCCTGCTGAAAACGTACTCGCACGCTCAGGGGCCAGCGAGAAAGCGCCGCCACCGGCTCCCACCCGCGCACCTCCTGGCGCATCGCCCGGTAGCCATCGGTACTCAGCCTCAGGCCGTACTCTTGACCTTCGAACACGGCGCGCTGGCGCAACTGATGGACCACCTGCATCATCGCCTCGGCTTCCTGCTTCACCTCCCGCCCCGGACTGCCCCCGCTGGCAAGGCTCACCATGCCCAGCAGAACGCCGACCAGGACCATCACGATCATCAGTTCCAGCAAGGTAAACCCCCGACAGCGGTAGCCCACGGATCAATGGCCCCAATTGCCGATTTCGGCTGCAAACCCTTCGCCGCCCGCTACGCCATCGGCACCCAGGGAATACAGGTCGTAAGTGCCGTCTACCGATCGCACACCCGGATTGAGGTACTGATAAGGCGTGTTCCACGGGTCGACCGGCATGCTCTTGAGGTAACCCTGAGGGTTCCAGCCACGCGCCACGGGCTGTCCGGAGGGTCGTTTGACCAATGCTTCCAGGCCTTGCTGGGTCGAAGGGTAATGGGCGTTGTCGAGACGATACATTTCCAGGGCAGTGGCGATGGCCTGGATATCGATTCTGGCAGCGGTGACCTTGGCTTGATCGGGGCGGCTCATGAACTGCGGCACCACAATGGCCCCCAGCACGCCGATGATGACTACCACCACCATGATTTCGATCAGGGTAAAACCGCGTTGCGCGCGGGAAAGGCTTCTGCGGACAGTTTGCATGGATCAATTCACCAATTGGTTGAGGCTGAGAATCGGCAGCAGGATGGCCATGACGATCAGCAGCACGACGCCGCCCATCAACACCAGCATGGCCGGCTCGAAGAGGCTCACCACCAGTGCAATGCGCGCGGCGAGGCTGCTTTCCTGTTGTTCGGCGGCCCGGGCCAGCATGCGGTCGAGCTCGCCGGCACGTTCGCCGCTGGCGATCATGTGCAGCATCATCGGCGGGATGTCGCCACTCAATTCCAGGCCACGGGTCAGCGTTCCGCCTTCGCGAACGGAACGGGCGACATCGACCATCCGCGCGCGAATGGTCAGGTTGCCGATGACCGCGGCGGCAATTTCCAGCGCGTCCACCAACGGCACGGCACTTTTGCCGAGGATCGCCAGGGTGCTGGCAAACCGCGCGGCTTCCATGGCACGCAGCACTTCGCCGATGACTGGCGCATTCAGCACCCAACGATGCCAGCGCAGGCGCCACTGCGGCTGATGCCAGCTCCAGCGCCACAGGCCGAACAGCATCGCCAGCACGCTCATCAACAACAGGAAATGGTTGCGCAGGCCGTTGCTCACGCCGATCAGCGCCTGGGTCAGCCAGGGCAACGGCTGGCCGCTGTCGACGAAGATCTTCACCACATCCGGCACCACATAGCCGAGCAGAAAACCGACGATTGCTGCGCTGGCCAACATCAGGATCAACGGGTAAACCAGGGCCATCTGGATTTTTTGCCGAGAGGCCTGGCGAGCCTGGGTGTAGGCTGCCAGTTGCTCCAGCACATGACCCAGATGCCCCGAGCGTTCTCCAGCGGCAACGGTGGCGCGGAACAACTCGGGGAAGGCCCGGGGAAATTGTCCCAGCGCCGAGGCCAGGGCGTGGCCTTCCATCACCCGGCTCCTGACCGCCGAGAGCAGGCCCGCGACCTTGCGCTTTGAGCTCTGCTTCGCCACCGCATCGAGCGCTTCCTCAAGGGGCAGTCCGGCCTGAACCAGCGTTGACAGTTGCAAGGTCAGCAGTGCCAGATCAGCCGCACTCAAACGCCCACCACGGGGTTGTTTGCCCGAGCCGTTGCTGACGTTCACTTCGTTCAATGCTCGCGGCCACAAACCACGCTCACGCAACAGCTGCCGCGCATGACGAGGTCCATCGGCCTCCAGTCGCCCCTTGCAGGAGCGTCCCTGGGCGTCGTGGGCGCGGTAGTCGAAGGTCGGCACCGGTCAGTTCTCCTGCGTCACACGCAGCAACTCATCGAGGCTGGTCAATCCTTCCAGAACCCGCTGGCGCCCGTCCTGGAACAGGCTGCGCGAGACCTTGCGCGTTTCGTCGACGAGGATTTGCTCACTGGCACCCTGATGGATCAGCGCCGAGACGGCGGGTGTCACGCTGATCAGTTCGTAAATGCCGATGCGCCCGCGATAGCCGTGCTGGCACTGTTCACAGCCCGAGGCTTTGAACAGGGTGTGCGGCGTGCTCATGTCGAGCCCCAGTCGCTGGCAGGCTGCCGCGGCGGCGATGTACGAAACCTTGCAATGGGGGCACAAGGTGCGCAGCAGTCGCTGGGCCAGAATGCCCACCAGCGAGGACGCCAGCAGATAGGCATCGACACCCATGTCTACCAGCCGCGTGACCGCGCCGGCCGCGCTGTTGGTGTGCAGGGTCGAGAGCACCAGATGCCCGGTCAAGGATGCCTGGACAGCGATTTCGGCGGTTTCGCGGTCGCGGATTTCGCCGACCATCACCACGTCCGGGTCCTGGCGCAAAATCGCCCGCAGGCCCCGGGCAAAGGTCATGTCGACTTTTGGATTGACCGGCATCTGGCCGACACCCGGCAGGTGGTATTCGATCGGGTCTTCGACCGTCAGGATGTTGCGGGTCTGGTCATTCAGACTGCTCAGCGCGGCGTACAGGCTGGTGGTCTTGCCGGAGCCGGTCGGCCCGGTCACCAACAGGATGCCGTGGGGTTTGCCCAACAACTGGCGCAGGGCCCCGAGGGTATCGTCCGGCATGCCCAGCCGATGCAGGTCCAGGCGCCCGGCCTGCTTGTCGAGCAGGCGCAAAACCACCCGTTCACCGTGAGCCGAAGGCAGCGTCGAGACCCTCACATCGACTTCATGCCCGGCCAGGCGCAAGGCCATTCGCCCATCCTGGGGCACGCGTTTTTCCGCGATGTCCAGGCGCGCCATGACCTTGATCCGCGACACCAGCAGCGTCGCCAGTTCGCGCTTGGGCCTGAGCATTTCACGCAGTTGGCCATCCACCCGCATGCGCACCGACAGGTACTGCTCGAAGGTTTCCAGATGCACGTCCGAGGCGTGCTCACGCACCGCTTCACCGAGCAGCGCGTTGATCAGGCGAATGATCGGCGCATCGCCCTGTTGCTCCAGCAGGTCGGCGGTTTGCGGGACCTGATCGACCAGGCTGAGCAAGTCCAGTTCTTCGTCCAGCCCTTGGGCTACCTGCTCCACTGCGCTTTGCCCCTCGCGATAGGCTGCCGCCAGGCGTGAGGCGTATTCTTCGACGTCGACGATGACAAACGGCAGCGTCGGCCCGCACACCCGGCGCGCTTCAGCCAGGGCGGTGAGCGGCGCGTCGTTGCGCAGGACAAGGCGCAGGTCGTCGCCGTCATGCTCCAGCAACACGCCAAAACGCCGGGCGAAGCTGAAGGGTAATTGTTCGCAGAGTTCGCTCATGAATTACTGCGCCTTGCCGCGCAAATCGAACACTGGCGCATCGCTGGCCGGCTCGAACAACCCGCGCGCTTCGGATGGCAGCAACAACGAGTTGTTTTCCCCCGCCCCTGATTTGCTCAAGTCACGCAGCGCGTTGTATCGCTGCTGGCTGACCTGAGACAGGTCCTCCTTGCTGCGCACAATGGTCGGGCGCAAGAACACCATGAGATTGCTTTTGGTCTGGGTGTCGCGGCTCCAGCGGAACAACGCGCCGAGGTAGGGAATGTCTCGCAGCAGCGGCACGCCGCTTTTCTGGGTGCGCACGCTGTCCCTGATCAGGCCGCCGATCACGATGATTTCGCCATCGTCGGCAAGAATGGTGCTTTTGAGCGCTCGCTTGTTGGTGATCAGGTCCGAGGAGTCGATGCCCGACACTGACGGCGCGATGTCCGACACTTCCTGCTCGACCTCCAGGCGCAACGTCGAGCCTTCGTTGATGTAAGGCTTGATTTTCAGGCTGATGCCGACGTCCTTGCGCTCGACGGTGGTGAACGGATTCTCCGCACCGTTGCTGTTGGTGGCGTAGGAGCCGGTCTTGAACGGCACGTTCTGGCCAACGATGATTTCGGCTTCCTGATTGTCCAGGGTCAACAGGCTCGGTGTGGACAGCAGGTTGCTGTGGGTGTTGCTGGCCAGGGCCGAAATCAGCGCGCCGAAACGGTCACCGCCCAATTGCAGGATCGCTCCTTCCGGCGCCGATCTTTTCTCGTCGAACTTCAGCCCGCCGACGATCGGAATGTCGGTGCCGGGAAAGTTGATGAAGCCCTTGGCGTCGCCCGTGTTGAGGTTCCACTGCACGCCGACGGCCTCGGCGATGTCGCCGGAGATTTCGACGATAGCGGCATGGATCAACACCTGGGCCCGTGGCTGGTCCAGCTGACGCACGATGCTTTCGATGGTCCGCACCTGCGCCGGTTCAGCAATCAGCACCAATGCGTTCTGGCTTTCGTCGGCCTTGATCATGAAGCTTGCACCGCCAGACGTGTCCTTGGCGCTGCCGACGGTGGACGCCTGTTTTCTGCCCTGCCCCATCGTCTCCAGAATCTCGGCCAACTGCTTGGCATCGCTGTGCCGCAGGCGAATCACCCGGGCATTGTCGAGCGTCGTGGTGGCCGGTGTATCGAGACTTCGGGCCAATTCGATCAAGCGCTGGCGAACGACCGGCGGGCCAATGAAAATCAGGCGATTGGTCCTGGTGTCAGCCAGTACCTGTATGGCTGATTCGGCATTGCGCTTGCCCATGGAGGCCTCGATCACCGGTGCGACATCGCCCGCCTGGGCATGCTTGAGCTGAACCACCGCGTGCAGGTTGTTCTGACCGGAGTCCAGTTCGCGGATCACCCTGGCGATACGTTTCACATTGGCGGCTGTATCGGTCAACACCAAGGCGTTGGCCGACACCGAAGGGCCGACATAACCATTGGCAGACACCAACGGCCGCACCAGCCCGGCAATATCGGAGGCACTGCTGGTGTTCAAGCCGATGACTTCGGTCACGAACTGCGACGCCGTGGTGGTTTTAACCGTGCCCTGGCCAGCTCGGGTCCTGGCCTCGGCAACCGGGGTGATGAGGATCCGGTCGCCTTCATCGATCACCGTAAAATTGTGGGCGTTGAGCACCGAATAGAACAACCGACGCACCCCTTCACGATCGAGGGCCTGCCGGGACATGACCGTGACTCGACCGGAGACTTTGGGGTCCAGCACCACGGTGGTCCCCAGAATGTTGGAGATCTCTTCGACGATATCGCGCAGCTCTGCGTTGTTCATTGCCAGCTGCCATTTTTCTTCGGCGCCTCGAAGCGTGCCCGGGAAGGCTGCACCCGCCAAAATGGCGAGCACAAGCATGGAGCGCAACCAATGCGCGCCGAAGTAGCTGCTCATGAAATTCATCACTCTGGTTGCCCGGTGAGCGGGCGTAGAAAATGCGTGGTCGTGGTAACCGGTTGAGAATCGACGGATGATTCGAGTCCCTTCAGAAAACGGGCGCCTGAGGGTGCAAACGTCAGCAGCTCTTCTCGCCCCTTGTTCCACAGCGCAACCTGGTGGGTCTCGATACGACGCAGGACGCTGCCGCCAGGCAAGCGCTCACCCACCTGATAGAGACGGGAGCCTTGTGCATTGGCCAGCAGTGCCTTGGATAGTCGGTTGCTGACAAAGCTCGCCTGCAAAGTCAGCGGTTCGGCGCTAGCCTGCGGTGTGGCCTCTGTCGTCAGGCCGAACACGATGGCAATCGATGCCGTTTCGAAGGGCTGACGTTCGAGCGGTCCACGTACGGGCACCATTGCCAAGGTTGCAATGTCAGATGACCGCGAAATCAGATGCTCGCGAAATTCCCTTTCCTGCCACGCCAGAAACACCGCGTAACCCACTGGCAACGCGAGCCAACAAACGCTGCTCAGGCATGCCCGAAAGCGTTGTCTGGAGAATTTCGAAACCTTCATTTTCAACTCGATACTCAACAGAGGCGCCTGGCTTCAGGCGACCTTTTTGGAGTCGCCTGAAGCCAGTTGCGAGGACTTACAACTTGTCCCACGCCATGTGCCAGTGAGCACCGACACCCGGTTCAAAACCGTTGGCAGTCGGGCTGTACTGCTTGCAGAAACCCGACTCGGGGAATGGCTTGCACTCAAAGACTTCGTTGGTCTTCGGTTGCAGCACCTTGGTACCGGCGGTATAGCCGCTGAAGCCTTCAGGGAAGACGAAATCGTATTCGACGCCCGCGCCTTCACCGGTCAGTTGGATGGTCTGGGTGTCCTGACGGGTCGTGCGGCCATCCAGGGTGGTGCCGACCAGGGTCAGGGTGTGTGCACCCGGGTTGCTGCGCACATCCATGGACAGCGTGGTGGAGCCACTGGTCACTTGTGCCGAGGTGGTGCCTACCGGTTTGTTGTTCTGGTCGAACAAGGTGGCTTCGACGTTCATCGGGCGGTTCGCCAGCATGCTGAAGCCGACGTTCGCCCGGCCTTTATCCAGAACGTATTCGGCATGTTGCGAGGACAACGACATGCGCGCAGCAGTGTCTTCCTTCATGTCCAGCTGCACTTCGTAACGGACTACCCCGCTTTCTTTTTGTGCGTAGAGGCTGTTGGTGCCTTTGACCGGCTCGACGTTGCCACTGTCGTCGCGGATACCGGCGCGAACGAGGGTGTGGGTCTGGTTGATTTTTTCGGCCAGCTTGAACGACCAGTTTTGCGGCGTGCCGTCTTCAGCGCTATCGATGCTGATTTCCACGCTGTAGTCCGGGCTCTCGCCATTGGCGGTGAATGCGCGGGCCTTGACCTTGTCGCCCACCAGCAACGCAGTCGATGGCGCAATGCTGCCCACCGAAGACCAGCCGCCCGGCAGCTCAGGTTCGGCCAGGATGTTCACGTCTGCCGCGTTGTAAAACGCTGCATCGGTATCACCGACGGTCCAGATACCCAGGATGACGTGGTGACCGGATTTGTCCGCAGGGATAGTGCAATTGTGTTTGTCGCTGTCGGACGGCAACTTATTACCGCCGTCGACGGTGCAGAACGAGGTACTTTCGAAAGTGGCTCGCTTCAGCGGTTCGTTCGGATTCCAGCCGTTGCGGGTGATGAAGTACTCGTGCTTGGTAGCCGGGTGAGCCGCGGTGTAACGCCATTGGAAATCAATGTTGCGATCCTTGATTTCCGTCAGGTGCCAGCGGGTGGCGGATTGTGCGTCCATGGCGGAGAACAGCGCGTGACCGCCACTGGCAATCTTGCCATCGACCGGGCCCTGCGACGGTGCACCGCCAACGCCGGCCGGAAAGCCCTTGAAGGTTTCACCAACACTCTGTGGCTCGTACTGCGCACCACCGCAGTTGGTGTTCAAGCCTGTCTGACACGCCAATGCACGCGAAGGCGGTACTTCCAGGTAGCCATGGGCGGAAACGGTTTGAGAGGCCAGCATTGCCGATAACAGGATCATCGATGAAGTGCAGGCTGTTAGAGCACTTCTTTTATCAAAGGTAATTTTCATGATGTATTCCAGACTGCTTATCGAAAACAGGGGCGCCTTGTGGGCACCCCTGTTCGCTTCGTGATTGTTCGGCGATACGCCGGACAAGGGCCTGGAACCTTACGGGGATGGAAGAAAGTTCTATGTAGGAGTAATCACCATACGAGGCAGGAACAGTCTCTCCATTCCTCGAACCGACAAAGAAAGAAAACATTCTTACAACTAGGGAGCATTCTCGACTGAGCTTTTAGACGGCACAAAAAAACCTGTCCGGCACGAGGCGGGACAGGCTTTGTGGAAGCGGGAAATCGTTATTCGTGATACTGCGCCGACAGCTCATGTACCGCGCGCAGGAATGCGCCGGCGTGCTCCGGGTCGACTTCCGGCGTGATGCCATGACCGAGGTTGAACACGTGGCCGCTGCCTTTGCCGTAGCTGGCCAGAATACGCCCGACTTCTGCGCGGATGGCTTCCGGTTTAGCGTAGAGCACGGTCGGGTCCATGTTGCCTTGCAAGGCAACCTTGTCGCCGACACGGGCGCGGGCGCTACCAATATCGCAGGTCCAGTCCAGGCCCAGCGCATCTGCGCCAGCCTCGGCAATGCTTTCCAGCCATAGGCCGCCGTTCTTGGTGAACAGGATGACCGGCACCTTGCGGCCTTCGTTCTCGCGAATCAGGCCGCTGACGATTTTGCGCATGTAGGCCAGGGAGAATTCCTGGTACGCCGCCGCCGACAGGTTGCCGCCCCAGGTGTCGAAGATCTGCACCGCTTGCGCGCCGGCCATGATCTGGCCGTTGAGGTAGCTGGTGACCGACTGCGCGAGTTTATCGAGCAGCAGGTGCATGGCTTGCGGGTTGTCGTAGAGCATGGCCTTGGTCTTGCGGAAGTCTTTCGACGAGCCGCCTTCGACCATGTAGGTCGCCAGGGTCCACGGGCTGCCGGAGAAGCCGATCAACGGCACACGGCCGTTCAGTTCGCGGCGGATGGTGCTGACCGCGTCCATCACATAGCCCAGGTCTTTCTGTGGGTCAGGAATCGGCAGGGCTTCGATGTCGGCCAGGGTGCTGATGACTTTCTTGAAGCGCGGACCTTCACCGGTTTCGAAATACAGGCCCTGGCCCATGGCATCGGGGATGGTCAGGATGTCGGAAAAGAGGATCGCCGCATCCAGCTGTGGATAACGGTCGAGCGGTTGCATCGTGACTTCGCAAGCGAACGCCGGGTTCATGCACAGGCTCATGAAGTCGCCGGCTTTGCCACGGCTGGCGCGGTATTCAGGCAGGTAGCGACCGGCCTGACGCATCATCCACACAGGGGTGACGTCTACGGGTTGCTTGAGCAGGGCGCGCAGGAAACGGTCGTTCTTCAGGGCAGTCATGTCGGCATCCGGAAAAAAAGTGAGGGCATTTTCTCAGAGCCGGGAGCAAAAGGCACGGTTGCAGGTCAGCCTTTTGTCTATCGGGTCAATTTGTCGCGGTGGAATGCAGTATTTGACTCACCACAAAACGACTGTGGGAGCGAGCTTGCTCGCGATGAGGGCTTCACATTCAACATCTCTGCTGACTGATCCACCGCTATCGCGAGCAAGCTCGCTCCCACAGGGGGTATTACATTTAGTTCCGGGGCGGGGTTACACGCCCAGGTAATCCAGGATCCCTTCGGCGGCATTACGGCCTTCGAAAATCGCCGTCACCACCAGGTCGGAACCGCGCACCATGTCGCCACCAGCAAAGATTTTCGGATTGCTGGTCTGATGCTTGTACTGACCTTGTTCCGGCGCCACTACGCGGCCCTGGCTGTCGGTCTGGATGCTGAACTGCTCGAACCATGGCGCCGGGCTCGGGCGGAAACCGAAGGCGATGACCACGGCGTCGGCCGGGATGATCTCTTCGGAACCCGGGATCGGTTCAGGGCTGCGACGGCCACGGGCATCCGGTTCGCCGAGACGGGTCTCGACCACCTTCACGCCTTCGACCTTGTCTTCGCCGACGATAGCGATCGGCTGGCGGTTGTAGAGGAATTTCACGCCTTCTTCCTTGGCGTTCTTCACCTCTTTGCGCGAGCCCGGCATGTTCGCTTCGTCCCGACGATAGGCACAGGTCACCGACTTGGCGCCCTGGCGGATCGACGTACGGTTGCAGTCCATCGCCGTGTCGCCGCCGCCCAGGACCACGACCTTCTTGCCTTTCATGTCGACGAAATCTTCCGGCGACTTTTCAAAGCCCAGGTTGCGGTTGACGTTGGCGATCAGGAAGTCGAGCGCGTCGTACACGCCTGGCAGGTCTTCCCCGGCAAAGCCACCCTTCATGTAGGTGTAGGTGCCCATGCCCATGAAGACCGCATCGTATTCTTCGAGCAGTTGCTCCATGGTCACGTCCGTGCCCACCTCGGTGTTGAGGCGGAACTCGATGCCCATGCCGGTGAAGACTTCGCGACGATTGCTCAGCACGGTCTTTTCCAGCTTGAACTCGGGGATGCCGAAGGTCAGCAGACCGCCGATTTCCGGGTTCTTGTCGAACACCACCGGGGTCACGCCGCCGCGCACCAGCACGTCGGCACAACCCAGGCCTGCAGGCCCGGCACCGATGATCGCAACACGCTTGCCGGTCGGCTTGACTTTGGACATGTCCGGGCGCCACCCCATGGCGAATGCGGTGTCGGTGATGTACTTCTCCACCGAACCGATGGTCACCGCGCCAAAGCCGTCGTTGAGGGTGCAGGCACCCTCGCACAGACGATCCTGCGGGCACACCCGGCCGCAGACTTCCGGCAGGGTGTTGGTCTGGTGCGACAGCTCGGCGGCCTGGAGGATGTTGCCCTCGGCCACCAGTTTCAACCAGTTGGGAATGAAGTTGTGCACCGGGCACTTCCATTCGCAATACGGGTTACCACACCCCAGGCAGCGGTGGGCCTGGTCGGCCGACTGCTGGGGTTTGAAGGGTTCGTAGATTTCCACGAACTCTTTCTTGCGTTGACGCAACAGTTTCTTCTTCGGATCCTTGCGCCCGACCTCGATGAACTGGAAGTCATTATTCAGACGTTCAGCCATTTTAAAACCTCATCAAACTCTTCAGGCGCATATCACTGCGGATTGGCACGGGTGCTGGAAAGCAACGATTTCAGGTTGGCAGCCTTGGGCTTGACCAGCCAGAAACGGCGCAAGTAGTCATCGAGGTTTTCGGCGAGTTCACGACCCCACTCGCTGTCGGTTTCCGCGACGTACTCGTTCAGCACGTTTTGCAGGTGACTGCGATAGGCCTCCATCGCCTCACCGCTGATCCGCTGGATTTCCACCAGTTCGTGGTTGACCCGGTCAACGAAGCTGTTGTCCTGGTCGAGCACGTAGGCGAAACCGCCGGTCATGCCAGAGCCGAAGTTGTAACCGGTCTTGCCCAATACGCAGACGAAACCACCCGTCATGTACTCGCAGCAGTGATCGCCAGTGCCTTCCACCACAGTGTGGGCACCGGAGTTACGCACGGCAAAACGCTCGCCCGCGGTGCCGGCGGCGAACAGCTTGCCGCCAGTGGCACCGTACAGGCAGGTGTTGCCGATGATGGCACTGTCCTGGGTGCGGTAGACGCTGCCTTTGGGCGGTACGATCACCAGCTTGCCGCCGGTCATGCCCTTGCCGACGTAGTCGTTGGCGTCGCCTTCCAGGTACATGTTCAGGCCGCCGGCGTTCCACACGCCAAAGCTCTGCCCGGCAGTGCCCTTGAAGCGGAAGGTGATCGGCGCATTGGCCATGCCCTGGTTGCCGTGCTTGCGCGCGATTTCACCGGAGATCCGTGCACCGATGGAACGGTCGCAGTTGCAGATTTCCAGGTCGAACTCGGCACCGCTCAGATCATTGATCGCCGAGGTGGCCATAGCGACCATTTTCTCGGCCAGCAGCCCCTTGTCGAACGGCGGGTTGCGCTCCACGCCACAGAACTGCGGCTTGTCCGCCGGCACGTGATCGCTGCCCAGCAACGGGGTCAGGTCCAGGTGATGTTGCTTGGTGGTCTGACCTTCGAGGATTTCCAGCAGATCGGTACGGCCGATCAACTCTTCGAGGGAACGCACGCCCAGCTTGGCCAGCCACTCACGGGTTTCTTCGGCGACGTAGGTGAAGAAATTCACCACCATGTCGACGGTACCGATGTAGTGATCCTTGCGCAGCTTCTCATTCTGGGTCGCGACGCCGGTGGCGCAGTTGTTCAGGTGGCAGATGCGCAGGTATTTGCAGCCCAGGGCGATCATTGGCGCAGTACCGAAACCGAAGCTTTCAGCGCCGAGAATCGCGGCCTTGATCACGTCGAGACCGGTTTTCAGGCCGCCGTCGGTCTGTACCCGCACTTTGCCGCGCAGGTCGTTGCCACGCAGGGTCTGGTGGGTTTCGGCCAGGCCGAGTTCCCACGGTGCGCCCGCGTATTTGATCGAGGTCAGTGGCGATGCACCGGTACCGCCATCGTAGCCGGAGATGGTGATCAAGTCCGCATAGGCCTTGGCCACACCGGCAGCAATGGTGCCGACGCCCGCTTCTGCCACCAGCTTCACCGAGACCAGCGCCTTCGGGTTGACTTGTTTCAGGTCGAAAATCAGCTGCGACAAGTCTTCGATCGAGTAGATGTCGTGGTGCGGCGGCGGCGAGATCAGGGTCACACCCGGCACTGCGTAACGCAGCTTGGCGATCAGACCGTTGACCTTGCCACCCGGCAACTGACCACCTTCGCCCGGCTTCGCGCCTTGGGCGACCTTGATCTGCAGTACTTCAGCGTTGACCAGGTATTCCGGGGTCACACCGAAACGGCCAGTCGCCACTTGCTTGATTTTCGAGCTCTTGATGGTGCCGTAGCGCGCCGGGTCTTCGCCGCCCTCGCCGGAGTTGGAACGCGCACCGAGGCGGTTCATGGCTTCGGCCAGGGCTTCGTGAGCTTCCGGCGACAGGGCGCCCAGCGAGATGCCGGCGGAGTCGAAGCGCTTGAGCACCGATTCCAGCGGCTCGATTTCGCTCATATCCAATGGAGTATCGAGGGTTTTGACTTTCAGCAGGTCGCGGATCATCGATACCGGGCGTTTGTCCACCAGTGACGTGTATTCCTTGAACTTGCTGTAGTCGCCCTGCTGCACAGCGGCCTGCAGAGTGCTGACCACGTCCGGGTTGTAGGCGTGGTACTCGCCACCGTGGACGAACTTCAGCAGGCCGCCTTGCTGGATCGGCTTGCGCGGGCTCCAGGCTTCGGTGGCCAAAGCTTTCTGCTCGGCTTCGATGTCGACGAAACGCGCACCCTTGATGCGGCTCGGCACGCCACGGAAGCTCAGGTTGCAGACCTCCTCGGACAGGCCGATGGCTTCGAACAACTGCGCACCACGGTACGACGTGATGGTCGAGATACCCATCTTCGACAGGATCTTGAGCAGGCCTTTGGTGATGCCTTTACGGTAGTTCTTGAACACCTCGTAGAGGTCGCCCAGCACTTCACCGGTACGGATCAGGTCGCCGAGCACTTCATAGGCCAGGAATGGGTAAACGGCAGAGGCGCCGAAACCGATCAATACGGCGAAGTGATGCGGATCGCGGGCGGTGGCGGTTTCCACCAGAATGTTGGAGTCGCAACGCAGGCCCTTTTCGGTCAGGCGGTGGTGCACCGCGCCGGTAGCCAGGGACGCGTGGATCGGCAACTTGCCCGGGGCAATGTGACGGTCACTCAGTACGACCTGGGTACGACCGGAGCGCACGGCTTCTTCAGCCTGATCGGCAACATTGCGGATTGCAGCTTCCAGGCCGACGCTTTCGTCGTAGTTGAGGTCGATGATCGCGCGCTCGAAGCCCGGACGATCGAGGTTCATCAGCGAGCGCCACTTGGCCGGGGAAATGACCGGCGAGCTGAGGATCACGCGCGAAGCGTGTTCCGGCGACTCCTGGAAAATGTTGCGCTCGGCACCGAGGCAGATTTCCAGCGACATGACGATGGCTTCACGCAGCGGGTCGATCGGCGGGTTGGTGACCTGCGCGAACTGCTGGCGGAAATAGTCATACGGCGTGCGCACGCGCTGGGACAGCACGGCCATCGGCGTATCGTCGCCCATCGAGCCCACGGCTTCGTAGCCCTGTTCGCCGAGTGGACGCAGCACCTGGTCGCGCTCTTCGAACGTAACCTGGTACATCTTCATGTATTGCTTGAGCTGATCGACGTCGTAGAACGCCGAACCGTGGTCGTTGTCTTCCATGGTCGCCTGGATGCGCAGGGCATTCTTGCGCAGCCATTGCTTGTACGGATGACGGGACTTGAGGCGGTTGTCGATCGCATCGGTGTCGAGGATCTGACCGGTTTCGGTGTCCACGGCAAAGATCTGGCCAGGTCCCACACGGCCCTTGGCGATCACGTCTTCAGGCTGGTAGTTCCAGACACCGATTTCCGAGGCCAGGGTGATGAAGCCGTTCTTGGTGGTGACCCAACGCGCCGGACGCAGACCGTTACGGTCGAGCAGGCACACCGCGTAACGACCGTCGGTCATCACCACGCCGGCCGGGCCGTCCCACGGTTCCATGTGCATCGAGTTGTATTCGTAGAACGCACGCAGATCCGGGTCCATGGTCTCGACGTTCTGCCACGCAGGCGGAATGATCATCCGCACGCCACGGAACAGGTCGATACCACCGGTGACCATCAGCTCGAGCATGTTGTCCATGCTCGAGGAGTCGGAACCGACGCGGTTGACCAGCGGGCCGAGCTCTTCCAGGTCCATCAGATCGTTGCTGAACTTGGTCCGACGGGCCACGGCCCAGTTGCGGTTGCCGGTGATGGTGTTGATCTCGCCGTTGTGCGCCAGGAAGCGGAACGGTTGGGCCAGCGGCCATTTCGGCAGGGTGTTGGTGGAGAAGCGCTGGTGGAACACGCAGATCGAGGTTTGCAGGCGCTTGTCGCTGAGGTCCGGATAGAAGGCGGTCAAGTCCGCCGGCATCATCAGGCCTTTGTAAATGATGGTCTTGTGCGAAAAGCTGCAGACGTAGTGGTCGGTGTCAGCGGCGTTGGCCACGGACGAGCGACGACGGGAGGTGAACAGCTTGACGGCCATGTCCTGATCGCTCAGGCCTTCACCGCCGATGAACACTTGCTCGATCTGCGGCAGGCGCTCAAGGGCCAGGCGGCCGAGGACGCTGGTGTCGATCGGCACTTTGCGCCAGCCGACCAGTTGCAAGCCGGCGGCCAGGATCTCGCGGTTCATGTTCTCGCGAGCAGCTTGGGCTTTGACCGGGTCCTGGTTGAAGAAGACCATGCCCACGGCGTATTGCTTGGGCATTTCGACGCCGAAGGTTTCCTGGGCGATGGCTCGCAGGAACACGTCCGGCTTTTGAATCAGCAGACCGCAACCGTCACCGGTCTTGCCGTCGGCATTAATCCCACCGCGGTGGGTCATGCAGGTCAGGGCCTCGATGGCCGTTTGCAAAAGGGTATGACTGGGCTCGCCCTGCATATGGGCTATCAGGCCGAAACCGCAGTTATCCTTGAATTCATCTGGTTGGTACAGACCTGCTTTCATAGACACTTTCTCACCAGGCTGCCTCTGATCGAGGCAAATTTCTTTTCAATTCAACCACTTGCCATCCGCGCCGAACGCACGCCAGCTTTGCGGAAACAAAAGGGAGGTCATTGTACACACCGACACTTGGCCTCACAAATTTGACGACGAAATGTCGCAAATCTATGTCGCATTTGTGAAAGGTTTAAAGCGATCTGCTGTGCTAGTCAAAACTTTTTTTAATTTTGACCGCTACGACTCAAAAGCTACTATGACGCAGACACCACAAGGCACGCAGCCCGGAAGGCGGCGCGCACTTGTAGAAATTTTGAGGTGCTTGGAGAGGCGGCCTGGGTAAGGCCGCCGAATCTTCAGCGAGTTGTTGCCAGTTCCTGTTGGACGCTGGCGACAGTGCGAGGCCAAGGTTTACCAGCCTGAACCTTCGCTGGCAAGGCCTTGATGGCGGAAACAGCTGCATCACGATTGGCAAAGTTGCCATAGGTGATCACGTAGAGTGGCTTGCCGTTGAGGACTTTCTTGAAGTAACGGTACTCACCGCCCTGCTCCTTGACGAAGCTTTGCGCGCTCGCTTCGGAGCTGGTGCCGAGAATCTGTACCACGTAGTTGCCCGGTGCTTGCCCTGCGTACCAGGTGCCACCAGCCGCCTTGGCCGCCGGAGCCGGAGCCGGTTTCTCGGCAGGCTTGGCTGCAGCAGCAACGGCTGGCTTGGCTGGCGCTGGAGCAGGCTTGGCCACTGGAGCAGGCGCAGGCTTGGCGGTGGCGACCTGAGTCGGCGCAGGGGCAGGCTTGGCGGCTGGCGTCGGCGCTGGACCGGCAGGAACACCCACAGGCGGTGCAGTGGTGGTCACCGTCGGTGGCGTAGCGCTGGAGCCTTCGACCGGCACGCCGTCGTCGCCTTCGGTGATACCACCCGCCGCTTCAGCCAGCGGAGCGCGCATGACCGGCTGCGAATTGCCGACCAACGGCAATGGCATCGGCTGCGTGTTGCCGGCGAATTCGACGGCCGGAGCACCGCCATTCGCTGCTGGCTGACCCTGGCCAAGCGGCAGTTGCGCCTGTTCGTTGGCCGGTGCACCCGTGGTCGGTGCCTTGTTGCGGCCCGGCATCAACCAGGCGGCAGCTACCGCGACCACGACCACGGCGGAAATCGCCAATACGTGTTTTTTCGGCATATTGAACCCCATTTTTGGACGCTTGACCGCTGAGCGGCTGGCGATCATGGCTTCGATCATTGCATCGCGGGCGACCTGATTGATGCTGCCAGGCCAGCCTTCGGAGCTTTCGTGAATATCAGAGATCTGATCTGCGGTGAAAAGTTCGATACCGCGACCAGCGCCTTCGAGCCGCTGTTCCAGATATTCGCGGGTTTCTTCCTCGGTGTAGGGTTGCAGCTCGATGACATGGAAACGTTCTTCCTCGAGATGCAAAGCCTCAAGCTGAGCAATCAGCGAGGTTTCACCGAACAGGAACACATGCGGGCGGCCCTCAGGCGCGCCGGCAGCGAGGATCATCAGCGCCTCAAGGGCGGACTCGTCGAGTTGTTCGGCGTCATCGACCAGCAGATAGACTTCCTGCCCGGTCAGTGCAAGCTGTACCACCTGGGCCAGAATAGCGTCGGCATCAGCTTGGGCGACGTTCAGCGCCTGGGCCACCTGACGCAACACTCCGGCCGCATCGCCGGCGCCACGGGCGGACACCACCAGACTTTGTACCGATTGCTTGTTGGTGCTGGCGACCAGGGCCTGACGCAACAGGGTCTTGCCACTGCCCTCGGGGCCAGTGACCACCAGCAGCAACTGGCTGTAACGCGCCAGGTGATGCAGTTGTCCCAGCACGGGTTTGCGCTGGGCCGGGAAAAATTTGAAGCCAGGCACCCGTGGAGCAAAAGGGTCATGACTCAACTGGTAATGGCCGAGGAAAGCCTCGTCGGCATGCAAACTAGTCATCGTGTTCTTATTAACCTTTAAGCTGGGCCAGGGCGCGGTAGTCTGCCCCCAGCGTGGCCTGTAGAACCTCTTTCGGATAATCGTCGGTCACCACCGCTTCACCCATGTGGCGCAGCAGCACCAGGCGCAAACGACCGTCGATCACTTTTTTATCAATGGACATGTGTTCGAGGAAATCGGCTTCTGTCATCTCTTCTGGCGGTACCACCGGCAGCCCCGCACGCTGGAACAGGCGAATGCCGCGATCGCGCTCTTGTTCGCTGATCCAGCCCAGTCGCGCGGACATTTCCAGCGCCATTACGGTGCCAGCAGCCACAGCTTCACCATGAAGCCATACACCATAGCCCATGTGGGTTTCGATGGCGTGGCCAAAAGTGTGGCCCAGGTTCAACGTGGCACGAACACCGGTCTCTTTCTCATCGGCACCGACCACCGCCGCCTTGGCCGCGCAGGAGCGCTCGATGGCATAAGTCAGGGCTTGTTGATCCAGATTGCGCAGACGGTCGACGTTGTCTTCGAGCCAGGTCAGGAACGGCTCATCGCAGATCAGCCCGTACTTGATGACTTCGGCCAATCCGGCGGACAGCTCGCGCGCCGGCAGGGTATTGAGGCTGGCGGTATCGATCAGCACCACGTTCGGCTGATAGAAGGCGCCGACCATGTTCTTGCCCAGCGGATGGTTGATCCCGGTCTTGCCGCCCACCGAAGAGTCGACCTGTGACAACAGTGTGGTCGGAACCTGGATGAAATCGACGCCGCGCTGGTAGCAGGCGGCGGCAAAGCCGGCCATGTCACCGATCACACCGCCACCGAGGGCGATCACTGTGGTGCGGCGGTCATGCCGGGCAGTCAGCAGGCCGTCGAAAATAAGTTGCAGGGTTTCCCAGGTCTTGAAGGCTTCGCCGTCGGGCAGCACCACGGAAATCACCGAGAACTGCACCAGGCTGCGGGTCAGACGCTCGAGATAGAGCGGCGCAACAGTCTCGTTGGTAATGATCGCTACTTGCCGTCCGCGAATGTGCGGGGCCAGCAGCTCAGGCTGATCCAACAAACCTTCGCCAATATGAATCGGGTAGCTGCGCTCGCCTAGATCGACCTTGAGTGTCTGCATGTGTCCCCACAGTGAAAATGAATCAGGCATCCTGCCCTGAGTTTACGGATATCCACGGCCTCTGCTGGTGTGACGCCGTTCGCAAGCCATCCGCCACAACCTTGAGCGGTCATGGCGCGACGTCGAGGATAGCGCATTTCGCGCGGCGCTTTAACGGGGTGGCAACTGCTGCAAGCGCTCTAGAATGTCGAGTACGACCATTCGTGGCGGGCGCTCATCGGTTTCGACCACCAGGTCGGCAATTTCCCGATAAAGCGGATCGCGGATCGCCAGCAGATCCCGAAGGGTCTTGGCCGGATCGGCAGTACGCAATAATGGCCGATTGCGGTCGCGGGCCGTACGGCCGACCTGCTGCTCGACCGACGCATGCAGATAAACCACCCGCCCACCGGCATGCAGTGCCCGGCGATTGGCTTCGCGCATGACCGCGCCGCCGCCTGTCGCCAGCACCACACCGTCGTAATCGCACAGCTCGGCAATCATTGCCTGTTCGCGATCACGAAAGCCCGGTTCGCCTTCTTTATCGAAGATCCAAGGGATATTGGCGCCCGTGCGCAATTCAATTTCCTTATCGGAATCTTTGAATGGCAGGCGCAGCTCTTTGGCCAGCAACCGGCCGATGGTGCTTTTTCCAGCACCCATCGGTCCAACAAGAATCAAATTTCGCACAGAATCAATGACTCACAGCAATCGCCTGGTTATTCATGATACGCGGAGTGAGGAATACCAACAGCTCGGATTTTTTCTCCGAAACCACATCACGCCGGAAAAGGCGGCCAAGATACGGCACATCGCCAAGAAATGGCACCTTATCTACGACCTTGCTCTGAGTATTTGAGAAAACACCGCCAATGACGATGGTCTCGCCATCGTTGACCAGGACCTTGGCGTTGACTTCGTTTTTCTTGATGGGCGGCACATCCTGGACCTTGTTCAGGAAGTCCGGTTCGTCCTTGGTCACCTTGACCTCCATGATGATCCGGTTGTCGGGCGTGATCTGCGGCGTCACCTCCAGCGACAGCGACGCCTCCTTGAACGACACCGAAGTCGCGCCACTGGAACTGGCTTCCTGATAGGGAATCTCGGTGCCTTTGAGGATTTTTGCGGTTTCCTTGTCGGACGTGACCACCTTGGGTTGCGAGACGATTTCCCCGTTGCCGGTTTTCTCCATGGCCGTCAGCTCCAGATCCAGCAAGACGTTATCGGTGATGAACGCGATGCCGATGCCCGAGGTGTTATTGACCGTGCCCATGTCGACGAACGGTGAGTTGGTGCTGGTACTGCCCGGTGTGCCAATGGTCGATGATCCATTGAGTCCATTACTGACGCCAGAGGTGTTCCAGTTGCCCTTGTTCTGTATCGAGCCACCCCAACGCACCCCGAGGCTTTTGTCATAGTCGACGTTGGCTTCGACAATGCGCGCCTCGATCATCACCTGACGCACCGGGATATCCAGTTGCGTGACGATCCTGCGCAGCTCGTCCAGCCGGTCCTGGGTCTGGTAGGCAATGATGTTGTTGGTGCGCTCATCGACGGTGATCGATCCCCTTTCGTCGGGTTTCGCTTCGGCACTGGTCACCGACTGGAAGAGCTTGGCGATGTCCGCCGCCTTGGCGTAGTTGACCTGCAACAACTCCCGACGCAATGGCGCCAGATCGGCAATCTGCTTCTGTGATTCCAGCTCCTGGCGCTCACGGGCAGCAATTTCATCGGCCGGCGCAACAAGCAGGACATTGCCGACCTTGCGCTTATCCAGCCCCTTGGTTTTCAGCACCAGATCCAGCGCCTGATCCCACGGCACGTTCTGCAAGCGCAAAGTGATGCCACCCTGCACCGTGTCGCTGGCCACCAGATTGAGGTTGGTGAAATCGGCGATCAGTTGCAGCACCGAACGTACATCGATGTCCTGGAAATTCAGCGAAAGCTTCTCGCCGCTGTAGGCCTGTTGCCCGGCATTGCGCTTTTGCAGGTCGTCGACCGTCGCCGGACGAACGCTGACCGTGAGCTTGTTGTCGGTCTGATAGGTCGAGTAATCGAACCTGCCACCGGGCTCAATGCTGATGGTGGCTCGATCGCCGCTGGCGCTGGCGTTGACGAACTGCACTGGCGTGGCGAAATCCTTCACATCCAGACGCACGCGCAACGGCTCAGGCAATCGGGTTTTGGCAAAGCCAACGATGATCTTGCCCTCGCGCTCTTGTATGTCGGGCGCCATCGATGGATCCGACAAGTCGATCACCACGTTGCCTTCACCCTGGGTTCCCCGTTGGAAATCCACCCCCCGAATGGACTTGCCTGCCGGCGCTGCGGCTCTTGCCGGAACCGGTACTGCCGGGGCTACTGGCCTGGATGTCGACGGTTTGACACCCTGCCCGACAACTAACAGCAAATTGTTGCCTTCAATTCGCGAGTCGTATGGGGCCGGCTGGGTCAGGTTGATGATCAATCGCGTACGGTCCCGGTCTTCCACCACCGTTGCACTACGGGCATTTCCACTGCCGAGATCGCGAGTCTTGCTGGCCAGCTGACTGGCGACGCCCGGCAAATCCAAGGCAATCCGGGCCGGAGATTCCGTCGTGTAGCCGTGGGGCACTGGGGGCGGTGCATCGAACGACAACTTCAACTCGACACGGTCACCCGGCAGCGCAGCGACATCCAGCGCCTTGAGATTGACCGCTTGTACCATCGGCGACAACAACGCTATCCATAGCGAAAGGCCAACGGTGGAAAGAATCCTGTTCATTATTGGAGTTCCACTATGAATGCTCTTTCAAAGGAATGGTCCGGGGACGCTCCAGCCACGCGCCCTGACCATCAGGGACAATTTCAACCACATCGACCTGCGAGCCACTGATCGCAACGATCCGTCCATCGTTACGCCCCAGGTAATCGCCGACTTTCAACCGATGGACCCCACCCGCCCCGCGCAGCAAGGCATAGGAGCCCTTTGCACTGGAAAGGGTGCCGACCATTTCAAACTGCTCGATGTTGAAACCTTCGAGGTATTGCTTGACCCGACCAGGGTCGGGCTTGACGTTAGGTGAACCCCGCCGCCGGGCCGCCAGATCAGTGCTGATGTGCGGTGAAAACGGGCTGCGCAGATTCGCCGCGTTGTAAGTGAATGTCGGGTAAGACCGGAATACCGGCGTTGGTTCAATCCTGCCCGGCCCACGCAGGCGCATTTCGTCCATGTACGCGTCCAGATCGTTGTAGTCATCGCCTGCGCCACAACCGGACAGAGCAGACAGCACCACCACTACCGAAAAACGCTGCGCCGGGCTCATTGATGCTGTCCCTTGTCGTTGTAGCGGTAGGTCTTGGCGAGGATGCTCAAGCGCAGTTTCGGACCACCCTGGGGGCTGACGGGGGCAAGGTCGAAATCGTGCAAGGTGACGATTCGCGGCAACCCGGCCACACCACTGACGAAGGTGGCCAGGTCGTGGTAATCGCCAGTGACCGTGATCTGGATCGGCAGTTCGATGTAGAACGGCCGGGCGACCTCCGGCAGCAGCTTGATCTCTTCGAACTCCAGGCCACTGCCCAGACCAGTACGAGTGATGTCTTCCAGCAAGCCGGGCACTTCGGTGTCGCCGGGCAATTGTCGCAGCAGTACGACGAAGGCGTTCTCCATCTCCTTCAGTTGCCGGGTGTAAAGATCCAGATTCGCCGCCTTGCGGGTTTTGTCGGCGAACTGCTCCTTGAGTGTCGACTCCTCCTCGCGCTTGAGATCGAGCTGGCTCTCAAGGTCGCGAGTGGAAAAGTTGTAGCCCAGGGCCAGCACCAGAAGCATGAGCAACCCGGCCACCAGAAACTTGATCGGCGGCGGCCAGGAACCCATGTTGCTGGTATCCAGCTCATTGATGTCGATCTTGCGCAGCCCTTCGAACCATTCGGACGGACTCATTTGCCCTCCTCCGGTGTTGCGGGCTGAGTCTGACGAACGGTCAACTGGAAGACGTTGGCCTGCTCCACCTGGCCGGCAGCTGTGGCCTTGACTTCGGTCAGGTTCGGCGCATCGAACCAGTCTGATGCCTCGAGGTTGCGCATCAAGTCTGAAACACGGTTGTTCGATTGCGCAGCGCCGGTGATGGACAAGGTCTTTGCGGTCATTTTCACTTCGGTGAAATACACGCCGTCGGGCAGTGCTCGCGCCAATTGGTCAAATATTCGCCCGCTGATTTGGCGATTGCCTTGCAGGTCCTGGATGATGCGCATGCGCTCGACCAGTTGCTGACGGCGCGCCTTGAGATCATCGATCTGTTTGATCCGTTCATCGACCACGGCGACTTGCTTGCCGATGTAGTCGTTACGGGCGACTTGCCGGTCGATGGCGCCGCTGATGGCCTGGTTCGCGACCAGCACCGCGCCCATCGTGCCCACCATCACGGCCACCAGGATCAGCAGCAAGCGCTTGCGACGGGCTTCACGCCGCTCCTCGCGCCAGGGTAAAAGATTGATCCGTGCCATCAGTCGAAGCTCCTGAGGGCCAGACCACAGGCGATCATCAACGCCGGGGCATCACTCGCCAGAGCAGCACCATTGACCTTGCTGCCCAGCGTCATTTCGAAAAAAGGATTCGCAACCTGGGTCGGCGTGCCCAATTGCTGCTCGATCAATCGGTCCAGCCCCGGGATCGACGCGGTACCGCCGGCCAACAGGACATGGTCGACGGCGCTGTACTGGCCTGAGGCGAAGAAGAACTGCAACGAGCGCAACACCTGCTGCACCAGCGCCTCTCGAAATGGCTGCAAGACCTCACTGGCATAGTCATCCGGCAGGCCGCCCTTCTTTTGCGCCAGCCCCGCCTGCTCCAGCGTCAGGCCATAGCGACGCTGGATTGCCTCGGTCAATTGCCGACCGCCGAACAATTGTTCGCGGGTGTAGATAATCCGCCCGCTGTGCAGCACGCTCAGGGTGGTCATGGTGGCACCGATATCCACCACTGCGACTGTCGAAGGCTCCCCGGAAACCACGAGTCGGCTGGCCAGCAGTTCGAATGAACGCTCCAGCGCATAAGCCTCGACATCGACCACGCGGGCGGTCAGCCCCGCCAGGGCCAGGGCCGCCTCGCGGACTTCGACGTTTTCCTTGCGGCAAGCGGCGAGCAGCACGTTGACACGTTCAGGATTGCGCCCGGAGGTGCCCTGGACTTCAAAGTCGATCGCGACTTCATCCAGGGGATATGGAATGTACTGATCGGCCTCGATCTTCAGCTGGCTTTCCATCTCGTCCTCGGAAAGACCGGACTCCATCTCGATGGTCTTGGTGATCACCGCCGAGCCCGCCACGGCCACGGCCACGTTCTTGAGGCCGGTTCTGGCCTTGGTCAGCGCGCGGGCGAGGGTCAGCCCCACGCCTTCGAGCTCGGCGATATTCTTTTCGATCACCGCGCCGACCGGCAACGGCTCGACCGCATAGGCCTCGACCCGGAAGCGCTCGCCCTGACGGCTCAACTCCAGAAGCTTCACCGAGGTGGAGCTGATATCGATTCCCAGCAGCGTATTGGATTTTTTGCTGAAGAGTCCTGGCACTACCAATTCCCTATGACTTTCCGTGAGTTACGGACTCTGCAATGTCGATTGCGTTCAATCCACCCGTCTTGACAGCAGCGCCAACCACGCTCCCGAGCAGAAAAAATGCTTATAATGCCCAGCGCTTTTTTTCCGTATTTGCTCAATGCGCGGGTCGTTCTCATTTAGCCTGAACCCTGTTGCCCAATTCATTTTTTGCCCTGGATATCCAAAAGCCTTGATTCGTCTGCTGAAGTTTTTCGGTTGGTCCATCGTCGCGGTTTTCTGCGGACTCCTTCTGGGTCTGAGCGGGGCGTACCTCTACCTTAGTCCCGGGCTGCCGTCCGTGGAGGCACTGAGAAGCATCCAGTTGCAGATCCCTTTGCGGGTCTACAGCAGCGATAACAAGTTGATCGCAGAATTCGGCGAAATGCGCCGTACACCGATCCGTTTCGCCGACATTCCCCCCAATTTCATCAATGCGTTACTAAGTGCTGAAGACGACAATTTCGCCAACCACTACGGCGTCGATCCGAGCAGCCTGATGCGTGCCGCGACCCAGTTGGTCAAAAGCGGACACATCCAGTCCGGCGGCAGCACGATCACCATGCAAGTGGCGAAGAACTTCTTCCTGAGCAGTGAACGCAGCTTTTCGCGCAAGACCACCGAGATCCTGCTGGCCCTGCAGATCGAACGGCAGCTGACCAAGGACGAGATCCTCGAGCTGTACGTCAACAAAATCTATCTGGGTAACCGTGCGTACGGCATCGAGGCGGCAGCACAGGTCTATTACGGCAAATCGATCCGTGATGTCAGCCTGGCGCAGATGGCGATGATTGCCGGCCTGCCCAAGGCACCGTCGCGCTTCAATCCGCTGGCCAACCCGGCGCGCAGCAAGGAGCGTCGCGACTGGATCCTGGGGCGCATGTACAAGCTCGGGAAAATCAGCGAGGCCGACTACACCGCTGCGATCAACGAGCCGTTGAACGCCAGCTATCACGTGCCGACCCCGGAAGTGAACGCCCCGTACATCGCCGAAATGGCCCGCGCCGAAATGGTTGGCCGTTATGGCAGCGACGCGTATACCGAAGGCTTCCGCGTCACCACCACGGTGCCGAGCAACCTCCAGGAACTGGCCAACAGCGCGGTCCATGAAGGTCTGATGACCTACGATCAGCGCCATGGCTATCGCGGACCCGAGTCGCGGCTGCCAGGCAAGACTCGCGAAGCCTGGGCCACCGAGCTGACCAAACAACGCACCATCAGCGGCCTGGAACCGGCCATCGTGACCCTGGTCGATAAGAGCGGCCTGCAAGTGCTGACCCGCACCGGCCAGGAACACGTGAGCTGGGACACCATGAAATGGGCCCGCCCGTTCCTCAATACCAACAGCATGGGCGCCAATCCGAAGCAGCCTTCGGACGTGGCTCAAGTGGGCGATCTGATTCGCGTGCAGCGTCAGCCGGACAACTCGCTGAAGTTCAGCCAGATACCGCAAGCCCAGGGCGCGCTGGTGTCCCTGGACCCGCAGAACGGCGCCATTCGCTCGCTGGTCGGCGGTTTCGCCTTCGAACAGAGCAACTACAATCGCGCACTGCAAGCCAAGCGCCAGCCGGGTTCGAGCTTCAAACCGTTCGTCTACGCCGCCGCACTGGATAGCGGCTACACCGCCTCCAGCCTGGTGAACGACGCACCGATCGTGTTCGTCGACGAGTACCTGGACAAAGTCTGGCGCCCGAAGAACGACACCAATACCTTCCTCGGTCCGATTCGCCTGCGTGAAGCGCTGTACAAGTCGCGCAACCTGGTATCGATCCGCTTGCTGCAAGCGATGGGCGTAGGCAAGACCATCGACTACATCACTCGCTTCGGCTTCAACAAACAGGACCTGCCACCCAACCTGTCCCTGGCGCTGGGCACCGCAACCCTGACGCCTATGGAAATCGCCACTGGCTGGAGCGCCTTCGCCAACGGCGGCTACAAGATCACCCCTTACATCATCGACAAGATCGAAAGCCGCAACGGCGACACACTGTTCGTCGCCAACCCACCAAGCGTGCCTCTGGGCAGCGCAGCCAGCGATGGCATTGCCGCGCCAACCGCCCCTCAAGCCTTCACAGTCAACGCAACGGTGGGCGAAACCCCAGGCACTACGTCGACGCCACAAGCACCCGCCGTGGCTGAACGCATCATTGACGGGCGCACCACGTACATCCTCAACAGCATGCTTGAGGACGTGATCAAGCTCGGCACCGGTCGCCGCGCACTGGCCCTGGGCCGCCCGGACATTGCCGGCAAGACCGGTACGACCAACGAATCCAAGGACGCCTGGTTCTCCGGTTACAACGCCGATTACGTGACGACCGTGTGGACCGGTTTCGATCAACCGGAAAGCCTGGGCCGCAAGGAATTCGGCGGCACGGTCGCGCTACCGATCTGGATGAACTACATGGGCCCCGCGCTCAAAGGCAAACCGCCGCATACGCAGCCGGAGCCGGAAGGCATCCTCAGCCTGCGAGTCGATCCGGTCAGTGGCCGCGCAGCCACCCCGGGCACGCCAGGGGCCTATTTCGAGCTGTTCAAGGCCGAAGATACGCCGCCGTCGATCAACGAGATCAGCAATGGCATGGCACCGGGCAGCCCGCTGCCGGCGGATGAAGCGGCGCCGATCGATTTGTTCTGATCGCCGCAATACTGAAAAGCCCCGTCTTCGAAAGAAGTGCGGGGCTTTTTATTGCGCATCGATTGTTATGTTGCCTGACACGGCCTCTTCGCTGGCAAGCCAGCTCCTACAATGACTGCGCGAACCTGTAGGAGCTGGCTTGCCAGCGAAGAGGCACCAACAGCCAACGCAAAACATCAGGCACAAAAAAACCCCGACTCTCACGAGCCAGGGCTTTTCGTTGAAGCGCTACAACGGCTTAGCCGTTGAACACATCATCCACGCTTTTGAGCGGGTAGTTCTTCGGATACGGCAGGGTTGCCACACCGGTCTCGATGGCGGCTTTAGCCACGGCATCGGAGATCAGGGTGATCAGACGGGCATCCATTGGCTTCGGAATGATGTACTCACGACCGAATTCCAGCTTGATGCCGCCGTAGGCGTCGCACACTTCCTGAGGCACCGGCAGCTTGGCCAGTTCGCGCAGGGCGTTGGCCGCAGCCACTTTCATTTCTTCGTTGATGCGCTTGGCGCGAACGTCCAGGGCACCACGGAAGATGAACGGGAAGCCCAGTACGTTGTTGACCTGGTTCGGGTAGTCGGAACGACCGGTGGCCATGATCACGTCGTTACGGGTGGCGTGCGCCAGTTCCGGGGCGATTTCCGGATCAGGGTTGGAGCAGGCGAACACGATCGGGTTAGGCGCCATCGACAGCAGGCCTTCAGCGCTCAGCAGGTTCGGACCGGACAGGCCTACAAACACGTCAGCGCCTTGCAGAGCGTCAGCCAGGGTGCGCTTGTCGGTCGCGTGAGCGAACACCGCCTTGTACTGGTTCAGGTCGTCACGGCCGGAGTGGATCACGCCGGTACGGTCGACCATGTAGATGTTTTCGATGTTGGCGCCCATGCTCACCAGCAATTTCATGCAGGAGATGGCGGCGGCGCCGGCACCCAGGCAGACGATCTTGGCTTCCGGCAAGGTTTTGCCAGCGATTTCCAGGGCGTTGATCATGCCGGCCGCGGTCACGATAGCGGTGCCGTGCTGGTCATCGTGGAATACCGGGATATCGCACTGCTCGATCAGAGCACGTTCGATTTCAAAGCACTCTGGTGCCTTGATGTCTTCCAGGTTGATGCCACCGAAGGTAATGGAGATACGCTTGACGGTGTCGATGAAGGCTTGCGGGCTTTCGGAGTCGACTTCGATGTCGAAAACGTCGATGCCGGCGAAGCGCTTGAACAGTACGCCTTTACCTTCCATCACTGGCTTGGAGGCCAATGGGCCGAGGTTACCCAGGCCGAGAATCGCGGTGCCATCGGAAATAACTGCAACCAGGTTGCCTTTGCCGGTGTACTTGTAGGCCAGTTCAGGATCGCGGGCGATCTCGCGTACTGGTTCGGCTACGCCCGGGCTGTAGGCCAGCGACAGGTCGCGAGCGGTAGCAGTGGCCTTGGTGAGCTCGACACTCAGCTTCCCTGGACGAGGATTGGCGTGATATTCGAGAGCGGCAGTTTTCAGATCAGACATTTTGGCATTCCGCTTTTTACTGTTGGACAGACTGGTCAGCGAGGATACGCCCCTCGCAAAGTCCCCACAAGACTGACCGGTCACCCCTGTCAAGCGCCCGGCCCTACGACTTTGGGCCAAGAGCCACGGCACACAAGGGTCGGACTGTTCACAATTGACAGAAAAAATGTCTACAATTTTTTATCACTGCGCCGCTTGCAGCATCGCCGGATCGGTCAAGGGCAACATCCAGCGCGCCTGGCCATCCTTGAGACCGCCTTTGCGCGAGCGATCCAGCACCCAGCCGCGCGCCTCGACCTGCTTGCCCTTGAGGCTTTCCAGTGAGCTCACATCGAAACGCCCCAGCAGATTGGGTGCAACGCGCAATACAACCGAATCCTGCAACTCGATCCAAACCCCGCCGCGATTGCGCTGAACCTTGCTCACACGACCGCTGAGCACGGCAAAGCCGGAGGCGCTGATCTGCTCCGCTTTCAGTACAGGTGACTGGCGCCACAACCCGAGCCCGGCCTGACGCGCACTGCGCTCGGCCGCTTGCTGACAGGCGACCAGATCGACATTCGGCGCCACGGCCACCAGAAAGCCCAGGCCTTCGGCGAGCATCTGCGCCTCGAGGTTGGCGCCATTGGCACCGTAGACATGGGCCAGGGTGCGGCCGTAATGGTCCTCGCTTTCTTCGCCAGGCACCAACCCGACCCGTCCGTCACTCGCCGCCACCAGGGCTTCGAGGCGTTTGCGCGCGGCCACGGCAAATGGTTCATCGGAACGGCCCTTCTTGCCCAGCTCCGGCGTGTTCAAGCCGATCATGCGCACGCTGCGGCCATCGCTCAGGCGCAGGGTGTCGCCGTCCACTACCCGCTGCACCGCGACGGACGTCAAGCCGCTGGGTGCCGGGCAAAACGCCTGGGCGCCAGACAGCCAAATCGCGGACACAAAAAAGGCGCCCGCAAGGGACGCCTTTTTTAACTGCAAGGAAAAGCCCATAAGGCTCTTTAACCTTACTCTGCAGCAGCTGGAGCTTTCTTGCCGAAAGCACCGAAACGGTCGGCGAAGCGCTGAACGCGGCCGCCAGTGTCCAGAGTCTTCTGCTTACCGGTGTAGAACGGGTGGCATTCGTTGCAAACGTCGATCGCCAGGGCTTTGCCGAAGGTCGAACGGGTTTCGAACTTGTTGCCGCAGCTGCAGGTAACAGCAACTGCCGGGTATTCTGGATGGATATCAGCTTTCATGGTGTCTTCCTCAGGCTAGCGTGCCGCCACCCAACACTATTGTTGAATACCGCACGTAATTAGGCCGCGGATTCTACCAGACAATCCTGATCACGCAAGCTGTCCCTGAAACCAGTCGTCTGCTAGGCTCCCGGCCCAATACGCGATCCCCTGTAGGAGTGAGCCTGCTCGCGATAGCGGTCTGCCAGTCGCCGCAATGTTGAATGCAAGACCGCTATCGCGAGCAGGCTCACTCCTACAGGTTATATGTCACGCCCCCCTATTGTTTGTTGATCGAGATCCCCCCGCGTGCCCAACGCCATTTTGCGCCTCGCCCTGCCTTCGCCGCTGCGCCGCCTGTTTGACTACCGCGCTCCGGCCGGCGTCCTGCGCGCGCAACTGCACCCCGGCATGCGCCTGCGGGTACCGTTCGGCCGGCGCGAGATGATCGGGATTCTGGTGGAAGTCACCAACACCAGCGAAGTCCCGGCCGAGAAACTAAAGCCGGCCCTGGCCTTGCTCGACGCTACGCCACCACTGCCGCCCGCGCTGTTCAAGCTGTGCCTGTGGACCTCCCAGTATTACCAGCACAGCCTCGGCGACACCTTGAGCTGGGCGCTGCCGGTTTTGCTGCGCCAGGGTGAGCTGGCCGAAGCGCGCCAGGAGCGCTTCTGGTCCGCCGCGCCTGGCGCCAGCCTTGATGATCCGCGCATCGCCCGCGCCCCGCGCCAGCGCGAAGCCCTGGCCACGCTGGCCCAGCATCCCCACGGCGTCGCCCATCAGTTGCTGAGCAAACTGATGCTGAGCAAGGACAGTCTGGATTTACTGCTGGCCAAGGAGCTGGTGCAGGTCGAGATCCGCCGCCACGCCCCGGGCGTACGCCACGAACACTGGCTGGCGCAACCGGAACTGCCGCTGAACCCCGAGCAACGCGCCGCCTATGAGGCGATTCGCGCCGGCTTCGACAGTTATCACGCGTTCCTGCTGGCCGGCGTCACCGGCAGCGGCAAGACCGAAGTCTATTTACAGTTGATCCGCGAAACCCTCGAGGCTGGCAAGCAAGCACTGGTGCTGATCCCGGAAATCAACCTCGGCCCGCAGACCCTGGCGCGCTTCGAACAGCGTTTCAATGCCCGCATTGCGTTGATCCATTCGGCGGTCAATGACCGCGAACGCCTCGAGGCCTGGCTGGCCGCCCGGGACGGTGAGGCCGACATTATTATTGGCACCCGTTCGGCCCTGTTCACACCGATGAAGAACCCCGGCCTGATCATCATCGACGAAGAACACGACGGTTCCTATAAACAGCAGGAAGGCTTGCGCTATCACGCCCGCGATCTGGCGCTGGTGCGGGCGCGACAGGAAAACATCCCGATCGTCCTCGGCTCCGCCACCCCTTCACTGGAAAGCCTGCACAACGCCTACACCGGCCGCTACGGGCTGCTGCGCTTGAACGAGCGCGCCGGCGGTGCCAAACAGCCGCGCTTCCTGCGCCTGGACGTCAAAAGCCGTCCGCTGGACAGCGGCATTTCCGGGCCGATGCAACAGGCCATTGGACAGACCCTGGCTGCCGGGCAGCAGGTACTGGTGTTCCTCAACCGCCGCGGCTTCGCCCCGACCCTGTTGTGCCATGACTGTGGCTGGATGTCCGAGTGCCAGCGTTGCGACGCGCGGATGACCGTGCACCAGCGTCACGGTGAATTGCGCTGCCACCATTGCGGCTACGTCGAGCGTGTGCCGCGCCAGTGCCCCAAGTGCAACAAGGTCGATCTGCGCCCCGTGGGCGCCGGCACCGAACGGGCCGAGGAGCGTCTGGCGATTCTGTTCCCGGACTATCCGGTGCTGCGGGTCGACCGCGACAGCACATCGCGCAAGGACGCGATGAACCAGTTGTTCGCGACCATTCAAAAAGGTCAGCCGTGCATTTTGATCGGCACGCAAATGCTTGCCAAAGGCCACCACTTTCCACGGGTGACGCTGGTGTCGATCCTCGACGCCGACGGCGGCTTGTTCTCCGGCGACTTCCGCGCCAGCGAGCGCATGGCTCAGTTGATCGTGCAGGTCGCCGGCCGCGCAGGCCGCGCCGAAGAGCCGGGTAAAGTGATTATCCAGACGCACCTGGCCGACCACCCACTGCTGGTGCAATTGACCGAGCAAGGCTATTTCGCCTTTGCCGAACAGGCCTTGAGCGAGCGCCGTGCGGCCGGTTTGCCACCGTTTGCGCACCTGGCGCTACTGCGAGCCGAAGCGCACAAACCGGGTCAGGCCGAAGGCTTCCTCGATGAGGCGTGCAGCGAGGCGGAACGCTTGCTGGCCGAGCAGAATCTGACGGGGATCGAGCTATTGGGACCGGTCCCGGCACCGATGGAGCGCCGGGCCGGGCGCTATCGTGCGCAGTTGTTGTTGCAGGCTACGGCGCGAGCCCCTTTGCATCGATTGCTGGCCAGTTGGTTGCTGGTGCTGGAGCAGATGCCGAGCGGGCGGGCGGTGCGCTGGTCTTTGGATGTAGACCCCGTAGATTTGTATTGATTGGAAGATTGCCTTCGCGAGCAGGCTCGCTCCCACAGGAGTTTTGTGTCGATAGCAAAATGTGTGAACACAGCTGAACCATTGTGGGAGCGAGCCTGCTCGCGAAAGCGGCCAAATTGTCACCACACATCCACATCCTGCCTGCTAAGGTTGGCAAGCCCGTCTTCGCAACGGATAATGCCCAGTTTTTCCACCAGCGCATGATGCGCCGCCGCGCCTGCGGTCGAAAGAGAAGACCATGAAAGACACCATTCGCCAGCTGATCCAACAAGCCATCACCCAACTCGTCAACGAAGGTGTGTTGCCTGAAGGCCTGTCGCCGGCGATCCAGGTGGAGAACTCCCGCGACAAGAAAAACGGCGACTTCGCCAGCAACATCGCCATGATGCTGGCCAAGCCGGCCGGCATGAAGCCCCGCGATCTGGCGGAAAAAATCATCGCCGCGCTGCCGGCTGACGAAAACGTCGCCAAGACCGAAATCGCGGGTCCCGGCTTCCTGAACTTCTTCCAGAACACCGATGCCCTGGCGACCCGCCTGGACGCCGCCCTGGCCGACGCCCACATCGGCGTGCGCAAGGCCGGCCCGGTACAGCGCACCGTGGTCGACCTGTCGGCGCCGAACCTGGCCAAAGAAATGCACGTCGGCCACTTGCGTTCGACCATCATCGGCGACGGCGTGGCCCGGGTACTCGAATTCCTCGGCGACACCGTAATCCGTCAGAACCACGTCGGCGACTGGGGCACCCAGTTCGGCATGCTGATGGCTTACCTGCAGGAAAACCCGATCACCAGCGATGAACTGTCGGACCTGGAAAACTTCTACCGTGCCGCCAAGCAACGCTTCGACGAATCCGCAGAGTTCGCCGACCGCGCCCGTGGCCTGGTGGTCAAGCTGCAGGCCGGCGACGCCGATTGCCTGGCACTGTGGACCAAGTTCAAGGACATCTCGCTGTCCCACTGCCAGAAGATCTACGAACTGCTCAACGTCAAACTGACCATGGCCGACGTGATGGGCGAAAGTGCCTACAACGACGACCTGATCAACGTGGTCAACGACTTGAAGGCGGCGGGCATGCTGGTCGAGAGCAACGGCGCCCAGTGCGTGTTCCTCGACGAATTCAAGAATGCCGATGGCGACCCGCTGCCGGTGATCATCGTCAAGGCTGACGGCGGCTACCTCTACGCCACCACCGACCTGGCGGCCGTGCGCTACCGCAGCGGCAAGCTCAAGGCCGATCGTGCGCTGTATTTCGTCGACCAACGCCAGGCCCTGCACTTCCAGCAAGTGTTCGCCGTGGCACGCAAGGCCGGTTTCGTGACCCATCCGATGGAAATGGAACACATGGGCTTCGGCACCATGAACGGCGCTGACGGCCGTCCGTTCAAGACCCGTGACGGCGGCACCGTGAAGCTGATCGATCTGCTGACCGAAGCCCAGGAGCGCGCCTACACCCTGGTCAAGGACAAGAACCCGGAGTTGGCCGAAGCCGAGTTGCGCAACATCGCCAAGGTCGTGGGCATCGGCGCAGTGAAATACGCCGACCTGTCCAAGCACCGCACCAGTGACTACAGCTTCAACTTCGACCTGATGCTCAACTTCGAAGGCAACACCGCGCCGTACCTGCTGTACGCCTACACCCGCGTGGCCGGCGTGTTCCGCAAACTCGGCAAGGACTTCAGCGAAGTCGACGGCCAGATCGTTCTGGAAGCGGCGCACGAACACGAGCTGGCGGCGAAACTCGCGCAGTTCGGTGAAGTCCTGAACAACGTGTCCGAAAAAGGCACCCCGCACATCCTTTGCACTTACCTGTACGACGTCGCGGGCCTGTTCTCCAGCTTCTACGAGAACTGCCCGATCCTCGCCGCCGATACCCCGGCACAAATGCAGAGCCGCCTGCGCCTCGCCGCGCTGACCGGACGCACCCTCAAGCAAGGCCTGGAACTCTTGGGCCTGGAAACTCTGGAGCGTATGTAAGTTGGCTGCCAAGAAAAAACCTGCACCCAAGCGTGGCGCCAGCCGTTACCAAGCTCCTGCAAAGCAACCGATTCCGGGCTGGCTGTGGATGGCGATCGGCCTGACAGTCGGCGCCTTCATCGTATTTCTGATGAAGCTGGAGCCGGGCAAGGGCAGCGACACGGTCAAGCGTGAAAAGGTCGAACAACAGCAACAGCAGAAAGCCAGCAAGATCGCCGAGGCCAACAAGACCCCGCCGAGCCCGACGCAACCGGTGAAGCCAAAGTACGACTTCTACACCTTGCTTCCGGAATCGGAAGTCATCGTGCCTCCGGATGCCGTGCCGGAAAAAACCCTGCCGACGCCACAAGTGCCGGTCATCCCGACCACGCCGGTTACCCCGGCCGAAGCGGCGAAGATCGACACGGCTCGCGCCCAGGCAGCCCTGGCCGGAATCACGCCGCCACCCGCACCTGCGGTCAAGGCCGCGCCTGTGACGAAGTTTTTCCTGCAGGCGGGCTCGTTCCGCAAAGAGACTGATGCAGACAAGGTTCGGGCGCAGATCATCCTGCTGGGCCAGGCTGTAGCGGTTGAATCGGGCACGGTGAAGGATGAAACCTGGTATCGGGTGCTGGTCGGTCCGTTCAGCAATCGCGAACAACTGACCACGGCCCAGAAACAACTGGCGGGTGCGGGCTTTAGCAATCTTTTGTTACAACAACGCCAGAGCCGCTGATCCCGTCAGAACCACCGCGTCATCGTTCTTCGCTGGCAAGCCAGCTCCTACAGAATATTCGACAAACCCTGTAGGAGCTGGCTTGCCAGCGAATGCGCCTGAAAGGGCACTATATCCAGAACTCGATTCACACCATTCGTCCCTCGTCTCGCCCCGCAGTTGAAATCCACTCCAGCACCCCCATATGGATGGGCATAAGGCATTTTCGCCCCGCTGCGTGGAGACTCTTCCCTTGACCACCATCGTTTCAGTTCGCCGCCACGGCAAAGTCGTCATGGGCGGCGACGGCCAGGTTTCCCTTGGTAATACCGTGATGAAAGGCAACGCGAAAAAAGTTCGTCGCCTGTACCACGGCCAGGTCCTCGCCGGTTTTGCCGGTGCCACCGCTGACGCCTTTACCCTCTTCGAACGCTTCGAAGGCCAACTTGAGAAACACCAGGGCCACCTGGTGCGCGCCGCTGTCGAACTCGCCAAAGAATGGCGCACCGACCGCTCCCTGAGCCGCCTCGAAGCCATGCTCGCGGTCGCCAACAAAGACGCCTCCCTGATCATCACCGGCAACGGCGACGTGGTCGAACCTGAAGAGGGCCTGATCGCCATGGGTTCCGGTGGCGCCTACGCCCAGGCCGCCGCCAGCGCGCTGCTGAAAAAGACTGATCTGTCGGCCCGGGAAATCGTCGAAACCGCCCTCGGTATCGCCGGCGACATCTGTGTATTCACCAACCACACCCAGACCATTGAGGAGCAGGACTGCGCCGAGTAAGCCCGTGCAGCCCACCGCACCACGGCTCATTCTTGCTTGAGGTCCACAGAATATTATGTCCATGACTCCCCGTGAAATCGTCCACGAACTCAACCGCCACATCATCGGCCAGGACGATGCCAAGCGCGCCGTCGCCATTGCCCTGCGCAACCGCTGGCGCCGCATGCAGCTGCCTGAAGAGCTGCGCGTTGAAGTAACACCCAAGAACATCCTGATGATCGGCCCGACCGGTGTCGGTAAAACCGAGATCGCCCGACGCCTGGCGAAACTGGCCAACGCACCGTTCATCAAGGTCGAAGCGACCAAGTTCACCGAAGTCGGCTATGTCGGCCGCGACGTCGAATCGATCATTCGTGACCTGGCCGATGCCGCGATCAAGCTGCTGCGCGAGCAGGAAATCGTCAAGGTTCGTCACCGCGCCGAAGATGCAGCAGAAGAGCGCATCCTCGACGCACTGCTGCCACCGGCACGCATGGGCTTCAGTAGTGACGATGCCCCGACTGCCGACTCCAACACCCGTCAGTTGTTCCGCAAGCGCCTGCGCGAAGGTCAGCTGGACGACAAGGAGATCGAAATCGAAGTCGCCGAAATGGCTGGCGTCGATATCTCCGCGCCACCGGGCATGGAAGAGATGACCAACCAGCTGCAAAGCCTGTTCGCCAACATGGGCAAGGGCAAGCACAAGAGCCGCAAGCTCAAGGTCAAGGATGCGCTCAAGCTGGTGCGCGACGAAGAAGCCAGCCGCCTGGTCAACGATGAAGAGTTGAAGGCCAAGGCCCTGGAAGCGGTCGAGCAGCACGGCATCGTGTTCATCGACGAAATCGACAAGGTCGCCAAGCGTGGCAATTCCGGTGGCGTCGATGTGTCCCGCGAAGGGGTGCAGCGCGACTTGCTGCCGCTGATCGAAGGCTGCACCGTCAATACCAAACTGGGCATGGTCAAGACCGACCACATCCTGTTCATTGCTTCCGGTGCGTTCCACCTGAGCAAGCCGAGCGACCTGGTGCCCGAGCTGCAAGGTCGTCTGCCGATTCGTGTCGAACTCAAGGCCCTGAGCCCGGAAGATTTCGAACGCATCCTCAGCGAGCCGCATGCCTCGCTCACCGAGCAATATTGCGCCCTGCTGAAAACCGAAGGCCTGGGCATCGAGTTCCTGCCGAGCGGCATCAAGCGCATCGCGGAGATCGCCTGGCAGGTCAACGAGAAAACCGAAAACATCGGTGCCCGTCGCCTGCACACCCTGCTCGAGCGCCTGCTCGAAGAGGTGTCGTTCAGCGCCGGCGACCTGGCCAGCGTCCATGACGGCAAGGTCATCCAGATCGATGCCGACTATGTCAACAGCCACCTGGGCGAATTGGCGCAGAACGAAGACCTGTCCCGTTATATCCTGTAAGCCATACTTACAGCGATAGATATCCTGTGGGAGCGAGCTTGCTCGCGATGAGGCCATCTCATTCGACATAGATGTTGAATGTGATACCGCTATCGCGAGCGAGCTCGCTCCCACAAGGTTCCGCACAAGACGGAAATCCGGTCATGATCCCCACCGACATCAAGCTGCACAAAGCCTCGAAAACCCTGACGCTCAAATACGCGTCCGGCGAGGAATACACCCTGCCCGCCGAGTTCCTGCGCGTGCACTCTCCTTCCGCCGAGGTCCAGGGCCACGGCAAACCCATCCTGCAATTCGGCAAGATCAACGTAGGCCTGACCAAGGTAGAACCGGCCGGTCAGTACGCACTGAAACTGACCTTCGACGACGGCCACGACAGCGGCTTGTTCACCTGGGAATATCTGTACGAGCTGGGGCGACGTTATGACGCACTCTGGGAAGATTATCTGGCCGAGCTCAAAGCCGCCGGAAAAACCCGCGACCCGAACGAATCCGTCGTCAAGCTGATGCTCTAATCCGAGCCTCTTGCTCTTTAGAGGGCATTTTCTAATTTCATCTGTTTGAATGCTCCGCTTCAGGGCCACCGACTGGCCTGCTTGCGAAAAAAATTAAACTCGGGTAACCAATGGAACTGGCAAGTTCCCTGCAGTGCTCTCTGCATTAAAAAAGCAGCGATGCAGTATTAACGGTCACCCCGAGCAGTAGTACCTGGCATTGGCTGTGTGACTGCACAGCAGGACCCGGTACTCGTCTCAGGACAATGGAGCGTCGTAGATGAGTAAACAGAATAACGATGACTTGAAGTATCAGGCCTCGGAAAACACCTTGGGGCTGAATCCTGTCGTTGGGCTGCGTGGAAAGGATCTACTGGCATCTGCTCGCATGGTACTCAGGCAGGCCATCAGGCAACCCGTGCACAGCGCGAAGCATGTTGCGCATTTCGGCCTTGAACTCAAGAACGTACTGTTCGGCAAATCCGAGCTGCAACCGACCAGCGATGACCGTCGCTTCGCGGATCCGGCCTGGAGCCAGAACCCGCTCTACAAACGTTATCTGCAAACCTACCTGGCGTGGCGCAAGGAACTCCACGCCTGGATCGACGACAGTAACCTGCCAGCCAAGGATGTCAGTCGCGGGCACTTCGTGATCAACCTCATGACCGAAGCTTTCGCGCCGTCCAACACGGCGGCCAACCCCGCGGCGGTCAAGCGTTTCTTCGAAACCGGCGGTAAAAGCCTGCTCGATGGTCTCTCGCACCTGGCCAAGGACCTGGTGCACAACGGCGGCATGCCGAGCCAGGTCAACATGGGCGCCTTCGAGGTCGGCAAGACCCTTGGCGTGACCGAGGGTGCTGTGGTCTTTCGCAACGACGTGCTGGAACTGATCCAGTACAAGCCGATCACCGAGCAGGTGCATGAACGCCCACTGCTGGTGGTACCGCCGCAGATCAACAAGTTCTACGTCTTCGACCTGAGCCCGGACAAGAGCCTGGCGCGGTTCTGTCTGCGCAACAACGTGCAAACCTTCATCGTCAGCTGGCGCAACCCGACCAAGGAGCAGCGTGAGTGGGGCCTGTCGACCTATATCGAAGCGCTCAAGGAAGCGGTCGATGTGGTCACCGCCATTACCGGCAGCAAAGACGTGAACATGCTCGGCGCCTGCTCCGGCGGCATCACCTGCACCGCGCTGCTGGGCCACTACGCGGCAATCGGCGAGAGCAAGGTCAATGCCCTGACCCTGCTGGTCAGCGTGCTCGACACCACTCTGGACAGCGACGTGGCCCTGTTCGTCGACGAGCAAACCCTTGAAGCCGCCAAGCGTCACTCCTACCAGGCCGGCGTCCTCGAAGGCCGCGACATGGCGAAAGTCTTCGCCTGGATGCGCCCCAACGACCTGATCTGGAACTACTGGGTCAACAATTACCTGCTGGGCAATGAACCGCCGGTGTTCGACATTCTGTTCTGGAACAACGACACCACCCGATTACCCGCCGCGTTCCACGGCGACCTGATCGAGATGTTCAAAAGTAACCCGTTGACCCGTGCCGATGCACTGGAAGTGTGCGGCACGCCGATCGACCTGAAGAAAGTCACCGCCGACATCTTCTCGCTGGCCGGCACCAACGACCACATCACCCCGTGGCGTTCCTGCTACAAATCGGCGCAACTGTTCGGCGGCAACGTTGAATTCGTGCTGTCCAGCAGCGGGCACATCCAGAGCATTCTGAACCCGCCGGGCAATCCGAAATCGCGTTACATGACCAGCACCGAAATGCCCGTCAATGCCGATGAATGGCAGGAAGAGTCAACCAAGCATGCCGACTCCTGGTGGCTGCACTGGCAGGCATGGCAGGCACAACGTTCAGGCAACCTGAAAAAAGCTCCGCTGAAACTGGGCAACAAGGCCTATCCAGCGGGTGAAGCGGCGCCAGGCACTTATGTGCATGAGCGGTAACTGACACACCTCGCCCCACACTGTGGGAGCGAGCCTGCTCGCGATGACGGCGATACATTCAGCCATTGTGTTGACTGGCACACCGCAATCGCGAGCAGGCTCGCTCCCACAGGGGATTGGGGATGAAATGGAAAAAGCGACCCACAGGGCCAGAAGCATGCCGCAACCCTTCATATTCCGTACCGTCGATCTGGATGGCCAGACGCTCCGCACGGCGGTACGCCCCGGCAAGCCTCACTTGACGCCCCTGCTGATTTTCAACGGCATCGGCGCCAACCTGGAGCTGGTGTTCCCGTTCATCGCGGCGCTGGATCCGGACCTGGAAGTCATCGCCTTCGACGTACCCGGCGTCGGCGGTTCGTCGACACCAAACCGGCCTTATCGGTTTCCGAGCCTGGCGAAACTCACGGCGCGCATGCTCGACTATCTCGACTACGGGCAGGTCAACGTCATCGGCGTGTCCTGGGGTGGCGCCCTGGCCCAACAATTCGCCTACGACTATCCGGAGCGCTGCAAGAAACTCGTGCTGGCGGCGACGGCGGCGGGAGCGGTGATGGTGCCGGGCAAGCCGAAAGTGCTGTGGATGATGGCCAGCCCGCGACGTTACATCCAGCCATCCCATGTGATCCGCATTGCGCCGATGATCTACGGCGGCTCTTTCCGTCGCGACCCGACGCTGGCCGCGAGCCATGCGGCCAAGGTGCGTTCAGCGGGCAAGCTCGGTTACTACTGGCAGCTGTTCGCCGGCCTCGGCTGGACCAGCATCCACTGGTTGCACAAGATCCGCCAGCCGACCCTGGTACTGGCCGGCGACGATGACCCACTGATCCCGTTGGTCAACATGCGCTTGCTGGCCTGGCGGATTCCCAACGCCCAGTTGCACATCATCGATGACGGGCATCTGTTCCTGATTACCCGGGCCGAAGCGGTGGCCCCGATCATCATGAAATTCCTGGAAGAGGAGCGCCAGCGCGCGGTGATGCATCCGCGTCCAGCGCCATTGGGCGGCTAAAGCGCTGCATCAGCGGTCGGCAGGACGCCGCGCCGCGCAACAACCCGTTACAGCGTCTATGGTGTTCTGGTTCGGTGAATTTGTTTTTTGGCCTGAAGACGAAGGAGTGTTGACTCATGCGCGAGAAACCAGCGAGGGATTCCCTACCGACTCCCGCCGCGTTCATCAATGCACAGAGTGCGATTACCGGCCTGCGCGGCCGGGATCTGTTGTCGACCCTGCGCAGTGTGGCCGCCCACGGCTTGCGCAATCCGGTGCACAGCGCCCGACACGCCCTCAAGCTCGGTGGTCAGCTCGGCCGTGTGCTGCTGGGTGAAACCCTGCACCCGACCAACCCGCAGGACGCTCGCTTCGCCGACCCGGCGTGGAGCCTCAACCCGTTTTATCGCCGCAGCCTGCAGGCCTATTTGAGTTGGCAGAAGCAGGTCAAAAGCTGGATCGACGAGAGCGATATGAGCCCGGACGACCGTGCCCGCGCCCACTTCGCTTTCGCCTTGCTCAACGACGCCGTATCGCCCTCCAACACCCTGCTCAATCCACTGGCGGTCAAGGAACTATTCAATTCCGGCGGTAACAGCCTGGTGCGTGGCATCAGCCATTTAGTGGACGATCTGCTGCACAACGATGGCCTGCCCCGACAAGTCACCAAGCAAGCGTTCGAGGTCGGCAAGACGGTCGCCACCACCAACGGTGCCGTGGTGTTTCGCAACGAACTGCTGGAGTTGATCCAGTACAAGCCGATGAGCGAAAAGCAGTATTCCAAACCCTTGCTGGTGGTACCGCCGCAAATCAACAAGTACTACATCTTCGACCTCAGCCCCCACAACAGCTTCGTCCAGTACGCCCTCAAAAACGGCCTGCAAACCTTCATGATCAGCTGGCGCAACCCGGATGTGCGCCACCGCGAATGGGGACTCTCGACCTACGTGGAAGCCGTGGAAGAAGCCATGAATGTCTGCCGGGCGATCACCGGAGCACGCGAGGTCAACCTGATGGGCGCCTGCGCCGGCGGGCTGACCATCGCCGCGCTGCAAGGCCACTTGCAGGCCAAGCGGCAGCTGCGCAGGGTGTCCAGCGCGACTTACCTGGTGAGCCTGCTCGACAGCCAGCTGGACAGCCCCGCTTCGCTGTTCGCCGACGAACAGACTCTGGAGGCAGCCAAGCGCCGCTCCTATCAGAAAGGTGTGCTGGACGGCCGCGATATGGCCAAAGTCTTCGCCTGGATGCGCCCCAACGATTTGATCTGGAGCTACTTCGTCAACAACTACCTGTTGGGCAAGGAGCCACCGGCGTTCGATATCCTCTACTGGAACAACGACAACACGCGTTTGCCGGCCGCCCTGCATGGCGACCTGCTGGACTTCTTCAAGCACAACCCACTGACCCACCCGGGCGGGCTGGAAGTGTGTGGCACGCCGATCGATTTACAGAAGGTCACCGTCGACAGCTTCAGCGTCGCCGGCATCAACGATCACATCACACCGTGGGATGCGGTGTATCGCTCGACGCTGCTGCTCGGTGGCGAGCGCCGCTTCGTGCTGTCCAACAGCGGTCATGTGCAGAGCATCCTCAACCCGCCGAACAACCCGAAAGCCAACTACGTCGAGAACGGCAAACTGAGCAGCGATCCCCGCGCCTGGTACTACGATGGCAAGCATGTCGACGGCAGTTGGTGGACCCAATGGCTGAGCTGGATTCAGGAACGCTCCGGCGCGCAGAAGGAAACCCACATGGCGCTTGGCAACCAGAACTACCCACCGATGGAGGCAGCACCCGGTACTTACGTGCGCGTGCGCTGACGTTCAACGCGCCGCGGCCTCTGCCGGCCGTGGCAAGACCCGATCAATAAGAAGACTGGATGAAAACCCGCGACCGGATCCTCGAATGTGCCCTGCAGTTGTTCAATCAAAAGGGCGAACCGAATGTCTCCACCATGGAAGTTGCCAATGAAATGGGCATCAGCCCGGGCAACCTCTATTACCACTTCCACGGCAAAGAACCGCTGATTCTCGGGCTGTTCGAGCGCTTTCAGGGCGAACTGGCGCCCTTGCTCGATCCACCGGCCGATGTCGAACTGGCGCCCGAAGATTACTGGCTGTTCCTGCACCTGATCGTCGAGCGCCTGTCCCACTACCGGTTCCTGTTCCAGGATCTGTCGAACCTCGCCGGACGCCTGCCGAAACTGGCCAAGGGCATTCGCAATCTGCTCAATGCACTCAAGCGCACACTGGCATCGCTGCTGGCACGATTACAGGCGCAAGGGCTGCTGGTCAGCGATACCCAGGCATTGGGGCAACTGGTGGAGCAGATCACCCTGACCCTGCTGTTCTCACTGGACTATCAGAGGATTCTCGATCGTGAGGGTGAAGTGAGGCTGGTCGTGTACCAGATCATGATGCTGGTGGCGCCGCACTTGCTGCCGTCGATGAAGGCTGCGACCGAACAGATGGCGATGGAGTATCTGAAGGACCACGAATAACCCTGACACCCACTAACCCTGTGGGAGCGAGCTTGCTCGCGATGAGGCCAGCACATCCAACATTAAAAGTGACTGTAAGGCCGCCATCGCGAGCAAGCTCGCTCCCACAAGGGTACTGCGGTGTTCAATGAATCGCGCACAAACAAAAACGCCCGACCTTCACAGGCCGGGCGTTTTCTTGAGCCCTGAATATCAGGACTGACTGGTTGGCGTCGATGGAGCTGGCGCGGCAGTCGGGGTGACAGCAGGGGTTGGCGCGGCAGCGGAGTTCGATGCGCTGACCGGAGCTGCCGGGGTCGTCGGTTTGGCAGCTGCCACTGCTGGTTTTGGCGCGGCGGCTTTTGGAGCTGCCGGCTTTTTCACTGCAGGTTTTTTCGCCGCAGCAGGTTTGGCTGCTGGCTTGGCAGCAGCGGGTTTTGCCGCAGCCGTTTTAGCGGCTGGTTTGGTTGCTGGCTTCGCCGCTGCAGGTTTTGCAGCAGCGGTTTTAGCAGCAGGCTTGGCCGCCGCTTTTGCCAGTGGCTTGGCAGCAGTTTTGGCTGCTGGCTTGGCGGCAGCAGCCTTGGCAGCAGGTTTGGCCGCCGCGGTTTTCGCCGCAACAGGCGCAACCTTGGCACCCGTGAGTTTTTCGATTTGCTTGGTCAGGGAATCGACCTTGCTGTGCAGTGCCTTGACTTCGTTGCGGCTCGGCACGCCCAGACGCGAAATGGCGCTGTTCAGACGCTTGTCAAAAGCGCCTTCCAGCTCATCCCACTTGCCCAGTGCGCGATCTTTCACACCGCTGATGCGCGATTTGGCCGAGGAAGCAGAGTCCTTGGCGGCGTCGACAGTCTTGCCAACAGCGCTCTTGGTGAGCTTCTCGGCTTTCTCGCCGTCCTTGACCAATGTATCGAAGAGCTTGCTGCCGTCAGTGTCGATCTTCGAGTACACGCCTAAACCAGCCAGCCAGATTTTTCGGGAATATTCTTCAACCTTCCCGATCCACGAGCTGCCTTCTTTTTCGGTTTTCTTTTTAACAGCCATCCCGTTCTCCTTAAGATTTACGCGCGACACGTTCGAGCAATGCCGTCAGCTCATCGAGCTTAGCAGAGAGTGTCTCAACGTCATGTTTAGACGGAATGCCGATACGATTCAAGGCACTTGCGACACGCGTGTCGAACGCCTTCTCGACCTTGTCGAGTTGAACTTCGACACGGCCTTTGAAAGTGCTGACTTCACTCTTGGCTTCATCGATTTCGGCATTGGCCGCTTCCAGTTTTTCGGCGACTACCTTTTTGCCTTTCTTTTCAACAACCTGACCAGCCTTGATCAGTTCTTGAAAGTACTCGCTGCCCTCTTGACCGATCTTGGCGTAGGCACCCAGGCCTGCCAGCCAGATCTTGCGGGCGTAGGATTTGACGTCGCTCGGCGTGCCGGTCGACGGATCGATTTTTTTCTTCAATATAACTTTGGCCATGGTGCACCTCACGCGCAGAAGGTTTGAGGAACCGCCCGGACAAGTGTCGGGCACTGGCACAAAGTAGGGAGAAAAATTAGAAACGGCACCCTAACAAATGACATAAACCGTCGGGCGCGCCACATAAAAATGTAGGAGTGAGCCTGCTCGCGATTGCGGAGTATCAGCCGACATCAATGTTGACTGGTTAACCGCTATCGCGAGCAGGCTCACTCCTACAAGGGATGTGATTTCAATCGGAAATCAGACCAGGACCTTATCCAGCGCCTTTTCGATTTCCGCTTTGATCATGCCGCTCATGGCCGACATCATCAGGCCCAGTTCCACTTCGACGCGAATAGAATCCTCGGCGACATGCACCGCGCCCTTCACACCCGAGCGTTTGAGGTTCAGGGTGTCGCCGGACCACTGCGGCTCCAGGCCATACTGATCGGAAAGTTTCTGCGCCAGCTTGTCGGCCTTCTCGCGAGCCGCTTCCTTACCCAGGCCATGGGCACGTTCAACACTAATACGGGCCATCGAATGACTCCTGCTTTATGAATGCTTTCCCGAGGCATCTTGACCCCTGCTGCGTCAAAACGTCCCGATGGTTACCCATCTTACCTTCAGCCTTGCCAAGACAAAGCATGCCTTGGGGATTAGAATGTCGCGCATTCTCTTTTGGTGACAGCGATATGACTGATCAGCGCAAAGGCAGCGATGCCGAACCCACCACTCACTTCGGCTTCAAAAACGTTCCGGAAAGCCAGAAAGCGGAAAAAGTCGCTGAGGTATTCCACTCGGTAGCCGCCAAGTATGACCTGATGAACGACCTTCTGTCGGGCGGCATGCACCGTCTGTGGAAGCGTTTCGCGATCGAACTGTCGGGCGTGCGCACCGGCAACCGCGTGCTGGATATCGCCGGCGGTACCGGCGACCTGACCCGCAAGTTCTCGCACCTGGTAGGCCCCACCGGCCAGGTCGTGTTGGCCGACATCAACGAGTCCATGCTCAAGGTCGGTCGTGACCGCCTGCTGGACCTCGGTGTGTCCGGCAACGTTGAATTCGTCCAGGCCGATGCGGAAAAGCTGCCGTTCCCGGACAACCATTTCGACTGCGTGACCATCGCCTTCGGCCTGCGCAACGTGACCCACAAGGAAGATGCCCTGCGCTCGATGCTGCGCGTGCTCAAGCCTGGCGGCCGTTTGCTGGTGCTGGAATTCTCCAAGCCGACCAACGCGTTGATGTCCAAGGCCTACGACGCCTACTCGTTCGCCTTCATGCCGCTGATGGGCAAGCTGATCACCAACGACTCGGAAAGCTATCGCTACCTGGCTGAATCGATCCGCATGCACCCGAATCAGGAAACCCTGAAGTCGATGATGGTCGAGGCCGGTTTCGACCGCGTGACCTATCACAACATGACCGCAGGCATCGTCGCCCTGCACCGCGGCATCAAGCCCTGATGCTGCTCGCCGGCCTGCTCGCCAGCGTTGAGCTCGGCCTGAACCGGGTGCTGCGTCTCGACAGCACGGCGCTGCCGCGGCTGGCGCATTTGACCGGCAAAGTGATTGCCGTCGATTGCCGCAGCCCGGCGCTGCAATTGTTCATCCTGCCCAGCGACGAAGGCCTGATGCTCGCCTCCCAGTGGGAAACCGGCGCCGACTGTACCCTGCGTGCACCGGCTTCAAGCCTGCTGAAACTGGCCATGAGCAAGGACAAGACCTCGATCCTGCACAGCCCTGAAGTCGAACTCGACGGCGACAGCGGCGTGCTGCTGGAACTGGCGGCGATCCTCCAGGACCTGGAGCTGGACTGGGAGTACGAACTCGCGCGCGTGCTGGGCCCGGTGACCACGCAACTGGTCGGCGGTCACCTGCGCAGCCGCGCCCGCTGGTATCAGCAAGGCTTTGCCAGCCTGGGCCAGAACCTGGGCGAGTACCTGGCCGAAGAGTCGCGCACCCTGGTCGGTCAGCGCGAAGCCGAAGCCCGATTCAGTGAACTGGACCAGATCAAGCTCGATCTGGAACGTCTCGAGGCGCGTTTCGAGCGCCTTTCCCGATCCCTCGACCCAAGCGATAACGCATGAAGCTGCTTGCCGTCCGCCGTTTGTTGCGCATCCAGCGCGTCGTGATCCGCTACCGCCTCGATGACCTGCTGTTCGCCCTGCCACTGCCCTGGTTCCTGCGGGCGCTGCGTTATGTCCTGCCGTGGCGCTGGTTCCCGCGCAAGACCCTGGACCTGAGCCGTGGCGCACGCTTGCGCCTGGCGTTGCAGGACCTGGGGCCGATTTTCATCAAGTTCGGACAGATCCTGTCCACCCGCCGAGATCTGTTGCCCGAAGACATCGCCGACGAACTGATGAAGCTGCAGGACCGCGTTCCGCCGTTCGACTCGCAAGTGTCGATCAAGCTGATCGAAGAACAACTCGGCAAGAAAATCAGCGAAGTGTTCAGCCGTTTCGATGTCGAACCGCTGGCCTCGGCCTCAGTGGCGCAGGTGCATGCCGCGCAACTGAAAACCGGTGAAGAAGTGGTGGTCAAGGTGATCCGCCCTGGCCTCAAACCGGTGATCGCCCAGGACCTGGCATGGCTGTTCATCCTCGCTCGCGCCGCCGAAAAACTCTCGGCCGATGCGCGCCTGCTGCACCCGGTGGACGTGGTCAGCGATTACGAAAAAACCATCTACGACGAACTCGACCTGCTGCGCGAAGCGGCCAACGCCAGCCAGTTGAAGCGCAATTTCGACGGCTCGCCGCTGCTGTACGTGCCGCAAGTCCATTGGGACTGGTGTCGGCCGAAAGTGCTGGTGATGGAACGCATCTACGGCATTCAGGTTACCGATCTGGCGACCCTGGCCGATCAGCGTACCGACATGAAAATGCTCGCCGAGCGTGGCGTGGAGATTTTCTTCACCCAGGTGTTTCGCGACAGCTTCTTCCACGCCGACATGCACCCGGGCAATATTTTCGTCAGCACCGTGAATCCGTGGAGCCCGCAGTACATCGCCATCGACTGCGGCATCGTCGGCAGCCTGACCCCGGAAGACCAGGATTACCTGGCGCGCAACCTGTTCGCCTTCTTCAAGCGCGATTACCGTCGCGTGGCGCAGTTGCACATCGATTCGGGCTGGGTGCCGGCGGAAACCAAGCTCAACGAATTCGAAGCGGCGATCCGCACGGTGTGCGAGCCGATCTTCGAAAAACCGCTGAAGGATATTTCCTTCGGCCAGGTGCTGATGCGCCTGTTCCAGACCGCGCGCCGCTTCAACATGGAAGTGCAGCCGCAGCTCGTGCTGCTGCAGAAGACCCTGCTGAACATCGAAGGCCTGGGCCGCCAGCTGTACCCGGACCTCGACCTGTGGAACACCGCGCAGCCGTTCCTCGAACGCTGGATGCGCGAGCGGGTCAGTCCCAAAGCCCTGCTCGGCAACGTGCACAGCCAGTTCGAACAGATCCCGCACCTGGCCAACATGGCCCGCGACCTGCTCGAACGCATGTCCCAACCCCACGCCTACGACCCGCCGCCAGCGTGGCATCGACGCCGCGATGACTGGTTCCTGCGCCTGCTCGGCACGGCCCACCTGGCCGGAGGCGCAATCCTTGCCGCTGGCGGCCCGCTGAACCAGTTGGCTTACTGGCCGGCCGGCATCATGATGGCGGTCGGTTTGTATCTGGTCGTGCGCCGATAGCCAGTCGCGCAACACGCTGGCACACTGTTTGGACGCTGCATTGAACGTAGGCCCCCGACTTTGTAGTGCGGGCCCGTATCGGAGTCGTAGATGAAGAATTGGCTGGACGAGATCAAGTGGGACGCTGACGGCCTGGTACCGGCCATTGCCCAGGATCACAAGACCGGGCGCGTCCTGATGATGGCCTGGATGAACCGCGAAGCACTGGAACTGACCGCTGCCGAGAACCGCGCCATTTACTGGTCACGCTCCCGTGGCAAGCTGTGGCGCAAGGGCGAAGAGTCTGGCCATGTGCAAACCCTGCACGAGATGCGCCTGGACTGCGACGCCGATGTCATCATCCTGATGGTCGAGCAGATCGGCGGCATCGCCTGCCATACCGGCCGCCAGAGCTGCTTCTACCGCGTCTTTGAAAACGGCGACTGGACAACGGTCGACCCGGTGCTCAAAGATCCGCACGCCATCTACTGCGCAGGGCATACACATGAGTGACACACTGACCCGTCTGGCCGAAGTACTGGAAGAGCGCAAAGGCGCCGCCGCCGACAGCTCGTATGTCGCCAGCCTGTATCACAAGGGTTTGAACAAGATTCTGGAAAAGGTCGGCGAAGAGTCGGTCGAAACCATCATTGCCGCCAAGGATGCCGCCGTCAGCGGCGACTGCAGCGATGTGATCTACGAAACCGCCGATTTGTGGTTCCACAGCATGGTCATGCTCGCCCAATTGGGGCAGCATCCACAGGCTGTACTCGATGAACTGGACCGTCGCTTCGGTCTCTCCGGACACGCCGAGAAAGCCTCGCGCCCGTCCGCCTGAATAACGATTAGAGAGGAGCAGCAGCATGGGCATTTTTGACTGGAAACACTGGATCGTCATCCTGGTTGTCGTGGTACTGGTGTTCGGCACCAAGAAACTGAAAAACCTCGGCACCGACGTCGGCGAATCGATCAAGGGCTTCAAGAAAGCCATGAACGACGACGAAAAACCGGCCGACCCGAATGCGAACCCGGCCCAACCGGTGCCACCTGTTCAGCCTCAAGCCTCGGTGAACCAGCCGCATACCATCGACGTGCAGGCCCAGAAAGTCGAAGAGCCGATCCGCAAAGACGTGTGAGCACTGACTAATGTTTGGTATCAGCTTCTCTGAACTGCTGCTCGTCGGCCTCGTCGCCCTGCTGGTGCTGGGCCCCGAGCGCTTGCCGGGCGCTGCGCGCACCGCTGGCCTGTGGGTCGGGCGTCTGAAGCGCAGCTTCAACGCAATCAAACAGGAAGTTGAACGTGAAATCGGTGCCGACGAGATTCGTCGGCAACTGCACAACGAGCACATCCTGTCGCTTGAGCAGGAGGCGCGGAAAATCTTCACGCCGACCCAGCAGGAGCCGACGCCGGTGGAGCATGTGGGAGAGCAGACGATTCATGCGCCTGCCGCTGCTGTCGACCCGACACCTGCGCCTGTTGTTGCAGCCACACCCGTTGAACCCGTTACACCTGCGGCTGCGCCCGTTGCGCCGGCCCCTCATGACCCAACACTGCCGCCGCGAGCCCCATGAGCGATCTCCCTGAAAACGACCAGCACATGCCGCTGGTTTCGCACCTCACCGAGTTGCGTACCCGACTGCTGCGCTGCGTAGCGGCGATTTTCATCATCTTCGCCGGCCTGTTTGCCTTCACCCAGCAGATCTACACCTTCGTCTCCACACCGCTGCGCCAGTACCTGCCGGCCGGCGCGACGATGATTGCCACCGACGTGTCGTCGCCGTTCCTCACGCCACTGAAACTGACGATGATGGTCTCGCTGTTCCTGGCGATTCCGGTGATCCTGCATCAGATCTGGGGTTTCATCGCCCCCGGCCTGTACAAGCATGAAAAACGCATTGCCGTGCCCTTGCTGGTCTCCAGCATCTTTTTGTTCTACACCGGCATGGCCTTCGCCTACTTCCTGGTGTTCCCGCTGATCTTCAAGTTCTTCGCCTCCGCCACTCCGGCCGGCGTGGAAATGATGACCGACATTACCAGCTACCTCGACTTCGTCATGACGCTGTTCTTCGCTTTTGGCGTGGCGTTCGAAATCCCGGTGGCCGTGGTGCTGCTGGTGTGGATCGGCGTAGTCGACGTCAAATACCTGAAGAAAATCCGCCCGTACGTGATCATTGGCTGCTTCGTGGTCGGCATGATCCTGACGCCGCCGGACATCTTCTCGCAGACCCTGCTGGCCGTGCCGATGTGGCTGTTGTTCGAGATAGGCATCCTGTTTGGCAGCCTGATCAGCAAACGTGGCGAACATCCGGACGACCAGCCGGCTGACGACCACAACGACCAGCCACCAGCGACTCAACCGTGAACCTGCTGCTGCTCGAAGACGCCGATTTCATTGCGGCCGACCGGGTGATCCTGCGTGATCGCCGGTTGACCCACATGCAGGAAGTCCACCGCTGTGAAGTGGGTGACAGCATGCGCGTCGGGCGGATCGGCGGACTGATGGGCTCGGCCGAAGTGCTGCGCCTGGACGCTGGCGAAGCGGAATTGCGCGTCACCCTCGACCAGCCACCACCAGCCAAGCTGCCATTGACCCTGGTATTGGCCCTGCCACGGCCCAAGATGCTGCGCAGGGTGTTCCAGACCGTGGCGGCCATGGGTGTGCCACGGATCGTGCTGGTCAACAGCTATCGCGTCGAGAAGAGCTTCTGGCAGACCCCGTTCCTGGAGCCCGAGGCGATTCGCGAGCAGTTGATCCTCGGCCTCGAACAGGCACGGGACAGCGTGCTGCCGGAAGTCGTCATCGAGAAGCGCTTCAAACCCTTCGTCGAAGACCGTTTGCCGGCGATCACCGACGGTACCCTCGGCCTGGTGGGGCATCCGGGCAATTACCCACCCTGCCCTCGCGCACTCAGCGAACCGGTGACCCTGGCCATCGGCCCCGAGGGTGGCTGGATTCCCTACGAGATCGACCTGCTGGGCAAGTCCGGCCTGCAACCGGTGCAACTGGGCGAGCGCATTCTGCGGGTCGAAACCGCCGTGACGGCGCTGCTGGCCCGACTTTTCTAATCCCAGACACTTTCCCTTGTGGGAGCGAGCTTGCTCGCGATGACGGTGTATCAGCCACTTCATTGTTGACTGACATGCCGCTATCGCGAGCAAGCTCGCTCCCACAGGTCTGCCATCTGCCCTGGATGATCAGCCACCCGTACTACAGAACCCCGCCCGCCGGCCGATAACCTCCCCATAAAACCAAATTGCGGTCCGGGGAGTTTCAGCATGTATCAATGGCTAGCCGAGAATCTGGGAAACGTCAGCGTCAAACGCAAGCTGGGGATCGGCTTCGGTCTGGTGCTGTTACTGACCTTGCTGATCACCTTCACCGGCTGGAGTGGCCTGAGCGGCGTGACCAGCCGTGGCGATAAACTGGGGTTCATCGCCAGTCTCAACGACCTGACCAAGGACCTGCGCATCGCTCGCCTGGATTACGAGATGCGTCGCGGCGAACAAGGTCCCGGTGCCGTCAACGATCTGTTGGGCAAACTCGAAAGCGGCCTGCAGACCGCCCGCGGCCTGATCGAGCAACCGGCTGATACGGCCATGGTCGATCAACAACTGGCCGCTGTCGCCGAATACCGCCGTGCCTTCAGCGACATGACCCAGGCCGGCGCCCAGCGTGAAGACGCCCGCAGCAAACTCGGCGCCACCGCCGACAATGCCGTGGCTCGCGTCGCCGAAGTGGAAAAATCCATGCTGCAAGGGGACAGCGTGGCGGCGTTCAACAGCGTGACCGACCTGAGCAAACTGATCCAGCAGGCGCGTTTCCAGGTGCGTGGCTACACCTACAGCGGCAAGAGCGAGGCCGAACAACCGGCCCTCGACGCGATCGACAACGCCCTGAAGAACCTCGAGAGCCTGCCGGCCAAACTGCCTGAAGAACACATCGCCAACCTGCAACAGGCGACTGATTCACTGAAGGCCTACCGCGCCGCTGTCAGCCAGTTCCGCGACTCCCAGGGGGCCAGCGCCAAGGCCCTGGCCCGCATGTCTGCCCAAGGCGACATCCTGTCGGGCATGAGCCAGAAACTCACCGTCTCGCAAACCGTCGTGCGTGACACCGACGCCGCCCATGCCAAGAACATGCTGACCCTCGCCACCGTGCTGGCCATCGCTTTCGGCCTGCTGGCCGCTTGGGCGATCACCCGGCAGATCATCATTCCGTTGAACCAGACCCTGGCCGTCGCCGAGCGCGTCGCCAGTGGCGACCTGACCCACAACCTGACGTCGCAGCGCCGCGACGAACTCGGCCAGTTGCAGCGTGCCATGCAGAGCATGACCCAGGGCCTGCGCGAACTGATCGGCGGCATCAGCGATGGCGTCACGCAGATCGCCAGCGCCGCCGAAGAGTTGTCCGCCGTCACCGAGCAGACCAGCGCCGGGGTCAACAGCCAGAAGGTCGAGACCGATCAGGTCGCGACTGCCATGAACGAAATGGCCGCCACCGTGCAGGAAGTCGCGCGCAACGCCGAAGAAGCCTGTGAAGCTGCCGTCGCCGCCGATCAGCAGGCCCGCGAGGGCGACAAAGTGGTGGGTGAAGCCATCGCCCAGATCGAACGCCTGGCCAAGGAAGTCGGCCACTCCACCGCTGCCATGGGCGAACTCAAGCGCGAAAGCGACAAGATCGGCAGCGTGCTCGACGTGATCAAATCCGTGGCCCAGCAAACCAACCTGCTGGCGCTCAACGCGGCGATTGAAGCTGCCCGCGCCGGTGAAGCCGGGCGTGGTTTTGCCGTGGTGGCAGACGAAGTCCGCAGCCTGGCCCAGCGCACCCAGAAGTCCACCGAAGAGATCGAAGAGCTGATCGTCGGCCTGCAAAGCGGCACGCAGCAAGTGGCGACCATCATGGACAACAGCCGCAACCTGACCGACAGCAGTGTCGAACTGACCCGCCGCGCCGGCGGCTCACTGGAAAGCATCACCCGCACCGTCTCGGCGATTCAGGCGATGAACCAGCAGATCGCCGCTGCCGCCGAACAGCAAAGCGCCGTGGCCGAAGAGATCAATCGCAGCGTGCTGAACGTGCGGGATGTGTCGGACCAGACCTCGGCAGCCAGTGAGGAGACCGCAGCCTCCAGCGTTGAGCTGGCGCGACTGGGTACACATTTGCAGATGCTGGTGGGCAGATTCAAGATTTGAGGTGATGCGCATGGCTCGGCCTACTAAAGACCGAGGTGATGCCTTCGCGGGCAGGCCCACACACTGACCTGCTCGACCATAATATCTGTGCCAGGCACTACCCCCTGTGGGAGCGAGCCTGCTCGCGATGGGAGCGACGCGGTATAACTTTTGAAGCCATAAAAAAACCCGCTTTCGCGGGTTTTTTCATTACGCCACCTGAGGCTGCACACTCATCGGCTTGAGCGGCAGCAGCGGTGCATGGGGGTCGGCCTTGACCGACTTGCGCCATGCGCCCAGCCACTCGGCGTGGCCTTCGCTCCAGACCTGCTCATGCAGGCGGGCCAAGGCCACCGGGTCGCTCAGCAGTTGCACACGCTCGTTGTTGGTCAAGCCTTCAGGTCCGGCTTTCATCGCGTGGCGCACCCGCTCGTTGCGCAACCATTCGATCGGCTCGGCCTGACGGTGACGCGAGGTCGCCAGCGAGCACGCCAGGGCGTTCTGCTGTGGATCGACCACCGAACGGACGAAGCCGTCGTTCAGCGCGTGCCAGCGGTTTTCGTGGGTGTACTGGTCGGTGGCCAGCAACGCCTGCGGCGGATTGTATTCCTCAGGGATCAGGAACAGGCTCTCGTCACGGGACTTGAGGCCCAGGCCAACGCGACTGGAGATCACCGACACCGGAATCGACAGCATCAACGAGCCGACGATCGGCACCAGCCACCACAGGAAGCTCGGGTTCAGCCAGATCACCAGCATGGCCCAGAAGAAGCCCAGCAGGGTTTGCGGGCCGTGGCGCTTGACCGCTTCGCTCCACGGCGTGGAGTCGTCGTCACGTTGCGGCGAGTTCCAGGTCGCGGCCCAGCCGAGGAACGCAGCGAGGACAAAACGGGTGTGGAAGATCATCCGCACCGGCGCCAGCAGCATGGAGAACAGCATCTCCAGCAGCATCGACAGGGTCACCTTGAACTTGCCGCCGAACTCTTTCGCACCCTTGGCCCAGATCAGGATGATGCTCAACAGTTTCGGCAGGAACAGCAGCACGATGGTGGTCGAGAACAGCGCAATCGCCTTGTCCGGGTGCCATTGTGGCCACAACGGGTAGAGCTGGCGCGGTTCGAGGAAGTACTGCGGCTCCATCAGCGTGTTGACCGCCAGCAGCGCAGTCGACAACACCAGGAAGAAGAACCACAACGGCGCCGACAGGTAGGACATCACGCCGGTCAGGAACACCGCGCGGTGCACCGGGTGCATGCCCTTGACCAGGAACAGGCGGAAGTTCATCAGGTTGCCGTGGCACCAGCGACGGTCACGCTTGAGTTCGTCCAGCAGGTTCGGCGGCAGTTCTTCATAGCTGCCCGGCAAGTCGTAGGCAATCCACACGCCCCAGCCGGCACGGCGCATCAACGCGGCTTCAACGAAGTCGTGGGACAGGATCGCACCGGAGAACGCGCCTTTACCCGGCAACGGCGCCAGGGCGCAGTGATCGATGAACGGCTTCATGCGGATGATCGCGTTGTGGCCCCAGTAGTGCGACTCGCCCAGCTGCCAGAAGTGCAGGCCGGCGGTGAACAACGGGCCATACACACGAGTGGCGAACTGCTGCATGCGCGCATACAGGGTGTCCATGCCCGACGCCCGTGGCGCGGTCTGGATGATCCCGGCGTCCGGCGTGGCTTCCATCAGGCGCACCAGACTGGTCAGGCACTCGCCGCTCATCACGGAGTCGGCATCGAGTACGACCATGTACTTGTAGTCACCGCCCCAACGACGGCAGAAGTCATCAAGGTTGCCGCTTTTACGTTTTACGCGACGACGACGGCGGCGATAGAAGATCTTGCCGAAGCCCCCGGCTTCGCGGCAGACATCCAGCCAGGCCTGTTGCTCGGCGACACAGATATCGGCGTCATTACTGTCGCTGAGGACGAAGAAGTCGAAGCGGTCCAGGTCACCCGTGGCCGCGACAGACTCGAAAGTCGCGCGCAGACCGGCGAATACCCGTGGCACGTCTTCGTTGCAGATCGGCATCACCAGGGCGGTGCGCGCATCCTTTGGAATCGGCTCATTGCCGGCACTTTTACCGGAGATACGGTATTTATCGTGGCCGGTGAGCAGTTCGAGGAAGCCCATCAGTGCGGTCCAGAAACCAGCCGAGACCCAGCAGAACAGAATCCCGAACAGGATCAGGATGCTGGTCTGCAAGGCATACGGCAGCACTTGCGTGGCGGTTTGCAGCAGCGGTTGGTGCAGCACTTCGTCGAGGTCGACGAACGACCAGCCCTGGTACGGCATGATGCCTTTCATGTACCAGCCGGCGACGATGGTCTGACCGAGCATCAGCAGCAACAGAATGTAGCGACGGATCGAACCCACGGTGCGCCAGCGCGCAGCAGGCAACACCCGCTCGTCCTTCGGCGGCTTCGGCGGGTTGGTACGACCGGTCATCCGACGCCAGCCACGCACCAGAATGTTGGTGCGCCACGGCTCCGGCACGACCTTGGTCCGCCGGATCGGCGGGGTCGCCTTGAGGCAGACCCGGCCGTTGGCGTCGAGCACCAGCATTTCCGCGTCCTGCAGCTCCTCGGCGGTGCTCAGGGTCAAGCGTTTGCCGACCGAAGCCTGGGCGGCTTCGGTCGGGGCATCGAACGTCGATGACGACAGGCGTTCGTGCAATTCGCTGAAAGACTGGCAGCCCGCGAGTTCCGCGCGCTGCTGGTCGGTCATCGGCAGATGCGCCAGATACTCGGAGAGAGTTTCTGGCCGTACTTGAGAGTTACTCATCGGCAGGCAACTGATAGCTCCAGGTTTCGGTCAGGACTTCTTCAGTCGGCGCCGATTCCGGTGTGGCTGGGGCCGCGTCGGCAGCGGCAGGCTGCTTGGCGTCTTGATTGGCCTTGTCCTTGGCATCTGTAACAGGCTTCGCTTCGGCCTGCTTGGCCTCCACTTGCCTGGCTTCCTTGTCTGCTTTCTCCTGTTGCTTGGCGGCAACCTTGTCGGCCTTGGCAACCGACGAGTTCGACGACGGAATCGAAGTCTTGGCCAGGTCCGCAGGCACTATGTTCTGCACCAGCGCGGCACGCATCTCGGTGGACTTGCCCGGATCCTTGATCTTCATCCGCAGGGTCAGGCGCCAGCCCTTGGTTTCAGGGTTGAAGCGCACGCTGTTTTCCACCAGTTCGGCGTTGTCGCCGACGCTGACCTGGCTGCGAACCTCCGCATCGGCGGGCAATGCCGCCAGGGATGGGCCTTCGAAGTCCACCAGGTAGGCAACGCTGCCGTCCGGCTGACGAATCAGGTTGGACTGCTTGACGTCACCAGTGGAGCGCAGGGTCTGTTTGACCCAGGCGCTGTCCGGTGCGTGAATCGCCGCTTCATCCATGGTCCAGTGCATACGATAAGCGACATCGAGCGGCTGGCCAGGTTCCGGCAATTTTTCCGGATTCCAGAAGGCTACGATGTTGTCGTTGGTCTCGTCGGCGGTCGGAATCTCGACCAGGTCGACAGTGCCCTTGCCCCAGTCACCCTTCGGCTCGATCCAGGCGCTTGGGCGCTTGTCGTAGCGATCGTCGAGGTCTTCGTAGTGGCTGAAGTCGCGGCCACGTTGCAGCAGACCGAATCCGCGCGGGTTTTCCACGCTGAAGTTGCTCACGGCCAGGTGTTTCGGGTTGTTCAGCGGACGCCAGATCCACTCGCCGTTGCCGGCATGGATCGCCAGACCACTGGAGTCGTGCAGTTCGCGACGGTAGTTCAGTACCTTCGACGGCTGGTTGGCGCCGAACAGGTACATGCTGGTCAACGGGGCGATACCCAGCTTGCCGACCTTGTCACGCAGGAACATCTTCGCCTTGACGTCGACGATGGTATCGCTGCCCGGACGCAGGATCAGGCGATAGGCACCGGTGGCACGCGGAGAGTCGAGCAGGGCGAAAATCACCAGGTGCTTGTCGCCTGGCGCGGGCTGCTGGATCCAGAATTCGCGGAAACGCGGGAATTCTTCGCCGGACGGCAACGCGGTATCAAGCGCCATGCCGCGAGCGGACAAGCCATAGACGTGACCCTTGCCGACGACGCGGAAGTAGCTCGCGCCGAGCATGGTCATGATTTCGTCTTGCTTGTCGGCCTTGTTGATCGGGTACAGCACACGGAAACCGGCATAACCCAGTTGTTCGGTGGCCTTGGGATCGAACTGCACGTCGCCGAAGTCGAAGCGACTCGGGTCGTACTTGATCTCTTCGACGGTGTTCGCAGTGATTTCGTTGATTTTCACCGGCGTATCGAAATGCATGCCCTGATGATAGAAGGACAGCTTGAACGGTGTCTTCTGGTCAGCCCATTCAGCTTTTTCCGTCAGAAAGCGAATTTTCTGATAGTCCGCGAATTTCATGTCGCGGAACTCGTTCGGCAGGTTACTGCGCGGCGCCTCGTATTTCTGCGCGGCCAGCTCTTTTGCCTTGACCGATACATCATCCAGACTGAATGCCCAAAGCTGGCCGGCGCTGAGCAGGCAGAGCAGTGCAGAGCCCGCTACCAGGGCGCTGCGTAACCGTTTGGCAGACAATTTTGGTGCATTACAGGGACTAACAATCACGAGCAACCCTCGCCGAAAACAGATCAAAAAACCAACGGCCAGTTAAAGGGTCTGCTCGGTGTACGGTATGAAAAAACCGCCCTTGCAAACCACTCTTGCCAAGTTGGCGAGCATTGTTCCGACTCCGCTGGGGCGAAATGATTCCCCAATCGGATCCGGACAATTCTCTACCTAAGTCAAAATGGACCAACGAACGCTGATCCCCGTAGCGCGCGATTATCTAGTAGGCCGCGTTACAACGCATCAGGGGTAACAAAGTATTTATCGCGAAAAAGTCCTGTTTTCAGTCGAATTGAGCGTAAAAACTTGTTTCAAACGCTTTCAGGTCTGTAACAGGAAGGTTACCGGGCCATCATTGACCAGGTGCACCTGCATATCCTCGCCGAATCTACCTGATGCCACAGTGCCATGCACCTGTTTCGCTTTGCTTAATAAATAGTCGAATAGCTCCTCGCCCAGCGCCGGAGGGGCCGCAGTCGAAAAACTCGGACGCAGCCCGTTTTTAGTATCGGCAGCCAGAGTGAACTGAGAGACCAGCAGCAGCCCGCCGCCCACATCCGCCAGGGACAGATTCATCTTGCCCTCAGCGTCACTGAACACCCGATAGTTAAGCAGCTTATTGAGAAGTTTGTCGGCGCTGGCCCGCGTGTCGTCGGGCTCGACGGCTACCAGGACCAGCAATCCCTGATCGACGGCACCTACGACTTCGCCCGCGACCTCGACCCGCGCGCCGCGCACCCGTTGCAACAGGCCCTTCATGCTTCTTCAGGCGGCAGGTCAAGCAGGCGCCGGGCCATCTGATTGGCGGCGCGCACCAGCGCGTCGGTGATGCCCGGTTCGGAAGCGGCATGACCGGCATCGCGGATGACCTGCAGTTCGCTGTTCGGCCAGGCTTGATGCAGTTCCCAGGCGTTATCCAGCGGGCAGATCACGTCATAGCGACCATGGATGATCACGCCGGGCAAATGGGCGATCCTGTCCATGTTGCGGATCAACTGGTTCGGTTCCAGGAAGGCGTGGTTGCTGAAGTAGTGGCATTCGATACGGGCAATCGACAATGCACGTTGTGGCTCGGAGAAGCGATCCACTACCAGCGGGTTAGGACGCAGGGTCGCGGTGCGGCCCTCCCAGGTGGACCAGGCCTTGGCCGCGTGCATCTGGGCAATCTGGTCGTTACCGACCAGACGCTTGTGGAACGCGGTAAGCAAGTCGTTGCGCTCGTCCAGAGGGATGGGCGCGATGTAGTCCTGCCAGTAATCGGGGAACAGGCGGCTGGCGCCGGACTGGTAGAACCATTCGATTTCCTGCGGACGGCAGAGAAAGATCCCGCGCAGGATCAGACCGTGTACACGTTCAGGATGGGTTTGTGCATAGGCCAGCGCCAGGGTCGAACCCCATGAGCCGCCAAAAAGTACCCACTTGTCGATGCCCAAGTGCTGGCGAATCCGCTCAAGGTCGGCGACCAGGTCCCAGGTGGTGTTGTTTTCCAGGCTGGCGTGGGGGGTGGAGCGACCGCAACCGCGCTGATCGAACGTGACAATGCGATAGAGATTGGGATCGAAGAAGCAACGACTCTGGGCATCACATCCGGCACCGGGACCACCATGGATGAACACCACGGGCAAACCTTCCGGTGAACCGCTTTCGTCGACGTACAGGGTGTGGGTCGCATCGACGGCCAGATCGTGCCGGGCGTAGGGTTTGATCTGTGGGTACAAAGTCTGCATTGCGCACTCCGTAAGGGGTCAAGGTCATCCCTGGGGGGACTTCTATTGTTCTGCCGTCCGGCATCATAAACCCGAATTACGTCAATGAGCATGCCCATGCAGAGTCAGAGTCTTGCCGACAGATATCCGAACAAGGTTTCGTACAGCGCATCGACCTCGGCTACCTGCCCGCGGGCTCGCAAACAGCCATGAACCAGACCCTCGCCGACATAGAGCGTGGTAGCCACGCCCGCAGCTTTCAGTCGCCCGGCATACAGCACGCCGTCATCGCGCAACGGGTCGAATTGCGCCACGGCGATCCATGCCGGTGGCAGACCGCTGAAATCCGTGGCGAGCAATGGCATGGCGTAGGCGTTCGGATGGCGGGTGCCTTGCAGGTAGAGCGCGTGATAATAATCGACGTCACTGCTGCCGAGTAACGGCGCGTCGATGCACTCGCTGCGCGACGGCAACCGGTGGTCGCCGCCCAACCCCGGATAGATCAGAACCTGCGCGCACGGCAGCGGCTCGCCGGCATCGCGCAGCGCCAGGCACAACGCCGCCGCGAGGTTGCCACCGGCACTGTCGCCGGCCACCAGCATGCGCGCAGGGTCAAGTTGAAGCGGCCTGGCGAGCAGTGCTCGCCAGACCTTCAGGCAATCATCGAACGCGGCGGGAAACGGATGCTCCGGCGCCCGGCGGTAATCGACGGCGACCACCCGTACACCCAGTGTCGATGCCCATTCGGCGCAAATGAAATCGTGGGAATCGAGGTCCCCCACCACCCAGCCACCGCCATGCAGGTAAACGATGCACGACGCACCACTGGCCGGTGGTTGATAGCAACGAACCGCAACACCGGCCAACTCGAAATCATCCACAGACAACCCGGCGGGGCGTGCCGGGGTAAACGCCCGGCACATCTCGCTGTAGGCCTGGCGCAACCCGGTGATACTGCTGTCGGTGCTGTTGAAGCTGACGGTTTTCTCGACGAAAGCCGTCATTTGCTCGGAAAGCGGGTAAGGAGCCATGAGCCTGGTGCCCGTTCAGGGAGATGTGTGGTGACCACCCTGTGGGAGCGAGCTTGCTCGCGATAGCGGTAGGACATTCAAAATTGATGTCAACTGATACGCCGCCATCGCGAGCAAGCTCGCTCCCACAGGTCTTGCACGGAGCAGACAGGGGTCAGTTCTTCAGGCTGGCCTGAACCGTCGCCACGCCATCCTTGCCATCGACACTGCTGACACCCGCCAGCCAGCGCTGCAAGTCTTCGGGATGGTCACGCAACCATTTTTTCGCGACATCCTGAGCCGTCTGGCGCTCCATGATCGGCACCATCAACTGGCTTTCCTGAGCGGCGCTGAACGTGAGGTTTTCCAGCAGGCGATTGACGTTCGGGCAACGTTGGGCGTAATCCGGCGCGGTTACGGTGGAAACGGTCGCAGCACCTTCATTCGGGCCGTACACGTCTTCACTGCCGGTCAGGTAGGTGATTTTCATGTTGATGTTCATCGGGTGCGGGGTCCAGCCGACGAACACCACGAATTCCTTGCGATTCACCGCCCGCTGCACGGCCGCCAGCATCCCGGCCTCACCGGACTCGATCAGTTTGAAGTCCTTCAGGCCAAAGTGATTGGTTTCGATCATGGTCTTGATCGTGGTGTTGGCGCCACTGCCCGGCTCGATGCCGTAGATCTTGCCGCCGAGCTGATCCTTGAACCTGGCGATGTCGGCGAAGGTTTTCAGTCCGGCCGCTGCCACATAGTCCGGGACCGCGAGGGTGGCCTGGGCATCGGCCAGGCTCGGTTTGTCCATGACCTTGACCTGATTGGCAGCCACGAACGGTGCGATGTTTTTATCCATCGCCGGTTTCCAGTAACCGAGGAAGATGTCCAGGCGCTTGTCGCGGATGCCGGCGAAGATGATTTGCTGCACGGCGCTGGTTTGCCTGCTTTCGTAGCCAAGACCGTTAAGCAGCACATCCGCCATGCCACTGGTGGCGATCACGTCGGTCCAGTTGACCACGCCCATGCGCACGGTTTTGCAGGATGCGTCGTCCGCGGCCATGGCGCCGGCGCTCAACAGAGCGGTGCCGCAGAAGATTGAGAGACAGCGGGTGAACAGACCTTTGGGGCTTGTCATAGAGAGCATTCTCGTGCGGCAGCGGATTATTGTCGGGGCGGTGTCTTTGTGCACCGTGGCCAGAACATTACGCAGCAGACGAGCGGTAGAAGCGACCTGTGGCGACCGTGTTTTGCACGGAGGCGACTCATGTGGGAGCGAGCCTGCTCGCGAAGACGGCGTGTCAGGCAACTTGTATGCTAGCTGACCCACCGCTTTCGCGAGCAGGCTCGCTCCCACAGGGTTATGTGGCGGGGCTCAACGTTTGTAGTGCTTCTCGCCCCAGGCCAGCAACCCTTGCAGCAATTCCTTCAACACCACCCGCGTCGGCTCTGCCAGGTCCGGGCGATAACGGAACGGCTCGAACTCTTCCATGTACGTGCACTGCCCCAGCTCCAGCTGCACGGCGTGGATGTTCTCGACCGGGTTGCCGTAATGGCGGGTGATGTGGCCCCCCTTGAAGCGTCCGTTCAGCACGTGGGTGTAGTTGTCGTGACGCGCGCAGATCACTTCCAGCTGGGTCGCAAGCTGTGGATCGCAACTGGCGCCATTGAAGGTACCAAGGTTGAAGTCCGGCAGTTTGCCGTCGAACAGGTGCGGGATGATCGAGCGGATCGAGTGCGCATCGAACAGCAGCGCGTAGCCGAACTCGGCTTTCAGTCGCGCCAGCTCCTGCTGCAAGGTGCTGTGGTACGGCGTCCAGATCTGTTCCAGGTAAGTCGCACGCTCATCGGCAGAAGGCTCCAACCCTTCGCGGAACAACGGCACGCCATCGAACAGCGTGGCCGGGTACAGGCCGGTGGTCGCGCCCACGTACAGTGGCTTGTCGTCAGATGGACGGTTCAGGTCGATGACGAACCGCGAGTACTCGGCAGCCAGGGTGCTGGCACCCAGCTCCTCGGCGAAATCGTACAGCTGCGGGATGTGCCAGTCGGTGTCCGGCAAACTCTTGGCTTGCGGGATCAACCCGGCCTCGACTGCTGGCGTCAAGCGCACACCAGCGTGGGGCATGCTGATCAGCAGCGGCACGCGGCCTTGTTTGAAGTTCAGAACCTTATCCACAACAGATCTCCTACAGACTTGATTCGACGCCGTGGCGCACGACGCGTTTTTCCAGGTCACCACCCAGCCAGTACGACAGGTCGGCCGGGCGATCGATTTGCCAGGCGACGAAGTCCGCGACCTTGCCGGCCTCCAGCGAACCATGGGTGGCGGCCATGCCCAGTGCGGTGGCAGCGTGAATCGTCGCGCCGGCCAGGGCTTCTTCCGGGGTCATGCGAAAACAGGTGCAAGCCATGTTCAGCATCAGGCGCAACGACAGTCCCGGCGAGGTGCCCGGATTGAGGTCGCTGGCGATGGCGATTTTCACGCCGTGCTTGCGCAGCGCTTCCATCGGCGGCAATTGGGTTTCACGCAGGAAGTAAAAGGCGCCGGGCAACAGCACCGCGACCGTACCGGACTTGGCCATGGCGATGGCGTCGTCCTCGGTCATGAACTCCAGATGATCGGCGGACAACGCGTGGTAACGCGCCGCCAGGCTCGAACCGTGCAGCGACGACAACTGCTCGGCGTGCAGCTTCACCGGCAAGCCCAGTTCCTGGGCGGTGATGAATACACGCTCGACCTGCGCCGGGGAGAACGCCAGGTATTCACAGAAGGCATCCACCGCGTCGACCAGCCCTTCAGCGGCCAGGGCCGGCAGCATTTCGGCGCAGATGTGATCAATGTAGTCATCGGCGCGATCGACGTATTCCGGCGGCAGGGCGTGAGCGGCCAGGCAGGTGCTGCGCACGCTGACCGGCAGTTCGGCGCCGAGGCGACGGGCCACACGCAGCATCTTGCGCTCGTTGGCCAGGTCCAGGCCGTAGCCGGACTTGATTTCGATGCTGGTGACGCCATCGCGCATCAGGCTTTTCAGGCGCTTGGCGGCACTGGCGAACAGTTCATCTTCGCTGGCTGCACGAGTGGCGCGCACGGTGCTGGCGATGCCGCCACCGCTGGCGGCGATTTGCGCGTAGCTGACGCCTTGCAGGCGCTGCTCGAATTCGCCGCTGCGGTTACCGCCGAACACCGTATGGGTATGGCAGTCGATCAGGCCCGGTGTGACCCAGGCTCCGTTCAAATCATTGACGGCCGGATACTCGCCCGCCGGCAATTCACCGCGCGGACCGACCCACTCAATGTGCGCACCTGACGTCACGATGGCCGCGTCCTCGATGATCGAGTAGACGCCTTGTGCCATGGTTGCGACGTGACAGTGTTGCCAGAGAGTTTTCATCCTTGGCCTCCATTAGGTTATCGATGAGAAAAAACAGGGTCCTGTGTCACCAGGGCTGCCTGACCCGCCGCTGGTTTCACCCACGTCAGGTAAGCCAGCACCAGCAACACGATCCAGACCACGCCGACAATCAGCGCTGCCTGGGTGTCCGGGAAATAGCCGAGCACGCCGAAAATGAACAGCATGAAGGCAATCGCCGCCGCCGGCGCATAGGGCCAGAGCGGTACCGGGAATTTCAGTTGTGCAACCTGTTCGGCGCTCATGGACCGGCGCATGGCCACTTGGGTCACCAGAATCATCAGCCAGACCCACACCGTGGCAAAGGTCGCGATGGAAGCGATCAACAGGAACACGTTTTCCGGGATCAGATAGTTCAGCAACACGCCCAGCAACAGCGCGGCACTCATCACCACCACGGTCATCCATGGCACGCCATTGCGCGACAGGCGGGCGAAGCCCTTGGGCGCATGGCCTTGTTGGGCCAGACCGAACATCATGCGGCCAGCGCCGAAGATGTCACTGTTGATCGCCGAAATCGCCGCCGTGATCACCACGATATTGAGGATGGTGGCCGCCGAGCTGATCCCCAGCTTGTCGAAAATCTGCACGAACGGGCTACCCTGGCTGCCGATCTGCTGCCATGGAAAGATCGACATCAGCACCAGCATCGTCAGCACGTAGAACAGCAGGATCCGCAACGGTACGGCATTGATCGCCCGGGGCAGCACGTGCTGCGGGTCCTTGGCTTCACCCGCCGTTACGCCGATGATTTCAATACCGCCAAACGCAAACATCACCACTGCGAACGAAGCAATCAGACCGCCCATGCCATTGGGCATGAAGCCGCCGTGGTTCCAGAGGTTGCTGATGTCGGTCACCTGGCCGGGGGCCGAGCTGATGCCGAACCACATGATGCCGAAACCGCCCAGGATCATCGCGATGATGGCCGCGACCTTGAGCAGCGACAGCCAGAACTCCATTTCACCGAAGACTTTGACGTTGCACAGGTTCAGGCCGCCGACGATGGAAACGACACCCAGCACCCAGATCCAGCGGGAAACCTCCGGGAACCAGAAGCCCATGTAGATACCGAACGCGGTGACATCGGCCATGCCGACGATGACCATTTCGAATGCGTAGGTCCAACCGAGGATGAAGCCCGCCATCGGCCCCAGGTAGGTGCTGGCGTACTGGCCGAAAGAGCCGGCCACCGGGTTGTGCACCGCCATCTCACCGAGGGCGCGCATGACCATGAACACCGCCGCGCCACCAATCAGGTAAGCGAGCAGTACCGCAGGCCCGGCCATTTGAATGGCCGAGGCAGATCCATAAAACAGCCCGGTGCCGATCGCCGACCCCAGCGCCATGAAGCGAATATGTCGGGCAGAGAGCCCGCGTTTCAAACCCTTTTCCGGCTGTTGCATTTCTCGTCCCTAGTTATTGTTATGCGACGCAAAATCGAATCGCGAGCGAGCTCGCTCCCACATAGGATTGCACGAATCCTGTGGGAGCGAGCCTGCTCGCGAAGGGGCCATTACAGGCTAGGCAAAAGCTTGGTCGTGATCAGCTCGTTCAGGCAACGCGAGGCCAACAATTCAGTCGCCGCATTGATGTCCGGCGCGAAGAAGCGGTCTTTCTCATAGAAAGGCACTTCGTTACGCAGAATGGCACGGGCCTTTTCCAGTTTTGGCGAAGTTTTCAGACCGTTGCGCAAATCCAGACCCTGAGCCGCTGCCAGCCATTCTACGGCGAGAATCCCGCGGGTGTTCTCGGCCATTTCCCACAGACGCTTGCCAGCCGCCGGCGCCATCGATACGTGGTCTTCCTGGTTGGCGGAAGTCGGCAGGCTGTCCACCGAATGCGGATGGGACAGGGCCTTGTTCTCGCTGGCCAGTGCCGCTGCGGTCACCTGGGCGATCATGAAGCCGGAGTTCACGCCACCATTGGCCACCAGGAACGGCGGCAGTTGCGACATGTGCTTGTCCATCATCAGCGAGATACGGCGTTCGCTCAGGGAACCGATTTCAGCGATGGCCAGCGCCATGTTGTCAGCGGCCATGGCCACCGGCTCAGCGTGGAAGTTACCACCGGAGATCACATCACCTTCAGCGGCGAACACCAACGGGTTGTCCGATACGGCGTTAGCTTCGATGGCCAACACTTCGGCGGCCTGACGGAACTGGGTCAGGCAGGCGCCCATGACTTGCGGCTGGCAACGCAGGGAGTATGGATCCTGGACCTTTTCGCAGTTTTCATGGGAGTCGGAGACTTCGCTGCGCTCGCCCAACAGATCGCGGTACGCGGCGGCGGCATCGATCTGGCCTTTCTGGCCACGGGCAGCGTGGATGCGTGCGTCGAACGGCGAGCGCGAACCCAGCACCGCTTCAACAGTCAGGCCGCCCAGCGCCAAGGCACCGGCGAACAGGTCTTCACCTTCGAACAGGCCACGCAGGGCAAACGCGGTGGAGACTTGAGTGCCGTTGAGCAGCGCCAAACCTTCTTTGGCAGCCAGGGTCAGCGGAGTCAGACCGGCGACTTTCAGCGCTTCGGTGGCTTCCATCCACTCGCCTTTGTAGCGTGCCTTGCCTTCGCCCAGCAGCACCAGCGACATGTGGGCCAAAGGCGCCAGGTCACCGGAGGCACCGACCGAACCTTTCAATGGAATATGCGGGTAAACCTCGGCGTTGATCAGGGCGATCAGCGCGTCGATCACTACGCGACGGATACCGGAAAAACCACGGCTCAGGCTGTTGACCTTGAGCACCATGATCAGGCGTACCAGCTCGTCGCTGATTGGCTGACCGACACCGGCGGCGTGGGACAGCACCAACGAGCGCTGCAGGTTTTCCAGGTCTTCGCTGGCGATGCGGGTCGAGGCCAGCAGGCCGAAGCCGGTGTTGATGCCGTAAGCGGTGCGGTTCTCGGCGAGGATCTGCTCCACGCAGGCAACGCTGGCTTCGATCTGGGCCGAGGCGCTGTGGTCGAGGGTCAGTTTCACCGGCTGCTGATAGACGTCACGCAGTTGGGCGAGGCTCAGTTGGCCGGGAATCAGGTTTAGCGCAGTCATTTTGTGCTCCTTTTGAGAGTTGTTGTTAACTCACCAGACGCTCCGGAGATGTCCGTTGTCCGTCGCGTCTGCCTTTTAGGGAGCCGCGCCTTGGCACGCTGGTGTTGTGGAAGTCAGTTCAGTTCTGGAAAAGCGTTGTGCAGCAAAATCGGGTCTTTCAATACCGCAGCAGCGGCGGCAATGTCCGGGGCCAACCAACGATCCTGATCGTAGGCCGGAACACGTTCACGCAGCAGGCGCCAGGCCGCATCGGTGCCTGCGCCGAAGCGTTGTTCTTTCAAAAATTCAAACGCCTGGGCCGCCAGCAAATACTCGATGGCAAGGATTTGCGTGCAGTTTTCCAGCGCACGATGCAGCTTCAGCGCGGCGTTGGTGCCCAGGCTCAGGTGATCTTCCTGCAGGCCCGACGTCACGTAGTTATCCAACACTGCCGGTTGCGCCAGTTGACGGTTTTCCGCGCACAGCGAAGCGGCGACGTATTGCACGATCATCATCCCGGAGTTCACACCCGGGTTGGCCACCAGGAAGGCCGGCAGGCCGCTGACGTGCGGGTTGATCAAACGGTCCAGGCGACGTTCGGCGATGGAGCCGATTTCCGCCATGGCAATCGCCAGCAAGTCCGCCGCCATTGCCACGGACTGGCCGTGGGGGTTGGCTTGGGACACCACGCGGTAATTGTCAGCGGTGCCCAGCACCAGCGGATTGTCGGTGGCGCCGTTGAGTTCGGTTTCGATCTGTCTGGTCGCATGCACCAGTTGATCGCGTGCGGCGCCGTGCACCTGCGGAATCGAGCGGATGCTCAGCGCGTCCTGGGTACGAATGCCTTTGCTCTGGGCGATCACTTCGCTGCCGTCGAGCAGTGCGCGCAGGTTGATCCCGACCTGTTGCATGCCCGGGTGCGGTTTGAGCGCGATGATCTCGGCGTCGAAGGCGTCGATTTGCCCGCGTTGGGCTTCGAAGCTCATGGCGCCGATCACGTCGGCCCATTCCAGCAGGCGCGTGGCATCGGCAATGGCCAGGCAGCTCAGGCCAGTCATGCACGGTGTGCCGTTGACCAGGCACAAGCCGTCCTTGGCGCCGAGCTTGACTGGTTGCAGGCCTTCTTCGGCCAGCGCTTGCTGCGCGGAAACGACCTGACCGCGATAGCTGACATTGCCGACGCCCAGCAGCGCGATGCCGATGTGAGCCATGTGGGTCAGGTAGCCCACGGAACCCTGGGACGGCACTTGCGGGGTGATACCACGGTTGAGCAGTGCCAGCAGTGCTTCGACGACCTGACGGTGCAGGCCGGACTTGCCGTGGCTGTAGTTGACGACGGCGGCGCACATGATCGAGCGGGTCTGCTCGTTGGTCAGCGGTGTACCCACGCCGCAAGCGTGGCTGAGCAAGGTGTTGCGCGACAACTGGCTGAGTTGTTCGTCCTGCAGCGAGACGTTGCACAGCGCGCCCAGGCCGGTGTTGATGCCATAAGCACGTTCACCGCTGGTGACGATGCGCTGGACGATGGCCTGCGCGTTTTCGATGCGCGCCCAGATCGGCGCCGACAGCTCAAGCTGTGCGCCATCGCGGGCCACGGCGACCACGTCCTGCCAGGTTACCTGCGCTTGGGTGATAACGATTTTTTCAGCCTGGGACATCTTCAACCTCTGCGTACAAACCTGAATTTTGATGCAGCTTTTCCGGCCTCATCGCGAGCAAGCTCGCTCCCACAGGTTTTGTGAACACCGGGGATCCCCTGTGGGAGCGAGCTTGCTCGCGATGGGGCCAGCACAGCCGGCACAAACCTTTTAAACCACCGCCGCCCGACGCTGCACAAAGCGGTCGACGTACTCATCCGCCGGCGAGTGCAGGATCTCTCTCGGCGTACCGACCTGGATCAGGCGGCCATCCTTGAGGATCGCGATGCGGTTGCCGATGCGCACGGCCTCGTCGAGGTCGTGGGTGATGAAGACGATGGTCTTGTGCAGAGTCTTTTGCAGTTCCAGCAACTGGTCCTGCATCTCCGCGCGGATCAATGGGTCGAGGGCACTGAAGGCTTCGTCCATCAGAATGATGTCGGTGTCCGCCGCCAGGGCACGGGCCAGGCCCACGCGCTGACGCATGCCGCCGGAAAGCTGATGCGGGTATTTGTTTTCGTAGCCCTTGAGGCCCACGGTGTTGATCCAGTGCTGCGCACGCTCGGCGCACATGGCTTTGCTTTCGCCGCGGATTTTCAGGCCGTAGGCGACGTTGTCCAGCACGCTCTTGTGCGGCAACAGGCCGAAGCTCTGGAACACCATGCTGATCTTGCGCCGGCGAAATTCGCGCAGGGCTTCCATGTCGTATTGCAGGATGTCCACGCCGTCCACCAGGATCGCGCCGCTGGTCGGGTCGATCAGGCGGTTGAAGTGGCGCACCAGGGTCGACTTGCCGGAACCCGACAGGCCCATGATCACGAAGATCTCGCCGCTGCCGATGCTCAGCGACAGGTCGTTCACGCCCACCACGCAGCCGGTTTCGGCCAGCACCTGATCCTTGGTCTTGCCTTGGCCGACCATGGCCAGCGCGTCCTTGGAACGGTTGCCGAAAATCTTGAAGACGTTTTTGACTTCGATCTTGCTCACGGTTGCGTTGTTCATTTGCTCACCTCATGCCGTGCGCGACCGTACGCCTGAGTAATGCGGTCGATCACCACAGCCAGAATCACGATCGCCAGACCGGCCTCAAGGCCACGTCCGACGTTGAGGGTCTGAATCCCCACCAGTACGTCTTCACCCAGACCACGGGCACCGATCATCGAGGCGATCACCACCATCGACAGGGCCATCATGGTGGTCTGGTTGATCCCCGCCATGATGCTCGGCAGGGCCAGCGGCAGTTGCACGCCGAACAGTTGCTGCCAGCGGTTGGCACCGAAGGCGTTGATCGCTTCCATCACTTCGCCGTCGACCTGGCGAATGCCCAGATCGGTCAGGCGGATCAGCGGCGGCGCGGCGTAGATCACGGTAGCGAAAATCGCCGGGACCTTGCCCAGGCCGAACAGCATCAGCACCGGAATCAGGTACACGAAGCTCGGCATGGTCTGCATGATGTCCAGCAACGGCATCAGCACCGAACGCAGGCGGTTGCTGCGCGCCGAGAGAATGCCCAGCGGGATGCCGATCAACACCGAAATGATCGTCGCCACCATCATCAGCGCCAGAGTCTGCATCAGCTTGTCCCAGAGGCCGACTGCACCCACCAGGAACAGCAAGCCGACGATGACGGCGGTGGTCACGACTTTACGGGTCGCGTGCCAGGCCACGCCCGCCACGATTGCCAGCATCAGCCACCAGGGCGCTGCACGCAGCAGGCTTTCAAGATTGACGATGGCCCACAACAGGGTATCGGAGATGTGCCGGAACACGTCGCCGTAGTTGGTGACCAGCGAATCGACCCAACCGTTGACCCAGTCGGCGATGGAAAAGGTAAAGCTTTCGGGAAACATAAGAGACTCTCAATCAAGGGGTTGCGATCAAGCATCCGACTGCCGTCGCCGGCAGTCGGAGAAGCCCGACCTACAAGGCCGCGTCGATTTTCTTGGCTGCGTCTTCGCTCACCCATGCGTGCCAGACTTCAGGATGTTCCTTCAGGAAGATCTTGGCCAGTTTTGGTGACTCGATCCGCTCTTTGGTCATGCGCCCCAGGTTCTGGTTCAGCAGGTCGATCGGCACGTTGACCTTTTCCAGCACGGCCACCAGTTCCGGCGCTTCGTCGTGGAAAGTCTTGGACAGGCCGACCTTGATATCCACGGTCTTGTTCACGCCTGGCTTCTCTTCGAGCTTGACCACGTCGACCTGGCCCATCAGCGGCGTTGGCGACCAGTAGTAGAACAGGATCGGCTCGCCACGCTTGTAGCTCGACAGCACGGCGGCATCCAGCGCCGGGCCGGTGCCTGGGCGGAAGTTGGTGTAGGTGCTTTCCAGGCCGTAGCTTTTCAGCATTTCGCTGTTGTCCAGCTCACAGGTCCAACCAGCCGGGCAGTTGTAGAAACGGCCCTTGGACGGCTCTTCGGCGTCCTTGAAGATCGCCGAGTACTTGCCCAGGTCAGCAATGTTTTTCAGGTCCGGCGCCTTGGCTTCGAGCTTGCGCTTGGCGTCGCCTTCGATCACGTAGCGCGGCACGTACCAGCCTTCAATTGCACCAACAACCGGCGCGCCGACACCGACGACCTTGCCGGCCTTCTCGGCCTTGTTCCAGACTTCGCTGCGGCCGACCCACTCCTCGGCAAACACTTGAATATCGTTGCTGCTCAGGGCGTTTTCCATGGTGATGGAGTTACCCGGCAGGCTGTCGGTCTTGCAGTCGTAGCCTTTCTCCAGCACGACTTGCAGCACGTCGGTCAAGAGCATGGCGCTTTCCCAGTTCAGGCCGGCAAATTTCACCGGTTTGCCCGACTCGCACCAACCCGCCGCCTGAGTGGCGCCGGCGCTGGCCAGCAGGCCCATGGAAAGCAATGCGGTCAGCAGGGTCTTGTTCGATTTCATTGTTGTGACGCTCCTAATCATGAGTTGGCTTACGGCAGTCAAGAGGCATCCAGCCCTGTCCACGTCCAATCAGGCCTGCGCCGCAGCGCGACCGGCTCCGCTTTTTTCAGGTTGTACAACACTGTCCTGCTCGACCGGCAGAATCAGATGATCGGGCACTGTGCCGTGCCATTTTTTCGCACACAGGTAATACAGGGCGGCGGGCAGCACCAGACCGATGATCCAGGAAATATCCACATCACCCAGGGCCGCCACCAGCGGACCGGTGTAGAACTTGGTGGAAATGAACGGCAATTGCACCAGCACACCGAACACATAGACGCTGATACCGAGAAGGTTCCAACGACCGTAGCGACCGTTCGGATCGGCCAACGCCGGCACGTCATAGCGCTCGCGAGTAATGCAGTAGTAGTCCACCAGGTTGATCGCGCTCCAGGGCGTGAAGAACGCCAGCAAGAACAGGATGAAGGACTTGAATGCACCGAGGAACGAGTGCTGACCGAGCAACGCCATCAGGGTCGCAGCACCGACGATGACCAGCACGAACACCAGACGCTGCAAGCGCGTTACCTTCAGGTCACCACGGAAACCGCTGATGATGGTCGCAATGCACATGAAGCTGCCGTAGGAGTTCAGCGTGGAGATGGTGACCTTGCCGAACGCGATGCTGAAGTACAGCAGTGCAGCGGTGGCACCGGTACCACCCAGACCAACGATGTAGGCCACTTCGTGGCCGGCGTATTGCCCGTTGGCCGAAGCGGCAGCGAACACGCCGAGGACCATCGCCACCTGTGCACCAATGACCGAACCTGCGCCGGCGGCAAAAAAAGTTTTCACCGAGGAAATCTTGCTCGGCAGATAGCGAGAGTAGTCAGCCACATAAGGGCCGAAGGCGATCTGCCAGGACGCTGCGAGCGACACCGCGAGCAAGAAACTGCTCCAGCTGAAGTGGCGGATTTGCAACAGTGCGCCAACATCAACCTGGCTCATCAGACGGCTGAACAGATAAACAAATGCAATCACGCCAATGACACTGGCAACACGGCCGATCCAATGGATCACCCGATAACCGAGCACCGTGACCAGCACGATGACACTGGCGAAAAGAAGGATACCGACGGTGTCGCTGACGCCAAACAACTGGCCCAGCGCCTGGCCGGACAACACGGTTCCTGTTGCAGTGAAGCCCAGGTACATCAAGCAGACCAGCACGATCGGGATGGCCGCACCGTACACGCCGAACTGTACCCGGCTGGAAATCATCTGCGGCAGGCCAAGCTTGGGGCCTTGCGCCGCATGCAGCGCCATCACGCCGCCACCCAGTAATTGACCGATCAACAGACCGATCAACGACCAGAACACATCACCGCCCAGCACCACGGCCAGGGCCCCGGTGACAATCGCGGTGATTTGCAGGTTGGCACCCATCCACAGGGTGAACTGGCTTAACAGACGACCGTGTCTTTCCGCTTCCGGGATGTAGTCGATCGAGCGCTTCTCGATCAACGGTTTGTTGCCTGCACGTTCGCTGTTAACAGCCATGGGTCAACCTCTGTGGATTGTTCTGGGAATTCACGGTGAAACTGCTTGTGGGCTTTGCTTTCTGTGGGAGCGAGCTTGCTCGCGATTGAGATCTGTCAGTCAGCACAGGTGTTGAATGTGCCAGCGTCATCGCGAGCAAGCTCGCTCCCACAGGTAAAGCGGTACCACAGGTTTTGTGTTATTCGCCGGTAATCATCGGCAGGTTCAGCCCTTGTTCCTTGGCGCAGTCGATGGCGATCTGGTAACCGGCATCGGCGTGACGCATGACACCGGTGGCCGGGTCGTTGTGCAGCACGCGAGCGATACGCTCGGCCGCTTCGTCAGTACCGTCGCAGACAATCACCATGCCCGAGTGCTGGGAAAAGCCCATGCCGACGCCGCCGCCGTGGTGCAGGGACACCCAGGTCGCGCCGCTCGCGGTATTGAGCAGGGCGTTGAGCAGTGGCCAGTCGGACACGGCATCGGAACCGTCCTGCATGGATTCGGTTTCACGGTTAGGGCTGGCAACCGAACCGGAGTCCAGGTGGTCGCGACCGATCACGATCGGCGCGGACAACTCGCCGCTGCGCACCATTTCGTTGAACGCCAGACCCAGCTTGGCACGCAGGCCCAGGCCAACCCAGCAGATACGTGCCGGCAGACCCTGGAAGCTGATGCGCTCGCGGGCCATGTCCAGCCAGTTGTGCAGGTGGGCGTCATCCGGGATCAGCTCTTTGACCTTGGCGTCGGTCTTGTAGATGTCTTCGGCGTTGCCCGACAGTGCAGCCCAACGGAACGGGCCGATGCCACGGCAGAACAACGGACGGATGTAGGCCGGCACGAAGCCCGGGAAGTCGAATGCGTTTTCCACGCCTTCTTCCTGTGCCATCTGACGGATGTTATTGCCGTAGTCGAAGGTCGGCACGCCCATTTTCTGGAAGTCCAGCATCGCCTTGACGTGCACGGCCATCGATTGCTTGGCGGCTTTGATCACAGCGGCCGGCTCGGTCTTGGCGCGAGCGCGGTACTGGTCCCAGGTCCAGCCGGCAGGCAGGTAGCCGTTGAGCGGGTCGTGGGCGCTGGTCTGGTCGGTGACCATGTCCGGGCGCACGCCGCGCTTGACCAGTTCCGGCAGGATTTCTGCCGCGTTACCCAGCAGGGCGATGGAAATCGCTTTGCCTTCGGCGGTGTATTTGGCGATGCGGGCCAGCGCGTCGTCGAGATCGGTAGCCTGCTCATCGACGTAGCGGCTTTTCAGACGGAAATCGATGCTGACCTGCTGGCATTCGATGTTCAGCGAGCAAGCACCAGCCAGGGTCGCGGCCAGAGGCTGAGCGCCACCCATGCCACCGAGGCCTGCGGTCAGGACCCAACGACTTTTCAGGTCATCGTTATAGTGCTGGCGACCGGCTTCGACGAAGGTTTCGTAGGTGCCCTGGACGATGCCCTGGCTGCCGATGTAGATCCAGCTGCCGGCGGTCATCTGGCCGTACATGGCCAGGCCTTTGGCGTCCAGTTCGTTGAAGTGTTCCCAGCTCGCCCAGTGTGGCACCAGGTTGGAGTTGGCGATCAGTACGCGCGGGGCGTTGCTGTGGGTCTTGAACACGCCGACCGGCTTGCCGGACTGCACCAGCAGGGTCTCGTCGTCGTTCAGGTTGGTCAGGCTTTCGACGATCTTGTCGTAGCATTCCCAGTTGCGTGCAGCGCGACCGATACCACCGTAAACCACCAGTTCTTTAGGGTTCTCGGCGACTTCCGGATCGAGGTTGTTCATCAGCATGCGCAGCGGCGCTTCGGTCAGCCAGCTCTTGGCGGTCAGCTTGTTACCGCGTGCAGCACGGATTTCAACGTCACGAAACTTTGTAGGTTTAATGTCAGTCACGAAAAAGACTCCTCAGCAATCAATCCAAACCAACCCAGGCAGTGGGCGAGCAAGCCAATGGGCATCAGTGCACACCGGCGAATCAGTGGACGATGGTTGAGTCCTCGTGACTCATACACATACGTCTTTACTTGTACATACAAGCATATGCAATCAAGCGGCCAACTTGTTGGAGGAGCATTCAAGAAAAATTCTGAAACGGCTGGAGAGCGCCTGGGACAAGGGTTCTGGCGTAGAAGAAATTTTTCGGGAGGATTTTTGTTGCGAGGGGACTTTGTTACTTGAGCGTGGTTTTGCGCCACACTGGGGCGTTCGGTAACAAAGTGGTGCGCTTTCGGGAACGCTGAAAAGCAAAAGATCGCAGCCTTCGGCAGCTCCTACAGGGTGCACACCATCCCATTTAGGAGCTGCCGAAGGCTGCGATCTTTTGAAAATTCAGAATCAGCGAGCGGCCAGCTCAATCACACAGCATGGGCCATTGACGGAGACTTCCAGCAGCCCGGTGTTACCGTCGAGTTGCAGACAATCATGCTGGCCAAGTTGCGAAGCGTTGCTATCGACCGCCACGTCCAGCGCATCGCTGATGCTAAATACCAGCACCGTGCCCGCCGAGCTGAAAAACCGCTGCTCGCCACTCAACCACTGCAACCGCGCACCGTAACGCTGCGGCGCATAAATCAGGTTGAAGTCGCGAATCGGACCGCCGAGCAGTGTGCAGGAAACCTTGCTTTCACCGCTAAAGGCGAACGGGTCCAGCGGTAACAGTGCTCGCGTTTTTTGGCCGTCGACCGTCAGGGTCATACCGTCACCTTGCAACACGGTGATCACCCGCTCATAACCGGCAAAGGTGGAAAACCCACCTGACTCACCGATGTCGGCGATCGACAGGCGCCAGCCAAACCCGTCCAGGCCGGTGCCGGCATCGCGGGTGATTTCTTCGGTGCTACCGCCGCCGTTTTTCCAGGGCATGCTCGGGTAATCAACTGCACGTAAAACTTTCAGACTGCTCATTTATGAAAGCGCCCTTCCAAGCGATGACGAGAACCGGGGTGGATCAAGCGAGCGGCAGTCACCGGCTGACGACCCGACCAGGTGCGGCGGCGAATCAGCAGGCACGGCTCGCCCTTTTCAATCTGCAGCAATTTGCATTCGGATGGCTCGGCCAGGATCGCCTCGACCACATGCTCGCCCTCGGTCAGCGGCGCGACCTGGTTCAGATAGGCGTAGGGCGTTTGCAGGGTGAAGTCCTGTTTGAGGTAGTCCGGCGCCACCAGCGCATTGACGAAACGGTCTTCGATTTGCACCGGAATATCGTTTTCGAAATGCACGATCAGCGAATGGAACACCTTCTGCCCTTCGCGCATGTCCAGGGCCAGGGCGCGCTCGGAGCCAGCGGCTTCTTCTTCAAGGGTGATGACCTTGCAGGTGTGGCGATGACCGCGGGAGGCAATTTCATCGGCGATGTTGTGCACTTCGAACAGCGCGGACTGGCTTTTCGGCTCGGCGACGAACGTACCGACACCTTGCATGCGCACCAGCAGGCCGTCGGCGGTCATCTCGCGCAGGGCGCGGTTGATGGTCATGCGGCTGAAGCCCAACTGGCTGACCAGCTCGCTTTCCGACGGAACGCGGTAGTGCGGCGGCCAGTTTCCACTGTCGATTTGCTGGGTGATCATTTGTTTGACGCGGGCGTACAAGGGCGCCGGACTGTCGCCCATGTTCGCGGCCAACGGAGAGACTGGAGGCGGAGTCGGCACGGTTATTCCTTGGTCGTTTAGTAGATATCACTAGCTTGCCGGAGTTTACCGGGCAGGCAAACGTCTGTATATGTATATACAAATAACACACGATGGGGTGATGAACCATGTCCGCCTTCTTTGCCGAACGCGCGCTGCTGCCTAGTGGATGGGCCAACAATGTACGTCTTGAGGTCAGCGCCGATGGCGTTTTGACCCATATCCAGGCCGATTCCCATGCAGATGGCGCCGAGCGGTTGAGCGGTCCGCTGCTGCCTGGCATGCCGAACCTGCACTCCCACGCCTTCCAGCGGGCCATGGCCGGGCTGGCGGAAGTGGCGGGCAATCCGAATGACAGTTTCTGGACCTGGCGCGATCTGATGTATCGCCTCGTCGGAAAAATCAGCCCGGAACAACTCGGCGTCATCGCCCGCCAGTTGTATATCGAAATGCTCAAGGCCGGTTACACCTCGGTGGCAGAATTTCACTACGTGCATCACGACCTCAATGGTCAGCCTTACGCGGATCCGGCCGAACTGGCCCTGCGCATCAGCCAGGCAGCCAGTTCCGCGGGTATCGGCTTGACCCTGCTGCCGGTGCTCTACAGCCACTCAGGCTTCGGTGGCCAAGCGCCGAACGACGGTCAGCGTCGCTTTATCAACAGCACTGAAAACTACCTCAAGCTGCAATCGCGCCTGCAACCGGTGCTGGCGCAGCAACCGGCGCAGTCGCTCGGCTTGTGTTTCCACTCGCTGCGCGCGGTTACGCCGCAGCAGATCAGCGAAGTGCTGGCCGCCAGCGACAAGCAATGCCCGGTGCACATCCACATCGCCGAGCAGCAGAAAGAAGTCGACGACTGCCTGACCTGGAGCGGTCGTCGTCCGCTGCAATGGCTGTACGAAAACATCGACGTCGACCAGCGCTGGTGCCTGGTCCACGCGACCCACGCCAACCCGGAAGAAGTCACGTCGATGGCCAGGAGTCGCGCCATCGCCGGCCTGTGCCTGACCACCGAAGCCAACCTGGGCGACGGGATTTTCCCGGCGGTGGATTTCCTCGCCCAGGGCGGGCGCATGGGCATCGGTTCCGACAGTCATGTGTCATTGAGCGTGGTGGAAGAATTGCGCTGGCTGGAATACGGCCAGCGTCTGCGCGACCAGCGGCGTAATCGTTTGTATGGCGCGGATCAGCCAATGGTCGGCCGCACGCTGTTCGATGCCGCGCTGGATGGCGGTGCTCAGGCGCTGGGCCAGCCGATTGGCGCACTGGAAGTCGGCAAACGCGCCGACTGGCTGGTGCTCGATGGCAACGATCCGTATCTGGCGACAGCCAATGGTGACGGGATACTCAATCGGTGGCTGTTTGCCGGTGGCGATCGCCAGGTGCGGGATGTGCTGGTGAACGGCCAGTGGGTGGTGCGTGACGGGCGGCATGCTGCCGAGGAAGAAAGCAACCGCGCCTTCACTCAGGTACTGCGCGATCTTCTGAACTAACGCAAAAACCCTGTAGGAGCGAGCCTGCTCGCGATGGTGTGTCAGTCGACATCGTTGTGTCTGATACTCCATCGCGAGCAGGCTCGCTCCTACAGGGTCATGCGTTGTTAGTTGGAGGTCTCGGCCATCTGCTCTTCCGACGCCCGCCAGATCAGTCGCGTGGTGTCGTAACCCTGCTGCCGCGCCTTGCTCAGCAGCTCCTCACGCACCACACCATTCACGTTCGGCGTGCGCGACAACAGCCACAAATACTTCCGGCTCGGATCCCCGACAATGGCGGTCTTGTAGTCATCGCTGACGTACAGCACCCAGTATTCGCCCTTCGCCGTACCCGGGATCAGCCTGGAGAACCAGGTATCGAACTCGATCCACAGCTTGTCGCCCTTGCCGGGCTCCTGCGGATAAGCCGTGCCTTTGACCTCTTCCCATTGCCATTGCGCCGTCAGGCAGCGGTTCAGCACCGCCACGTTACCGTCAGGCTTGAGCGTGTAATGGGCTTCGGATTGCGCACAGTCGCGCTGGAAGTACATCGGCATGCGCGCCAACTCGTACCAGGTGCCCTGGTAGCGCTTGAGATTGACGCTTTTGACAGTCTTTGGGGCCAATGGGTCCTGGCCAGACGTGGCACAGCCGGCCAACAGCAGACCGGCAAAAAGGATGATCAATAACCGCTTCATTATTTTTCTCCCGCGGGCAAACGCCCCGGTTTACTTCAGGCCTTGGCCGGAAAACATCAGCACTTTGTCACCGGCGAACTGCACGCTGATAAAGCTGTTCTTGTCGCCCCAGGTGCAACTGGACATGCCGAGCGCGCCTGAACAATCGGCGGGCTTGCCCAACAGGGTCTCCACATCGGCCTTGGCCATGCCAGCCGAGAGCTTAGAGTAGTTTTCCTGATTGACTTTGCTGCAGGCAGCCAGCAACACGCAAAACGAAAGCAAGGCGATGGAACGCAGCGACATGGTGAAACTCCGGGGGGCGTAGGGGATTGGCATGGCTGCCAAGCTGAAGCTTAGAAGAGAAAACCCCTGTGAGGTTCCGTACCCGGCAGGCTATTTATCGGGCCACTCGTCTACCTTTTGCCGAAAATTAGTCGCTTTCCTTGTTTACCGTGCATTTCGTCATTTTTCACAGAATCCACCTAATCTTTGGCGCCGCTCAGTCGACATAAATGCAACGCAAAGCCACGTCGGTGGCATTTGCTCCCCCATTTTGTAGAACAGCCCCTCTGCGGTAGCTCATCCATGACCAGAAACATGAAGTTCAGCCACAAGATATTGCTGGCTGCCGCCCTCGTGGTAGCCGTCGCATTCGCTTGTTTCATCCTGTTCAACGACTATCGCCAGCGCGAGACCTTGCGCAACAGTACCGAAGCCTCCATGCAGGAACTCGGCAGCCTGACCACCAGCAACATCCAGACCTGGCTGGAAAGCCGCATGCAATTGCTACAGTCGATGGCCCAACAGATCAGCGCCGATGGCAATGCTCCCGCTGGCCTGAAACGGATCATCGACCTGCCTGCTTACACCGGCAACTTCCAGCTGAGTTACTTCGGTGGCGCTGACGGCGTGATGTTCTCGGTCCCGGCGGGCAACCGCGCGGCGGATTACGACCCACGCGCCCGTGGCTGGTACAAGGCGGCCAATAGCGCACAACAGACCATCGTCACCGAACCGTACATTGCCGCATCTTCCGGCAAACTGGTGATCACCGTGGCCACCCCGGTGCAGCACCGGGGCCAGATGATCGGCGTCGCCGGCGCCGACATCGACCTGTCCAGCGTCAGCGCGATCATCAACTCGCTGAACTTCGGCGGTCACGGTCATGCGTTTATCGTCGGTGCCGACGGCAAGATCCTGATTCACCCGGACAGCAAGCTGGTGCTCAAGAACCTGGCCGAGGCCTATCCGAGCGACACGCCCAAAGTCAGCCCGGGCATGAAAGAAGTCGAGATCGACGGCAAGCGTCAGTTCATCTCCTTCACCCACGTCAACGGCGTGCCATCGGCGAACTGGTACGTGGCACTGGTGCTCGATCAGGAAACAGCGTTCTCGATGCTCAGCGAGTTCCGTACCTCGGCGATCATCGCCATGGTGATTGCCATAGTGATCATCATTGCGCTGCTGGGCATGCTGATCAGCCTGCTGATGCAGCCGCTACTGACCATGGGCCGCGCCATGCACGACATCGCCGAAGGCGAAGGTGACCTGACCAAACGCCTGACCATTCACGGCCACGACGAATTCGGCGCGCTGGGGCTGTCGTTCAACCGCTTCGTCGAGCGCATTCATACCTCGATCATCGAAGTGTCCTCGGCCACCGGCCAGGTCAACGAGGTGGCGCTGCGTGTAGTGGCCGCGTCGAATTCGTCGATGTTCAACTCCGACCAGCAAGCCTCGCGCACCAGCAGCGTGGCCGCGGCAATCAACCAGCTCGGTGCCGCCGCCCAGGAAATCGCCCAGAACGCCGCCCTCGCCTCGCAGCATTCCAGCGATGCCCGCAGCCTGGCCGAAGACGGCCAGCAGGTGGTGGATAAAACCATCGCGGCGATGCAGCAGTTGTCGGCCAAGATCAGCGATTCGTGCGGCAACATCGAAACCCTCAACAGCAACACGGTCAACATCGGGCAGATCCTGGAAGTGATTACCAGCATCTCCCAGCAAACCAACTTGCTGGCGCTCAACGCAGCCATTGAAGCAGCGCGTGCCGGTGAGGCCGGGCGTGGTTTCGCGGTGGTGGCCGATGAGGTGCGCAACCTCGCTCACCGCACCCAGGACTCGGCGCAGCAGGTGCAGACGATGATCGAAGAGCTGCAGGTCGGCGCCCGGGCCGCGGTGGGTATCATGACCGACAGCCAGCGTCAGAGCGAAAGCAGCGTCGGCATCGCCAACCAGGCGGGCGAACGCCTGGGCAGCGTGACCCAGCGTATTGGTGAAATCGATGGCATGAACCAGTCGGTCGCCACTGCCACTGAAGAACAGACGGCTGTGGTGGAGTCGATCAACGTCGACATCACCGAGATCAACATGCTGAACCAGGAAGGTGTGGAGAACCTGCAGTCGACCTTGCGTGCGTGCGCCGATCTTGAGCAGCAGGCGGCGCGGTTGAAGCAGTTGGTGGGTAGCTTCAGGATCTGAGGCAACCTCACCGGCCTCATCGCGAGCAAGCTCGCTCCCACAGGAATCTTTGTCGCACCGGAGATCTACTGTGGGAGCGAGCTTGCTCGCGATGGCGGCATCAGCTACAACGAAAAATCAGAACCGAGAGCCCGGCTTCGACAGAAACTCGAGTTCCTCGGCCGTAGACTCCCTTCCCAACACCGCATTGCGATGCGGAAACCGCCCAAACTGCGCAATTACCCTCTGATGCCGCTCGGCATAGTCCAGGTAATCGCTGAACAACGCCCGATCAACCTCCGGCTGCTGCGCCACCAATTCGATATAGCGCGAGACACCTTCGTTCTGCACCGCGAGGTCTTCGCTATGCTCGAACACCAGGTAGATGAACACCCGCTGAATCGGCTGCAACTGCCGGTCGTAATCCGCGGCAATGCCTTGGGCTACCAGCTTCTGCGCCCGGAGATCGCCTGCAAAGGCTTTGGGAGTATCGCGAAAGATCATTCGCGGGATTTGATCGAGCAACAGCACCAGGGCCAGCCAACCTTCGGGATGTTGCATCCACTCGGTCAATCCGCCGGCCAGTGCCTGCTCGGTCAAGTCCCCGAAACGCTCGCGCGCTTCGAGGTCCTGGCTGTCGCGCTTGCCGAACCACAACTTGCGCTTCTGCGCCGCCACTTCCCTCGCTGACCCGGAGCTTGCGAACCACCAATCAAGCAACGGCTGCCAGGGCGCGGTCATGGTTTATTCCTTGTGGTAAGCCGTGACGCGGGCAACTTCTTCTTTCGAACCGAGGAACACCGCAACACGCTGGTGCAGGCCTTCCGGCTGGATGTCGAGGATGCGCTGGTGGCCGTCGGTGGACGCACCGCCCGCCTGTTCCACCAGGAACGACATCGGGTTGGCTTCGTACATCAGGCGCAGTTTGCCCGGCTTCGACGGCTCGCGGCTGTCGCGTGGGTACATGAACAGACCGCCGCGGGTCAGGATACGGTGCACGTCGGCCACCATCGCGGCGACCCAGCGCATGTTGTAGTTCTTTTTCAGCGGACCGGTCTCACCTGCCAGCAATTCGCCGACGTAGCGCTGTACCGGGGCTTCCCAGTGACGCTGGTTGGACGCGTTGATGGCGAATTCCTGGGTGGATTCAGGAATGGTGATGTCTTCGTGGGTCAGGACGAAGCTGCCCATTTCACGGTCCAGGGTGAAGCCTTTCACGCCGTGGCCCAGGGTCAGGATCAGCATGGTCTGTGGACCGTAGATCGCGTAACCGGCGGCCACTTGCTGGGTGCCTGGCTGCAGGAAGGCCTTTTCATTCAAAGGTTCGTTCTGGCTCAGGTATTCGTTCGGGCAACGCAGTACCGAGAAGATGGTGCCGACCGGCGCGTTGATGTCGATGTTCGACGAACCGTCCAGCGGGTCGAATACCAGCAGGTACGCACCTTTCGGGTATTTGCCCGGGATCTGGTAGGCATTGTCCATTTCTTCGGACGCCATACCGGCCAGGTGACCGCCCCATTCGTTGGCTTCGAGCAGGATTTCGTTGGAGATCACGTCGAGCTTCTTCTGCACTTCGCCCTGGACGTTTTCAGTGCCCATGCTGCCCAGAACGCCACCCAGGGCGCCTTTGGACACGGCGTGACTGATCTCCTTACAGGCACGCGCCACCACTTCGATCAGGAAGCGCAGATCGGCAGGAGTGTTGTTGCTGCGGGTCTGCTCAATCAAATAGCGACTCAAGGTAACGCGGGACATGGAAGGCTCCGGAGGAATGGGGGGGCTAAAAACCCGCGCAGTTTAGCGCGAGTCGGGGCGCATTTCCTCCTATCAGACGTGATCGGCCAAAGAGAGTTCATGCGCGGGGATGAGCGTAGTTGGAAATGGGCTGGATGTGAGCCTGGGAACTGCGGTCATTTCGGCATTTTCAGTGACTGGGCGAACGCCATCGCGAGCAAGCTCGCTCCCACAGGGGAATCTCTGCCAGACTCAAAACCTGTGCCCGGCGAAGATCAAATGTGGGAGCGAGCCTGCTCGCGATTGGATGCACAGCACCCACTGTCAGGATTTGGCAGAGGGTTTGCGCAGCAAACTGAACGCCATCGCCGCCAGGAACAAGACACTGAGCAACAATACTGCCCACAAGCCGAACTTCTTCCACTGGATGCCCGTCGTCGCCAGCGTTTTCTCTGTCGATGCATTCGAGACCACCGCCCCGACATCCACCATGGCCCGCCCCAGGGTCGCGAGCTTCGCCGGGCTGTAATCAGGAATCAGCGTCGACAGCGGCAAGCTCGCCGCCTTCGCCGTCGCATTCCCCACGACCAGTGTGTAAGGCCCCGGCCCGCGCGCCAGGAACACCAGTTGCGTGGCACGCACGGCAAACTTCAGCGTCGGCGCCTGATCACCCAGTCCGCCGCCGCGTTCGTCCACGGTCAGTTTCAATTGCTGGACGATTTGCCCTGACAACGGCAATTGGTTTTGCACCACGTCCTCACCGTTCTGGGTCAGGCGATAGAGCAAACCGCTGCCCAACGGCTGCCATGGCAGGCTGCTGTCGCGCCGACCGGCCAGGCTCACCGGCGCCAGGCTGTTGGGCTGGCTCAGCTCGACCTGCACTCGCTCGACATTCAGCCCCATCGGCAACTGCCAGGTGTACTCACCCGCCTTCGTGCTGCTGCCGGCCAATGCCTGGGACCAGACCAACGGCAGCGGCAGGCTGCGCGTACTGGCGCTTTGCAGTTGCGCCGACGTCAGCGTCGGTGCCGAATGCGGTGTAATCCACAGCAAACGCAGGTAGCGCGCCGACTGGCCCGGCAGGTTGACTTCATGCTGCTCGACCCGCTCGTCGGCAAAGGTCAGGCGCGCCACCTGCCCTTCGCCCCAGAACTGCCAATGCTGTAAATCGTCGCTGGCTTCGAGGGTGAAACGCTGGAAGCCGTCGCGCTCGCTGGTCCAGTCGAGAATCAATTGCTGCAACGGCGCCTTGATCGCGGAAGCGTCGAGCAACCAGCCGCGCAACTCCTCCTCACCCACCTCCAGCTGACTGGAGGGCTGCACGTCGACCAACGTGCCGTTGGCGCTCGATTGCACCCGTACGCTCGGCGCGGTTTCAGTGGCGTCCACCGAGTTGTACAACGCAAACCTTTTCACCTCGGTCAAGGTGCGCGTTTCACTGCTCTGCGCCGACTCCCGGGCCAAGGCATAAGCCTGAACATCGCCGACAGCGTTGAACACCCGCAGATCCCTCAGGTCGGCCTGGCGTGCGTTCAGTTGCACGCTCAGGGGCAGCTCAAGGCGATACCAGGGGCCTTCGCCCGATACCGACAAGGGCACTTGGGTGGTGAAATCCGCCGGTTTTTCCTGGGCAACCGCCGACAACACCACACCCATGGCAACAGCGCCCAGCCAACCCAGGTTCAGCTTCTGACTCAAGATGACACTCCTTCGGATTCCGCGAGCGGTTTCCCGGTATCCGGCACAGCGTCGCTGCGCTTGGGCGGCAGCGGGGCGAAATAGCCCACCACCAGCAGCAACACGCCAACTCCGATAAACGACACGATCCGCGCCAGTCCGCCACGATTGCTCAATTCGACAAAAAACAGCTTGGCCACGACCACCCCGATCAAGGCGGCACCGATCAGCCAGACCTCACGGCGGCGACGCAAATGGCCGCCGATCATCAGGCTCAGGGCCATCAGGGTCCAGACGATGGACAGGCCGGCTTGCACCCGCATCGACGCCAGCAACAGATCCAGATCGAACGGCACCCCGCTCCAATGGTGCGCCGTGCGCATCACCAATGCAGTAAAGAACACGAACAGCGAGGCGCCGATGACCCCTTGCGTGGCTTTCGCGGCGTAATCCTTGCGGACCGCCAGTTGTGTCATGGCGCTGCGGGACCAGACATAGACGCCGAACAGCGCGAACAACAGGCCGAGCTCCAGCGGGTTGATCAATGGCACGTAGGGCAGTGGCTCGGCGTTGCCGTCACTGGCGACATTCGCCAGCCAGAACCAGCCGAGCATCAGCAACGCCAGCGGCGCGGCAGCGTATACACGGTATTCCCTCGAATACGCAGAGACCGGCCAAGGCCACGCGCGAGGTGCCGCCATCGACACCAGATACAGACTTGGCAGGATCGCCCAGCCTAACCAGCGCCAGGCGTTGTATTGCTCGGACAACGCCAGCAAGGCGTAACGCAGTTCCAGAGCCAGCACCCCCATCAACAGCCAACAGCCGAGCACATGGGCGACACTCAGCACGCGCGCCGGCAGCATGGGCGCCAGGCGTCGCAGGGACATGAAATGCACAACGAACACGGCGGCCCACGCCAACCAGCCGACGTTGGCCGCCGGGTGATAGCGCGAGTGCCAGGCCGCGAGCAGCACCAACGCTGCAGCGGGAATCAACACCGTGCAGAGCACGCCCAGTGACGGCCAACTCAGGCGCTGTGCCAATACCGTCCACAGCGCGACACTCACGGCAGCCATGCTCAACAAAAAAGTCGCCTGCATCGGCAACGACGCGAAATGCAGCACCTCGATGACCCAGGCCAACGCCCACCAGCCTGCACCCCACACCAGCAACGCCTGGGACAATCGCAACAGACTCAGCCCTTCGAACGCTCCGAGCGAATGACCCATCTGCAAACGCCAGGCCCCGACCATCGCGACCAGCCCCAGCACCAGCGGCGCCCAGAACCCGCCATGGGCCAAGGGGATCACCCCTTCACTGAACTGCGGCCCCGTCGCCAGGAACAGCGCGCCACCCAACAGTTGCACAGCGAGCGCGGTGAACACGAACGTGCGCGATGGCAGGTGCAAGCCAACCCACAACGTCAGCGCCCCGGCCAAGGCCCAACTGATCACCGTGCCGTGACTGAAGAAAAACAGCGGGGCCAGCAAATAGAGAAACGCCAGCCCGAGGCACGCCAAGACTGGCAGGCCTATCAGCTCCCAAGGCCTGATCTGTTCCGGCAAGGCTTTGCGTAACAGGTAGAAGCTGAACAACAATGCGACACCCAACAACAGCGCGCCTAATGGCACCCCGCCGAGCAGGCTGCTCTCGCTGCTGTGCAACTCGCTGAGAAACACCAGCGCCGACCCCAGTTGCAGGAGCAAGGCAAAGGCCCGGGCCAGGGGCCTTTGCTGACGCAGACCGAGCCAGAAGATCCCCGCGCCTTCCACCGCCCACGCCGCCGTCGTCCAGCGCGCATCGAGCCCCAGCGGAATCGCCAGGCTGGCGAAGATCACCCCCAAGGCCAGGCAGGTTTCCCCCAGCAACAGCGTGCGCCCGGCCATCAGCCAACGGGCGAGCCCCATGTAAATCATGCCCAGCGTCAAGGCACTGAACGCCGCAGCGAATTCCAGATGCTGCACCAATGCGAACTGCAAGCCGAAACCCACCAGCGGCGGGCCGAACAGCAGCGTGCCGTCGACGTAGTCACCCTTGCGCGCCGACCACTGCAGCAGCGCTTCGCGATTGCCCTCTGCCGGCGCATCGCTCATCGCCATCAACTTGCGCCGGGCGTACAACAGACCAATGGCCAGGTACATCAGGAAAAACACAATCAGGAACGGCTCGGTGCTCCACAGCAACTCCGGCGAGTAGGAGCGCAGGCCCCAGGCGAAACCAATGCCAAAGGTGCCGGTGAACCCGATGACATTCAACAGCCGCCAGGCCTTGAACCAGGCGATGGCGAGGATGCCGGTGTTTAGCAGGGCAAAGTAGCTGAACAGCGCGACGTGGCTGCCGGCGCCGGTGGAGGCCAGGATGGGCGCGGCGAAGCCACCCAGTGCGGCAGCGGCGGCCAGCCCCAGGGAGTCCTGGGTTATGGCGAGAATCGCCGAACAGATCGTCACCGCCACCAGCAGGCCAAACGCCGCCGAGGGATCGAGCAACGGATGCAGGCGCATCGCGGCAAACACGGTCAGGTACAACACGGCGATCCCGGTGCCTTGCAGAATCAATGCGTAACTGTTGTTGCGTGCTCGTAACCACCAACCCAATCCGAGCAACCCCAAGGCTGCCGCCGCAACGCCTGCGTAGCGCAACTCAAGCGGCACCACCACGCCTTCGGTGGCATAGCGCAGCAGAAAGGCCAGGCCGAGGAACAGCAGCACCACGCCGACCCGCAAGACGGTATTGCCACCGAACAACCAGGCACGGGCGCGGCTGATGGCGCGGTCGATGAGGTGCGGGCCATGCGGGGGGATAGTCGATTGAGCTTCGCGAGCGGTCGGCTCGGGTTTCCAGGCATCGGCGATTTCGCTGGCCGCTGCGGGGATTGGCTCGAGTTCAGGTGGCAGCTCCCAGATCAATTCCGGGGCGCTAGCAGGTGTTTCATCAAGGAGGGCTTCAGGCGATACCAGCGGTTCACGGGTTTGCGGCGCCTTGACGCCTGATGCTTCGAGCAGCGCCAGCCGTTGCTCGACTGCTTGCAGCGCAACCTGTGCCTGTTCCAGCAAGCGCTGCTGCTCGGCTGTCCGAGCGTCCATGCGAGCCATGCGAACGGCCTGGCCGACACCCAATCCGAGTAACGCGCCCAGCAGTGCATCACTGAATGACTCGTCGAGTATCCAGCCGAGCACCAGCCCGATCAGCATGAAAATCCATTGCATGGTCGATATCCCTAAGCAGCCCCATCATGGGGCAAGTCCAAGCGGTACAGCGTCTGATCAGTCTAGTGTGAAAACGCCACAAACCTGTGGGAGCGAGCCTGCTCGCGATGAGGCCATGACATTCAGCATTGATGTTGAATGTGAGTGCGCTATCGCGAGCAGGCTCGCTCCCACAAAGGATAATGGCGCGTTCCAAATCTGGCTGATCCCTACCGCTCGGCAATCCGGCGCCTAGTATATCGATCCGGCCCGGCAACAACCGGGCCTGGCTCGCCGTTCTGGCTGAAAATTACTCCAGTGCCTTCCAGATCTCCGTGGCGTATTCGCGAATGGTCCGGTCCGACGAGAACCAGCCCATCCGCGCCGTGTTCAACACCGCCGAACGCCACCACTGGTTCGAATCGTGCCAAAGGTCTTCGACGCGCATCTGTGCGTTCCAGTACGAGTCGAAGTCGGCGCAGACCAGGAAGCGGTCGTAATCCACCAACGAGTCGATCAGGTTTGTGTAACGGGACGGATCATCCGGCGAGAACACGCCGCTGCGAATCGCTTGCAGCACATCGTTGAGGCGATGGGAGGCGGCAATATCCGGCGCCGCATTGAACTCATGGTTCTGTTTGCGCGCCTCGACCTGCTGTGCGCTGAGACCAAAGATAAACATGTGCTCGGTGCCGATGCGCTCGCTCATTTCCACGTTGGCGCCGTCCAGAGTGCCGATGGTCAGCGCGCCGTTCAGGCCGAATTTCATGTTGCTGGTGCCTGACGCTTCGAAACCGGCGGTGGAGATCTGCTCGGACAAATCCGCCGCCGGGATGATGCTCTCCGCCAGGCTGACGTTGTAGTTGGGCAGGAACACCACTTTGAGCAAACCACGCACGGTCGGGTCGTTGTTCACCACCCGGGCGATGTCGTTGGTCAGTTTGATGATCAGTTTGGCCTGGTGATAACTCGCGGCGGCTTTGCCAGCGAAGATTTTCACCCGTGGCACCCAGTCGACTTCCGGTTCCGCGCGGATCGCCTGGTACAACGCCACGGTGTGCATCAGGTTAAGCAACTGGCGCTTGTATTCGTGGATTCGCTTGACCTGCACGTCGAACATTGCCGACGGGTTGACCGCAACGCCCAGCCGCTCATGAATCAGGTACGCCAGGGCTTTCTTGCTGTGCAGGCGTTGCTCGGCAAACGCCTTGCGGAATGCATTTTTCTCGGCGAACGGTTCGAGGGCGAGCAAACGCTCTTCAGGGTTATCCAGCACTTCAGGCCCGAGGGCATCGACCAGCATCGAGGTCAGCTCGGGGTTGGCCTGGTACAGCCAGCGGCGGAAGGTAATACCGTTGGTCTTGTTGTTGATTCGCTCCGGGTACAGTTTGTGCAGTTCAGAGAACACCGTTTGGCGCATCAGTTGCGTGTGCAACCCGGACACACCGTTGATGCTGTGGGAGCCGAGAAACGCCAGGTTGCCCATGCGCACCCGACGACCGTTGTCTTCCTCGATCAGCGACACCGCACGCAGCACGTCGAAATCGTGGATGCCCTTGGCTCGCAGGGAGTCGATGTGCTGGGCGTTGATCAGGTAAATGATCTGCATGTGCCGCGGCAGCATGCGTTCCATCAAGCCGACCGGCCAGGTTTCCAGCGCTTCGGGCAGCAATGTGTGGTTGGTGTAGGACAGCGTATCGACGGTGACCTGCCACGCCGCATCCCATGCCACGTCATACACGTCGACCAGTTGCCGCATCAGTTCAGCCACGGCAATCGAGGGGTGAGTGTCGTTGAGTTGGATAGAGGCGTGATCGCCCAGGGTCAGCACCGAGGTGTGCATGTTGCGATGGCGGCGCAGCAAGTCCTGCAGGGACGCCGCGACGAAGAAGTATTCCTGGCGCAGGCGCAGCTCCTGGCCGGCCTCGGTACTGTCCGCCGGGTAGAGCACCCGGGAGATACTTTCGGCACGGGCCACTTCGGCCACGGCACCCAGGTGGTCGCCGGCGTTGAAACGTTCCAGGTGAAGTTCTTCCATGGCCCGGGCGCGCCACAAACGCAGCGTGTTGACGCTCGCCCCGCGCCAGCCGACCACCGGCGTGTCATAGGCAATGGCCCGCACGGTTTCCGCCGGGTGCCAGACTTGCCTGGACTTGCCGTTTTCATCGGTCACGGTCTCGACACTGCCGCCAAAGCCGATCGGGTACACCACCTCCGGCCGCTCGAACTCCCACGGGTTGCCGAAATCCAGCCAGTGTTCGGTCTGCTCTTGCTGCCAGCCATCGACAATCGCCTGGCGGAACAACCCGTGCTCATAGCGGATGCCGTAGCCATGACCGGCGATGCCGAGGGTCGACATGCTTTCCAGGAAACACGCCGCCAGACGCCCGAGGCCGCCGTTGCCCAAGGCCGCATCGGGCTCCAGCAAACGGATGCGCTCAAGGTCGACACCGAGTTCGGTCAGGGCTTCGCGGGCCACGTCGAGCAGGCCGAGGTTGCTCAGGCTGTCGAACAGCAGCCGACCGATGAGAAATTCCAGGGAGAGGTAATAGACGCGCTTCTGACCTTTGCGGTAGATCTGCCGCGTATGGTCCATCCAGTGCTCGACCATGTGGTCCCGCGCGGCCAGGGCAATGGCTTCGAACCAGTCATGGTCGAAGGCGTGATCCGGGTCTTTACCCACGGCATAAGTGAGTTTGGTCAAGACGGCGTCGCGGAATGCGGCCACCTCTGCTTCGCGAACAAGTGGTTCTTGAGTCATCGATAGGACCTCGAGCGAGCTTGAAGTTGTCTGAGCCTAGACGGTCTGACAGGCGGTAGAGGCTCTGGTTCGGCAGTTTTTCCAGTTAGTGCGAATCGGCTCGGCAATACATTGTCGTGTACCTGATTCAATGCAGGGGCCGTGCCGGATTAGCGGCTTATCGGCCGGCAGTGAAAAAATCTGGCGAAAGGTTGTTCAAAAATCCACCAGTCCCGGTATTATCGCGCGCCCTGATGCACACGCTGGTAACAAACGATGATGAAGCCGAACCTGATCGCTGCCGCAGAGATCGACCGCCTCGATACCTGGGCCAAGTACTCTGCCCCGATGTGCGGCTCGTGCATGTCCAGCTGCTGCACCCTGCCCGTCGAAGTCAAGATCAAGGACCTGATCCGCATCGGCGTGGTCGATGAATTCGAGCTGGGCGATCCGCCGAAGAACATCGCCAAACGCCTGCAAAAGGAAGGTTTGGTCGAGCGCTTCAACCAGAAGTCAGGAATCTTCACCCTCCAGCGTATGAGCAACAATGATTGCCTGTATCTGGATCGTAAGAGCCGTCTGTGCACTATTTATGAAAAGCGCCCGGATACCTGCCGCAACCACCCGAAAATCGGCCCGCGACCGGGGTTTTGTGCGTACAAGCCAAAGGAAGTGGAGCGCGAGCGTAGTTCGCGGAGTATCGAGCGGTTCTGACACCCCCGGAATTTGCGGTGCTGGTTACTGGCCTCATCGCGAGCAAGCTCGCTCCCACAATGATTTTTGCCGTACACAACTGTTATGTACGACTCAAACCC